>DASSJR010000077.1:0-3122 GCA_035691135.1 Nocardioides sp. | reverse complement strand
GCTGTGCCACGGCACGGCCTCGATTGCGCCGGTCACCGAGTTGCGTCGGAACAGGACGTTGCTGGCGCCGGAGAGCTCGGCCGCCTTGATCACCTTGGGCTTGCCGTCCATGTCGGACACGGTCACCTTGGTGCCGGCGGTCACGTAGCAGCCGGCCTCGACCACGCAGTCGTTGCCGAGCGAGATGCCGATGCCGGAGTTCGCCCCGAGCAGGCAGCGCTCACCCACGGAGATGACGGCGGTGCCGCCGCCGGAGAGGGTGCCCATGATCGAGGCGCCGCCGCCGACGTCGGAACCGTCGCCGACCAGGACCCCGGCCGAGATCCGGCCCTCGACCATCGAGGCTCCGAGCGTGCCGGCGTTGTAGTTCACGAAGCCCTCGTGCATCACCGTGGTGCCCTCGGCGAGGTGCGCGCCCAGGCGCACGCGGTCGGCGTCGGCGATGCGGACGCCGGTCGGCAGCACGTAGTCGACGAGCCTGGGGAACTTGTCGACGCCGTAGACCGTGACCTGGTGGCCGGCCGCCCGGAGCCGGGCCCGGGTGGACTCGAATCCGGCGACCGCACACGGGCCGAGGCTGGTCCACACCACGTTGGTGAGCAGCCCGAAGACGCCGTCCATCGAGATGCTGTGCGGCACGCACTGCCGGGTCGAGATCAGGTGAAGACGCAGCCACACGTCCTGGGTGCTCGCCGGGGCGGCCGACAGGTCCTCGACCTCCACCTTGACCACCTCGCGGACGACATCGCGCGCGTCGTCCTTCCCGGCGAGGGCGGTGAGCTCCTCCGGCTCGGTCGCATCCGCCGGCGCCTCGCCGAGAGTCGGAGAGGGGAACCAGACGTCGAGGACGGTCCCCGCCGAGTCGAGAGTGGCGAGGCCGAAGCCCCAGGCCTTGGTCGCAGTCCGAGTCACATGACAACTCTACGGACGCACCACGCCGGCTCACTGGCCGGTGCGGCCGTCGATGCACTCGCGGAGCAGGTCGAGGTGGCCGCAGTGGCGGGCGTACTCCTCGATCATGTGCACGACGATGTCGCGGACCTCGCTCGGATCGCCGTGGACGTCGACGACGGCGTCGAGGTCGGTTCGCTCGAGCACCTCGCGTGCGTAGGCGACCTCGCCCTGCCAGAGGCTCCAGGCCTCGTCGACGAGCGCCTGGTCGACGGCCGCCTCGTCGAAGTCGAAGCCCCCGTCCTCGTCCTGGAAGAAGCGCGGAATCTCCATCCGGGCCTCGATCACGCGGCGGAACCAGCTCTGCTCCACGCGCGCCAGGTGCCGCACCATCCCGAGTGGGGACATCGTCGAGGGTGGGACCGACCGCGTGGCCATCTGCTCCGCCGTCAGCCCGTCGCACTTGAGCTCCAGTGTGGTCCGGTAGTGCTCGAGGTAGCCGACCAGACAATCGCGCTCGCCCCGCATCGATCCGGCCTGCATGCGGGGGTCCTCGTCGGCGGGCAGCCACATGTCGCTCATGGCACCAGCCAATCCGGTCGCCCCACGGTCGGGCAAGCGAATACCCTCCGGGCATGTCTGCCGGGGAGCTGATCCTGGTCACCGGGCCGCCGGCCGTCGGCAAGATGACCGTCGGCCGGGCGATCTGTGCGGCCTCGGACTTCCGGCTCTTCCACAACCACCACACCATCGAGCCCCTGCTGGAGATCTTCGGCTTCGGCACCCCGCCTTTCCGCGTCCTGGACCGGGAGTTCCGACGCCGCATCATCGAGGAGGCCGCGGCCAGCGACACGCGGCTGGTGTTCACCCTGGTGTGGGATCTCGAGAACCCCGAGTCCGCCGAAGGGGTGCGCTGGCTGCTGGCGCCGTACGTCGACGCGGGTCTGCGGGTCTCGGTGGTGGAGCTGTTCGCCGACCTGGAGACCCGCCTGGCCCGCAACCACACCGAGCAGCGGCTTGCGGCCAAGCCCAGCAAGCGCGACCGGGAGTGGTCCGACGCCAATGTGCGTGAGCTCGAGCGCCACCGGATGAACACCGACCCCAGTGATCCCCAGCCCGGCGACGAGGTGATCGGCGACTTCCCTCACTTGCGCCTCGACAACACCGATCTCACGCCCGACGAGGCCGCCATTCGGGTGCTGGACTGGCTGGAGACGCTCACAGGTCTCTGAACTTTTCCTCCAGCTGTGCCAGCGCAGGGTCGCGCAGACCGGCCGCATCGTGGCGCCACCACACGTCGGGGTAGACGACCCGGCCGGTCATCCACTCCTCCCAGGACCCGAAGAGGGCCGCCTGGAAGGCAGCGTCGGGGGTGCGGTCGCTCGGTGCCACGATGCCGTGGGTGGATCCGCGGTCGAACCCCCGCCTGCCGTAGTAGAACGGGCTCCCCTCGAGCACCATCGCCGGCTTCCCCGTCTGTTCGCCGGCCGCCACCGCCGCTTTGATCAGCGTGGTCCCGATGCCGTGTGCCTGGTGGGCGGGCAGCACGGACAGCGGACTCAGCAGGAGTACGTCGACCAGTGCCCGCCGCGCGTCGAGCCACGCGTGACTGACCCCGACGTGGCCGACCACCTCATCGTCCACGACGGCGACCAGGCTGATCCGCACCAGGCCGGACTCGTCGAGCTCGCGCCACAGCCCGACGACCTCGTCGCCATGCCCCGGCCCCTCGGCACCGAACGCGGCCCGGATCACCTGCTCGACGCCGGGTCGGTCACCGGCTCGCGCCACCCTGATCGTCGTCCCAGACGTCACTCTTGTGGTCCCCTTGCTCTTGGGTAGCTGGATAGTCCAGTGGGTAGTGGCTGTACTTCGGGCTGATTCCGAGCCATCTGCCACTGGACTACCCAGATGGCCCGGGGGTACGCGGAGTCTCTCGTGAACCAGCCTGTGGACAGCCGGTACCCGGCCCTTCTGCGGGGAAGGCTCCGCTCGTGTTCGAGCCCGCGCCCTTCCACGAGCGTCGCCCCGGTCTCGTCGCGCCAGTGCGCGTGGACCCCTCCGGCGCCGCGGGTCCCACTCGTGGCGAGGCGCGGGGCCCGCGGTGGCGCACGACCAGCCACGGGCTCGTGGTCCCGTCGGACGTCGAGCGATCGCCCGGGCAGCGCATCGTCGAGGCCGCGGCGGTGCTCCGCCCCGGCGAGGCGGTGACGGGCTGGGCGGCACTCCAC
>DASSJR010000076.1:0-8321 GCA_035691135.1 Nocardioides sp. | reverse complement strand
GACTTCGAGCGGCTCATGCCGCCGTAGAACAGAGCCAGCCCAGGCGTGGTCATCATCAGGACCAGGCAGGACGAGATCAGCATCCAGGTGTAGTAGCCGTCCACGTAGTGCTCCTCCAGGAGTTGGTTTCGCCAACTCTCTGATCCGCACATTTCGCGGTACGCCGCGACGTGTTGCGGTCACGAAAACACCCGTCCGCCGGACGTTACATCCGTGTTACCGCCCGAACGGGACCCAGCTCGTCGAGACGGGCCCTGACGGCCTCCTCAGGAACCACCCAGCAGGGCGTCGACGAACGCACCCGGGTCGAACGGCGCGAGGTCGTCGGCGCCCTCACCGAGCCCGACCAGCTTGACCGGGACGCCGAGCTCGCGCTGGACGGCAACCACGATGCCGCCCTTCGCGGAGCCGTCGAGCTTGGTCAGCACGATCCCGGTGACGTCGACGACCTCGCTGAACACCCGCGCCTGGACCATGCCGTTCTGTCCGGTCGTGGCGTCGAGCACCAGCAGCACCTCGGTGACCGGCGCCTGCTTCTCGATCACGCGCTTGACCTTGCCGAGCTCGTCCATGAGCCCGGCCTTGTTCTGGAGACGGCCGGCGGTGTCGACGACCACCGTGTCGACCTCGCGGGCCACGCCCTCGCGGACCGCCTCGAAGGCGACACTGGCCGGGTCGGAACCCTCGGGCCCCCGGACCACCTCGACGCCGACCCGCTCGCCCCAGGTGGCGAGCTGCTCGACGGCGGCTGCCCGGAAGGTGTCGGCCGCACCGAGCACGACCGAGCGGTCCTCGGCGACCAGGATCCGCGCGATCTTGCCGACGGTGGTGGTCTTGCCCGACCCGTTGACGCCGACGACCAGCACCACGCCAGGATTTCCGTCGGCACCCGTCACGCTCAGCCGACGGTCGAGCTCGGGGCCGACCAGGGAGATGAGCTCCTCGCGGAGCACCGTCCGGGGGTCGGCGTGGCCCTCGACCCGGAGGCGGGTGCGTAGGTTCTCGACCAGCTCCTGGGTCGGTTTCACGCCGACGTCGGCGGTGAGCAGGGTGTCCTCGATGGACTCCCAGGTGTCCTCGTCGAGGCGGTCACGGGAGAGCAGAGCGAGCAGTCCGCGCCCGAGGCCGCCCTGCGAGCGGGCCAGCCGCTGCCGCAGCCGCGTCAGTCGGGAGGCGGTCCCCTCCGGCGTCTCGATCGTGGGCGCGGGCGGAGCGGGCGCCTCCTCGACCGGCTCGGCCGCGGGGGCCTCCACGTCCGCCTCGGTGGGGGGCGGCGTGGTGATGACGTCGGTGCCGGCGCGCGGCGGCTCGGCCCGACGACGACGGCCGCCGGAGAGCAGGCCGATGACGAGGACCACGCCGAGGACGGCGATGCCGATAATCAGGAAGAGCCAGTCACCCATGGAGCCAATCCAATCAGGCGGGCGGATCAGCGCTTGGGGTCGGTCCCCTCGTCCTCGTCGAGCGTGGGCATGGCGTCGGTCGCCTTGTTCATGGCGTCACCGAGCCAGGGAGCGTGGGGCATCTCCTTGTCGCGGTGCGGGAAGGCGACATAGGCGACGACCAGCCCGCTGACGACGAGAATCACGAGCATCGCCAGACCGATGAGCAGCACGTTGTCCCCCTCCCGGATGATGGTGCGCCACAACCCTCGCACATGTCCGGCTACCCGCGGAGCAGCGGTTGCAGTGCGGACCGGATCTCGTCGGGGATCGGCGTCACGGGCCGGGCCGGGTCGGTGTTGTCGACGTAGACGTGGACGAAGCGGCCCTCGGCCGCCGCCTCGTCCGCGGGGCCCTGGAAGAGACCGATCCGGTAGACGACCGACGAGCGCCCGACCTTGTCGGCGACCAGACCGGTCTCGATGGGGTCGGGGAAGCCCAGCTCGCGGAAGTAGCGGCAGGAGGTCTCCGCCACGACGCCGATCTGCGGCAGGGCCCGGATGTCGAGCCCGGTCGCCTCGTAGAGGTGCGCGTTGACCGCGGTGTCGAACAGCTCGTAGTAGGTCGCGTTGTTGAGGTGACCGTAGGCGTCGTCGTCGCGCCACCGCGTGGTCACGGTGCGCCAGGCGACGTAGTCGGCACGGGCGGGGCGGCGGTTGGGCTGGGTCACGGGCGTCATTGTGCCGGTCCCGGGGCGCGGTCCGCGGGTACGGGTTTCACCGCTCGCCGGTGTTAGCATCTCCCGGTCCGGGCCGCAACCGTCGATTGAGGGAGTCTTGCTGGTGGACTATCGCCATGCGCTCTCGGAGACGCTGGCCCTCCTGCGGACCATTGCCGAGGACTATCAGCCCGCCGTCCTGGCCAATGCTTTCGGTCCGGAGAGCATGATCATGACCGACCTGATCGCCAAGCACGAGCTGGACATCGACGTCTTCAGCATCGACACCGGACGGCTGCCTGAGGACACCCACGCCCTGGCGCACAGCGTCCACCAGCGTTACGGACCGATCATCCGCATGGTCACCCCCGACGCGGACAACGTGACCGCCTGGACCGCCGAGCACGGCCAGAACGGCTTCTATGACGCCGTCGAGCTGCGGCACGGCTGCTGTGGGGTTCGCAAGCTGGAACCGCTCAAACGGGAGCTCGCTGGCAAGCGCGCGTGGCTGACCGGGCTGCGCCGCGAGCAGTCGGCTACCCGCAAGGGCCTCGAGGTCTCGACCTGGGACGAGGGATACGGGGTCCAGAAATTCAACCCGATGCTGGACTGGACGACGGAGCAGGTCTGGGCCTACATCCACGACCACCGGGTCCCCTACAACCGCCTCCACGACAAGGGCTACACCAGCATCGGCTGCGCGCCCTGCACCAGGGCGGTCGGGCCGGGCGAGGACCCTCGAGCCGGCCGTTGGTGGTGGGAGATGGACTCCGTGAAGGAGTGCGGAATCCATTTCGACCCCGCCACCGGCCAGGTATCCCGAGCCTCCGCGACCACGGACACGCCTGCTGCGGACACACCAAATTCACTCGACACCAGCGATTCTGGACTCGCCGCACGGGAAACGCCCGCAGCGGCCGGGCCTGACCACGAAGGGAAGAAAATGCGCGTACTCATTCTGGGCGGGGACGGCTTCTGCGGCTGGCCCACGGCGTTGCACCTGTCTGCACAGGGGCACGAAGTGGCCATCGTGGACAACCTCTCGCGCCGCAAGATCGACATCGAGCTCGAGGTGTCCTCGCTGACCCCGATCCGTCACATGGGTGAGCGGCTGCGGGCGTGGCAGGAGGTGTCGGGCAACCAGATCGCCTTCCACGACATCGACGTCGCCATCAACTACCAGCGTCTGGTGGACCTGCTCGAGGAGTGGAAGCCCAACGCACTCGTGCACTTCGCCGAGCAGCGGGCGGCGCCGTACTCCATGAAGAGCAGCCGGCACAAGCGCTACACGGTGAGCAACAACCTCAACGCCACCAACAACGTGCTTTCGGCGGTGGTCGACAGCGGACAGGACATCCACGTCGTCCACCTCGGCACCATGGGTGTCTACGGCTACGGCACGGCCGGGATGAAGATCCCCGAGGGGTATCTGCAGGTCAAGGTGCCGACCGGTGAGGGCGACCTGATCGACCAGGAGATCCTCTACCCCGCCAATCCCGGCAGCATCTACCACCTGACCAAGACGCAGGACCAGCTCCTCTTCGCCTACTACAACAAGAACGACCACATCCGGGTCACTGACCTCCACCAGGGCATCGTGTGGGGCACCCAGACCAAGGAGACGAAGCTCGACGAGCGCCTGATCAACCGGTTCGACTACGACGGTGACTACGGCACGGTCCTCAACCGGTTCTTGATGCAGGCCGCCATCGACTACCCGCTCACCGTGCACGGCACGGGCGGGCAGACCCGGGCCTTCATCCACATCCAGGACACCGTGAAGTGCATCCAGCTGGCCCTGGAGAACCCTCCCGCGCGGGAGGACCGGGTCCAGATCTTCAACCAGATGACTGAGACCCACCGGGTCCGCGACCTCGCCAAGATGATCTCCGACCGCACCGGCGTCGAGATCATGAATCTACCGAACCCGCGCAACGAGGCCGACGAGAACGAGCTGCACGTCGCCAACGACCGGTTCCTTCACCTCGGCCTCTCCCCCATCACCCTCAGCGAGGGCCTGATGGAAGAGGTCACCGACATCACGAAGAAGTACGCCGACAACTGCGACCAGAGCAAGATCCCCTGCGTCTCGGTGTGGAGCGACGACTCGGCCGCCGCGCGGGCGGGGTCCACGACTCCCGCGTGAGCCGATGACCGCTTCAGGATCGCCGGCTGCGGCCCTGTCGTGGCCGGCGATCAGGGAGTACTACCCCCAGCGGAAGCCTGGCCGCTTCATCAGGGCCGTGCCGGAGCACAACCTGGTCTATGTGAAGAACCCCAAGGCCGCCAGTTCCACCCTGATGGTCTGGCTGGACCGACTGCACACCGGCGACACCAGCTTCGAGCTCAAGCGAATGCACCAGGACCACCGGCTGCCGAGCATCGGAGAGGTGGGACGCGGTCGGCTGCTGCGCATGCTGTCCGGTGAGGCCTACCGCTTCTCCTTCGTACGCCATCCCGTGCGGCGACTGGAGTCGGTCTACTGGGCCAAGATGGTGAATTCGCGTCGCTATCGGCTCAAGGCGGCCGATGGTCTGGGGCTTCCTGTCGATGCCGAGCGGGTGGTGACCTTCGAGGAGTTCGTGGGCGCCGTCGAGCAGCAGGACCCGGTGCGCGAGATGGACCCGCACTGGCGCCCGCAGCACATCAATCTCCTGCACCCGTTGATCGAGCTCGACCTCGTCGGTCGGCTGGAAACCTTCGAGGCCGACCTCGAGCGGCTGCGGAAGGAGGCACGGCTTCCCCACGTGCCGTTGGTCTCCCGCAACGTGTCTCCCCGCAAGAACGCGGACAGTGTCTACGACGGGCGACCGGATCTCCGGCGGCGGGTGGAGCAGATCTACGCGAAGGACATGGAGTTGTATGGGTACTAGCGTGCCTGAATTGTTCGACTGTCTGATCGACCGGATCGCAATCCAGGGAGACGCGGACAGGTAAGGCCACACCAAGGGTTTGTGCGTTCCGTGATGAAAACGCCATCGGGCCAAATCCGGGCAGTTCGGTCGGCCCGGGGGGCTTCTGTTGCGTCACCCGGCTGCCTCGACGAGCTTCTTGATTCGCGCCTGTCATGTGCCCTGCTGCGCAGTCTCTGGAACTCCCGACGGCAGTAGGCTGGCGGGATGACGTCGAGCCGTCCTCTGTCCCGCGCAGCACTGCAGAGCTACTGGCCGAACAGTCTCGTCGACCACCGGCTTCAGCCGCTTCCGGAGTACAAGTGCATCTACGTTCGCAACGCCAAGGTTGCCACGGGCACCACACTGCTGTGGTTGCACCGCGTGCACACCGGGGACCACGACTTCACACCGGTGCGCAGCATCCACGCCGAGCAACGACTCCCGACCCCGGAGGACGTCGGCTGGGACAACGTGCTCGACATGCTCGACGGCAAGGCGTTCCGGTTCTCCTTCGTGCGGGACCCGGTCCGTCGCGTTGAGTCGGCCCACCGCAACAAGGTCCTCGGCTATCCGAACCGTGGTGGGCGGGCGGGGGTCCGGCGCCTCCGGGGGCTGGTCAGGGCACTCGGGCTCCGCGACCTGCCTGCACAGGGGCTGAGTTTCGACCAGTTCGTCGCGGCATTGGAGATCCTCGCGGCGGAGGATGAGGTCAAGATGGATGCGCACTGGCGACCACAGCACCTCAACCTGATGCACGGACTGGTCACCTACGACCTGGTGGGCCGGCTGGAGAATTTCGACGCCGACCTGGCGAAGGTGCGCGAGGCCACGGGGATGCCGGACGTGCCGATCGAGATCTGGAAAAATGCGTCGACGCGATCGTCCGCAAGCCTGTTCAGCGGGCGGCACGACCTGCTGGAAAAGGTGCGGCGGGTCTACGCTCGCGACTTCGAGCTGTTCGGGTACTAGCGCGTGCGGCCGAACGGGGAGCATGGTTGACCAGCCTCACGCCGATGCCCATCGTCAGTGAGCCCCGCGCTCGGACCCACTCCCGGGCGGCCTGTGCGCAAGCCGTCAGGAGGCATGAGAAGCGCGCTCCGTCGCCTCCCGGAGCTTCGCCACCCGCGGGATTCGCAGGTGCTCCGCTGCAGCCTTGAGATTCACGAAGGTCACCGAGTAGATGTTGATGGCAAACAGCTGGTAGCCGTGCTCGGTCATGTACTTCACAGCCGCATTCTCGCCGAGCGCCAGCATGTCGGGCCGATGGATCTCGATGCACACGACATCGGGTTGGTACGTGGCCAGGTCGAACGCCAGGATCGCCTCGGTGTCGTAGCCCTCGATGTCCACCGAGAGGTAGTTGACATGCACGCCTTCGGGCACATACCGATCGAACACATCGTTGAGCTTCAGGGCGGGAACCACTTCCTCGCCGACGGGTTCCTTGCTCTCCCGCAGGCTCTCCGCGCGCTCCTCCATCGTCGTGCTGCTGAGCCCGCCACGGAACTTGTAGAGGGTGACCGAGTCGGCCTCGTTGTGGATGGCCGCCCGCACGTTGATCGCGTGCGGTCGGAACCGCTTGAAGGCGCGGAAGCCCTCCAGGTTCGGCTCCAACGTGACGCCTTGCCACCCCTTCATGTGCAACAACGCCGTGTTGGAGTGCCGCAACGGATGGTGAGCACCGATGTCGACGTAGAACCCGGACTTGACGTTGCGGAGCAGGTTCGCTGCCGTGATGTCCTCCCCGAACTGGGAGTAGGTCAACTTCTGCACGATCTCCTCATTCCATTGGCCGCACGGCTAGATCAGGCTAGGCGATGCGCACCCATGCTCCGGGAGTGCCTGCCACGACCAGAACCGTTCGCGAATCGCCCTCAGGTCTCCTTCGGATGTCGCTGTCGGCGCCGCCGGACCATTCGCCGCAGCCTGCGCGTCGGCAACCAGGCGTCGCCGTTCACGTCGTAGCGAAGGTCACGCCTGGTGTCGGTCACCGTCAGCGGGGAGCCCCGCAGGGGAATGTTCGTTCCGGACACCCGGACCGAGACGTCGCCGCCGGACGCGTAACCGAGCTGTGCCAGGTGCGCGATATTGAACCTGAAGCCCCGCGGGTTTCCGGCCCGAGGCAGGTCGGGCCTCGGCATCGTTGCAGGACGCATCGCCACCAGCTCACCGTCGATGTAGAGCGAGAGAGCCTCGCCCGACCGCCCGGCCCGCGGCCGGTACCACCCAGAGAGCCAGCCGTCCGACAGTGTCTCCACCACGCCGTCGGCCCCCTCCTGCGCCAGGAGTCCCGGACTGGCTGCTGAGCCAGCCGCGAGTACGTGGACCACGCCGATCGTGCGCGCGAAGTTCTTGTCCGTCTGGACACCCGGAGCCGCGATGACCAGCTCCATCCTGCGCGTGACCCCACCGCAGTCGGCCAGCGCGGCGCTCAGGTCGAAGGCCAGCTTGCGCACAGCCGGCCCGACTCGCTCGCGTAGATGGGCTTGCGGGGGGGTGAGGCCAGCAAGGGGGACTTCGAACAACGTCTCCCCCCTCGCGTACCCGGCCAGCCTCAAATCCTCCGTGAGCGTGAGCTCGTACATGTCGGAGGACAGCCTCAGGTAAGCGCCGCTGTCGCCCAGATCCACCACCGTGACGTCCGCAGCCGGCTCGGCTTGACGACGCGACCTCCGGGGCATCCTGAGGACCTCCGACCAACGCTCCGCAGTCCAGTCACGCGGCGAACGCCGCGATGGTCCGGAGAAGTAGAAGTCGCAACTGACACCGACCCTCTCCTCGGCCTCGGCCACCAGGCGCCGATACAGGCCGTTGTAGAACTCAGGTTGCGGAGACACCCAGGGCTTGATCTTCCCCGAGAAGTGGATGAGGCTCGCGTCGGCGGCGTCGTACTTGAGTTGCTGCAGCTCGCCATCGAGGCAGCGATCGGACACGAAGAACTGCGTCATGTAGTTGTACTTGCTGTCCAGCCGGTACTTCCTCCCACCGAAGGCGATGTTCATCGCGTCCTGGTCACGTTGCTTCAATGCGCGCCCCTGCATCACCACGAGCGCCTTGGACGCCAGGGCGAGGCTTCGGAAATCAGGGTTGTCCAGGTCGAGGATCAGTACCCCGCCGTTCAAGTACTCGAGCGGATCACCCGCGGTGATCCCGACCAATCGGTTCTGCTGCTCGATCGGCACCTGTGCGGGGTTGGCCATGAGGCGAAGGGCGGCGCTGTCCGGGGCTCCCGCCAGGCAGGCCGCGCCAAGGTCCAGCTCGAACAGCTCTGTGAAGTCGCGGGTGGCCAACACGTCTCCATCGAGATAGATGGTCCGCTGCTCGGGG
>DASSJR010000075.1:0-16556 GCA_035691135.1 Nocardioides sp. | reverse complement strand
CACCACCGTCCGCGGCGCCTTCAAGGACTTCGACGGCACGGCCACCATCGACACCGCCAACCCGGCCGCCTCGAAGGTCGCGCTGACCATCGACGCCTCCTCCATCGACACCGGCTCGGCCGACCGCGACGGTCACCTCCGCTCCGGCGACTTCTTCGACATCGACACCCACAAGCAGCTGTCCTTCGTCTCGACCAAGGTCGAGCGCGACGGCGACGAGTGGGCCATCACCGGCGACCTGACCATCAAGGACGTGACCCGGCCCGTCACCATCGTCTTCGAGGAGACCGGCTCGGCGCGCGACCCCTTCGGCAACGTCCGGGTCGGCTTCGAGGGCTCGACCTCGATCAACCGCAAGGACTGGGGCCTGGCCTGGAACGCCGCGCTCGAGACCGGCGGCGTGCTGGTCTCCGAGAAGATCAAGCTCGACTTCGACATCTCCGCCATCCGCAACGCCTGACGCCGAACCGGCGCCAGTTACCGCGCCATCGCCGCCGAGCCGTCGTGAGTTACCCCAACTGGTGGTAACTCACGACGGCTCGGCGCATTTCTGCGGTAACTCACGGCGGGTCAGCGCTATTTCGGTGGCAGAGATGGCCGCCCCATCGGAGGATGCAGCCATGACGACGAACGCGAAGACGGTCGACCTGCCCGCCGGCCTCACCACCCGGCCACTGACCAGGGCAGACTCCACGGCGGTCTACGAGGTGATCGCGCAGCAGGAGCTCGTCGACGTGGGCGAGGTCGAGATCGAGGAAGCCGACATCATCGGTGACTGGCAGCGTCCCGGCCACGACCTGAGCACGCGCAGCATCGGGGTCTTCGAGGGCGACCGGCTGGTGGGCTACGCCGAGGTCATGGGCGCCGATCGCGGCGACGCCGCCGTACACCCGGACCTCCGCGGCCGCGGCATCGGCACCTGGCTGGCCCACTGGATGCAGGACGCCGCACGCCGCCAGGGCAGCACCGTGGTCGGCATGCCGGTGCCCCAGGGTTCCGCCGGCGACCGCCTGCTGGAGTCGCTGGGCTACCACGTGCGCTGGAACAGCTGGGTGCTCGAGCTCCTCGAAGGTGCGCGGATCCCGGAGCGGCCGCTGCCCGAGGGGTACGTCGTCCGCGCGGCCACCGAGGACGAGCACGAAGCGTGCTGGAAGGTCCAGGAGGACGCGTTCCTCGAGTGGTCGGTGCGCGAGCGCGACCCGTTCGAGAGCTGGCAGGCGACGACCACGCGTCGCCCGGGCTTCGAGCCGTGGAACCTGCGCGTCGTCACCGACCCGACCGGCGAGGTGGTCGCGATGGCCGTGATCCAGCTCGGCTCGGAATGTGCCTTCATCGCCCGACTGGCCACCCGCAAGGACCAGCGCGGTCGCGGCCTGGCCCAGGCTCTGCTGGTTGATTCGTTCGCGGTGGCCGCGGAGCACGGCGCCACCCGGTCCGAGCTCTCCACCGACTCGCGCACCGGCGCGCTCGGGCTCTACGAGAAGGTGGGCATGCAGGTGACGTCGACCTGGGTCAACCGGGCGGTCGACCTGTAGTACGGCGGCGACGGAGGAGGATCGGCAGCGGGGGCTGGTCGAGCGGGTTCGCGGCAGCCACCTCCTCCATCGCCTCGAGAATGTTGACGAGGTTGACGACGAGCCCGCCGTAGACCGGCCACAGCTCCGGTGCGGGATTCACCTCGCCCAACCGGGCGACGACCTGGTCGAGCGAGGAGCGGCACTCCCGGATCGCGTCGGCGTCGGCGGCCTCGATGGCCTCGCCGCCACGACGTACCGCGTCGACGTAGCCGTCCCGGAAGTCCGAGTCCCACTCCCGCTGCTGCTCGAGGAAGCGCTCGAGCGTGCGAGCGATGCTGCGGGTCTCGGCCACGGCCTGCTCCATGTGGCGCAGCAGCACGATCCACACCTCCGGATGGCGCAGCTGACGCGCCGAGCGACGCGGGTTCAGCACCGCGCTCTCGCGGGCCTGCCGCACCATGGCCCAGGCGCGGTCGATCAGCTCATCGAGGTCGCGGGTGGTCTCCAGCCAACCGGCCACGTCGTCGCGTGAGCACTCCCCGCCCACCCCGTCGGCGACCTCGACCAGCAGCGCGCCGATGCGGTCGTCGAGGTCGTCCAGCGCCGCGATGGCGGTACGCCGCCGCAACGGAGGCCACACGGCAACGTTGACGATCAGGCCGACGGCGATCCCGATTCCGGTGTCGAGGAGCCGGTCGACCAGCACGTGCTGGTCGTCGGCGAACCCGGTCGTCAGCACCACCAGGCCGGTGGCGGCCGCGGTGGTCGCCTCTCCTTCCAGGAAGCGCGAACTCCCGAGCAACAGCCCCAGGAAGACGACGGCACCGAGCGCGGCGACGTCGGGACCGACCAGGTTGCCGACACTCCACGCCAGCACCACGCCGCCGACGGCGGCCGCCACCTGCCGGGCACCCTGCGAGAAGGTCCGGAAGACCGTCGCCTGCACCACCAGCAGAGCGGCCCAGGGTGCGAGGAACGACTGCGTCGTACCGACCAGCTCGACGGCGAGGACCCACGCCAGGGTCACCGCGATCACGGTCTTGACCAGCTGCGTGACGTCGGACCAGAAGACCGGGTCGCGGAGCCGCTGCCACATCAGCGAATCGGAGCCCCTGAGATCGAGCGCGCGATCACGAGGCGCTGGATCTCCGAGGTCCCCTCGAAGATCGTGTAGATCTTGGCGTCCCGGGCCATGCGCTCGACGGGGTACTCGCGGGTGAACCCGTTGCCGCCGAGGATCTGCATCGCCTGCCCGGTCACCCGCACCGCGGTCTCGCCCGCGAAGAGCTTTGACATCGAGCCCTCGGCCTGCTCGAACGTCTTGCCCTGTCGCGCCATCCAGGCCGCCCGCCACACCAGCAACCGCGACGCCTCGATCGAGGTGGCCATGTCGGCGAGGGCGAAGGCGATCGCCTGGTTCTCGATGATGGCCTTGCCGAACTGCTCCCGGGTCTTCGCGTAGTCGAGCGCGACCTCGTAGGCGGCCCGCGCGATCCCGATCGCCTGCGCGCCGACCGCCGGCCGGGTGCGCTCGAAGGTCGCCATCGACGGCTGTCCGCGCCCGCCCGAACCCTCCTTGGCCTTGGCCAGCCGGGCGTCGAGCTTCTCC
Source organism: Nocardioides sp. (assembly GCA_035691135.1). Lineage (GTDB taxonomy): Bacteria > Actinomycetota > Actinomycetes > Propionibacteriales > Nocardioidaceae > Nocardioides. The sequence continues at coordinate 13,430 of DASSJR010000075.1, read as the reverse complement.
TTCCCGCCCAGCAGGCAGGACCCCGGGACCCGCACGTCGTCGAGCACCACCTCGGCGGTGTGGGAGGCCCGAATGCCGTGCTTGGCGAACTTCTGGCCCTGGCTCAGACCCTTGGTCCCGGGCGGGATGACGAAGCTGGCGTGGCCGCGGGTCCGCAGCTCCGGGTCGACGACGGCAGTGACCACGTGGACGTCGGCGATGCCACCGTTGGTGGCCCAGGTCTTGGTCCCCTTGAGGACCCACTCGTCCTTCGCCTCGTCGTACGTCGCCCTGGTGCGCATCGCGCCCACGTCACTGCCCGCGTCGGGCTCGGAGGAGCAGAACGCGCCGAGCTTGAGGTCCCCGGGTGTGCCGTACATCTGCGGGATCCACTCGCCGACCTGCTCGTCGGTGCCGTTGGCCCGGACGCCGGCGGCCGCGAGCGAGGTGCCGACGATGGACAGGCCGATGCCGGCATCACCCCAGAACAGCTCCTCCATGCTGATCGGGAAACCGAGCCCGGTCTCGTCCATGGCCTGGGCGACGATGAAGTCGACCGAGTAGAGACCCGCCTTGGCCGCCTCCTCGACCACCGGCCAGGGGAACTCCTCCTTCTCGTCCCACTCAGCGGCCGCGGGACGCACGACGTCCGCCGCGAAGTTGTGCACCCACTCGCGCAGGTCGAGGTGGTCCTGTCCGAGCTCGAAGGAAGGCGTGGTCGTCATGTGTCCAACCTAGATAGTCCGGCACGTTCGGCACCATCTGGTCCGGCTTTCAGGTGCCGAACGTGGCGGACTATCGGTGAACGTCAGGGGTGAGCGGTGGTGGTGTAGGGATCCAGCTCCTCCTCGACCCCCACGTCACCTTCGTCGGCGTGGTAGTCGGCGGGCGAGGTCTGGTCCACACCGCCGGGCACCTTGATCGCCCGAAGGATCGCGGTGAGCACCACCGTGACGACCAGGTTCAGCAGGAACGCGGTGAACCCGATGTAGACCAGCGTGTCGAAGGGCAGGAACGTGTCGGACCAGGGAACGCTCAGGAACGGGTCGAGCGGACTACCGAAGTGGCTGCCCGGGTCACCGATCTTCGGGTTGTTGAAGGCCGTCCACGTTCCGTAGATCATCCCGACCGCCCAGCCGACCAGCAGCGCCGCTCGGTGGAACCACCCGGTATAGAGCCCGATCACGATCGCCGGGAACGTCTGCAGGATCCAGACACCACCGAGCAGCTGCAGGTCGAGGGCGAACTGCGTGGACACGAACAGCACGAACAACAGGGCCCCGACCTTCACGAACAGAGACATGATCTTGCTCTGCTGCGCCTCCTGGCTCGGCGTGGCGTCGCGCTTGAGGTAGGCCTTGTAGATGTTGCGGGTCCACAGGTTGGCCGCGGCGATCGACATGATCGCCGCCGGCACCAGCGCCCCGATGGCGATCGCTGCGAAGGCGACGCCGGCGAACCAGTCGGGGAACTCGTTCTCGAACAGCTGCGGCACCGCCTGCTGCGGGTTCTCGACCGCCACACCGGCCGCGATCGCCACGAAGCCGAGGAGCGCGAGCAGCCCCAGCAGGAAGGAGTACGCCGGCAGCAGTGCGGCGTTCCGCCGGATGACCGACCTGCTCCGGGTGGAGAGAACGGCGGTGACCGAGTGCGGGTACATGAACAGCGCGAGCGCCGATCCGAGCGCCAGCGAGGCGTACGCCCAGTGCAGCAGCGGCGGTGGGATGGCCGCCCTCGGGGTCGCCGCACCGCTGGCGATCGCGTCTGCGTTCTCCTTGTTGAACGTGTCGAAGGAGTCGCTGGCCGCGGAGAAGATGGCATCCCAGCCACCGAGCTTCGTCGGCAGGTAGATGATCGCCACGAAGATCACGATGTAGATCAGCAGGTCCTTCACGAACGCGATCAGCGCCGGCGCCCGCAGCCCGGACGAGTAGGTGTAGGCGGCGAGGACTGCGAAGGCGATGAACAGCGGCAGGTCCTGGATGAACCAGTTGTCGGACTCCGATCCGATGCCCATCACCTGCAGGACCACCTCGATGCCGACCAGCTGCAGCGCGATGTAGGGCATCGTCGCGAGGATCCCGGTGAGTGCGACCGCGAGCGCGAGGGGACGGCTGTCGTAGCGGCCCTGCACGAAGTCGGCCGGCGTGACATAGCCGTGCCGGTGCGAGACCGACCAGAGCCGCGGCATGAAGAGGAAGATCAGCGGGTAGACCACGATCGTGTACGGCACGGCGAAGAAGCCGACGGCACTGCCGGCATACAGCAGGGCCGGCACCGCGATGAACGTGTACGCCGTGTAGAGGTCGCCACCGATCAGGAACCACGCGATGAAGGTGCCGAAGCTGCGACCACCGAGCCCCCACTCGTCGAGGTGGTCCAGCTTCTCGGCGCGACGCCACCGGGCCGCGGCGAAGCCGAGGATCGTGACCAGCAGGAAGAAGAAGATGAAGACGCTGAAGGCAACGGTGCTGACGTCGCTCATCGCGGTCCCTCCCCTCGACGGGTCCCGTGCGCCTCACGGTCCAGCCGGTCCGCGCCCTTGGCGAGGGCAAAGGCGAGCGCCGTGAGAACCACCGCAACCGGGATCAGCCCGAGCTGGAACCAGAAGTAGAAGGGGAAGCCGAACAGGGTCGGATCTTCACGGTCGTACAGAGGGACGAGCAGCGGCACGATCACCGCCGGTGCCAACAGCAGGCAGATCAGGAACCAACGCCCACGGGTCGCTGTGCCGGGGCGGGGAGAGTCGGGCATGGACGCACCTCCGGGGGTAGGTTGACCTGCCTAGACCTTTCCACTCCCCGGCGAGCCTTGTCGAGACCTCCGCTTACCAGCGGTGGTGGGACCGCACCCCGCACAAGCCCCTGCTGAACAGGAACCACACCCCGATCCCGATCAGGATCAGTGGCAGGTGGGTGACCGCGGCGACGACGGCCAGGACCACGAACAGCGCCAGGAGCGGCGGCGGGATCCGCCGCCACGCGGGCCGGCGCGGAGCCGGTCGAGCGGCCGCGGTGGCCAGGGCCGGGAACGAACGCCCCGGCAGGTCGGCGAAGATCGGTCCCAGCTCACGACGGGTGCGCGCGGCCCAGATCTGGTCGAGGCGCTCCCGGTGCTCGTCGGTCGTGATCCGTCCCTGGGCGTAGTGCTCGCCGAGGTCGGCGGCCGCCTGTTCGCGTTCGGCGTCGCTGAGCCGCAGGTCCTGATCGCTCATTCGGGGTCTCCTTCCGCGAGCAGTCCGTAGAGCTTGCGCCGGGTCTCGACGAGCACCTCGATCGCGTCGCGGCGCTGCTGGTCGGTGCCGGTGGAGATGATCTGCCAGACGGCGTTCATCACCTGCCCGATCTCGGGCTTGAGGTTGGCGAAGTCGCCGCGGCCCTCCTCGCGTGCGGGTTCCGCGAACGGCTCCCAGATGCCGGCGAGCTCCTCGGCGTTGGTGGCGACGTACTCGCGGCCCGCGTCGGTCAGTCGGAGAGTGCGTCGCCCGCGCTCGTCGTCGGCCTCCACGAGTCCCTCGTCCTCGAGCTGGGAGATGGTCGGGTAGACCGAGCCGGGGCTCGGCTTCCAGGCCCCGCCGGTCCGCTCGGAGATGGCCGAGATGACCTGGTAACCGTTCAGCGGCTCACCCTGGAGGACGTCGAGGATCGCCGCCCGGACATCGCCCCGCCGGGCTCGGGGGGCGCGTTGCTGCTCGCCCTGGGCCAGGCCGAAGAGCCCGGTCACCCAGGGCGGCGGTCCCGACCGGCCGCCGCGGCCCCACGGTGGCCCGCCGCCCCAGGGACTCTGGCCCCACTGCGGACCCCAACTACCCCACTGGTTGGGGTTTCCGTGATGTCCCATGTCGCTTCCTTCCAGCTGGAGCGACCGGTCACCGACCGCTCAACGATATATCGTGATCGTACGTCGACTGTCGGCCCCCCGCAAGACCGAAGAGCACGAACCCGATGGCCACGGCGGACAGGAGGAAGCCGAGGACCGCGAGCTGGTAGTAGGAACCGAACGGGTCCAGGAAGTCGTAGGCCAGCAGTCCGGCGCCGGCGTAGTAGACGAGGTAGGCGAGCGGCAGGACGGCCCAGGTCAGCGGCCACCACCACCGGCCGTCGGCGCGGCCCACGAACAGGTAGTCAGCTGCGACCAGCGCCGGCACCACGACATGGACGAGCAACGACCACGCCGAGGTCAACGAGCCGCCGTCGACGAGCTGCGCCCCCGTGGCCAGCAGGAGAGTCGTGGCCAGACCTCCGCGCAGCCACGCCCACGACACGCCCGGCCGAACGAGGCCGACCCAGGCCAGGGAGAAGTAGACGACCAGGGTCACCACGCTGGCCTGCACTCCGAGGGCCTCCCACCACAGGTCGAGGGCGACGGCGGCGTTGCCGACCCCGAGGGTCGCGCAGCTGGCCACGAACAGCCGCCAACTGGCGAGGGGCAGGCGCGAGATTGCGCCGGAACTCCCGTCCCTCCTCACGTTGCCAGCGTGCCACGTCTGCGGGAGAGATACGCCCGTTCGGCTTCATTGGCCGTGGCCGCGATGGCCGCGTCGTAGGCCGCCCGGGCCTCGGCGCTGCGGCCGAGGCGACGCAGCAGGTCGGCGCGGGTGGCGTGCCACGCGTGGTACGACGTGAGGGCGAGGCGGTCGACCTCGGCCAGCGCCACCTCGGGTCCGTCCAGCTCGGCCACCGCGACCGCCCGGTTGAGGGCGACCACCGGCGTCGGGGACACGGCGTACAGCTGGGTGTAGAGCGTCGCGACCTGGGCCCAGTCGGTGTCGGCCGCGGTCGGGGCATCGGTGTGGACGGCGTTGATCGCGGCCAGCAGCTGGTAGTGCCCGGGCCGGTTGGTCTCGAGGCACTCGCGCACCAGGGCGTGCCCCTCCCCGATCAGGTCCCGGTCCCAGCCGCCGCGGTCCTGCTCGCGCAGCGGGACCAGCTCGCCGCCCGCGACCCGGGCCTTGCGCCGCGCCTCGATGAGCAGCATGAGGGCCAGCAGGCCGGCCACCTCGGGGACGTCGGGCAGCAGCTCGCGCAAGACGCGGCCCAACCGGATCGCCTCACCGGTGAGCTCCTCGCGGATCGGTGCCGCACCGGAGGTGGAGAGGTAACCCTCGTTGAAGATCAGGTAGACCACGGCGAGGACGCCCGCAAGCCGCTCGGTGAGATCGGCGGGGGCCGGCACCCGGTAGGGAATCCTCGCCACCTTGATCTTCTTCTTCGCGCGCGTGATCCGCTGCGCCATCGTCGTCTCCGGCACGAAGAACGCCTCCGCGATCTCGCCCACGGTGAGGCCACCGAGCAGGCGCAGGGTCAGCGCCACCCGTGCCTCCGGCGCGAGGGCCGGGTGGCAGCACGTGAAGATCAGGCGCAGCCGGTCGTCGGTGACGACTCCGGTCGGCTCGGGAGGCTCATCGTCGTACATCTGCATCGCCTGCCGGTGCTTGTCGTGGCCCTTGGCCTCGCGGCGGAGCCGGTCGATCGCCTTGTTGCCGGCGGTGGTGGTCAGCCAGGCGCCCGGGTTGGGCGGCGTCCCTTCGGCCGGCCACTTGTCGAGAGCGACCAGGAGCGCCTCGGCGGCCGCCTCCTCGGCGACGTCGATGTCGCCGAAGCGGCGGACCAGCGAGGCGACCACCCGGCCGTACTCCTCGCGGAAGACCCGCTCGACCTCGCGCAACGCTCAGGCTTTTCCGGGGTCCCCGGCGAGGCGCAAGCGAAGCGAGCGCCTTGTTGGGGTGGTCATGCGGGCTCGGGCTGGAAGGGGCGGACCTCCACCTTGCCGGCGCACGCCGCCGAGCCCTCCTTGGCCCACGTCAGCGCGGCGTCGAGGTCGGGTGCCTCGATCACCCAGAAGCCGCCGAGGTGCTCCTTGGACTCGGCGAACGGGCCGTCGGTGACGATCGGATCAGACTTCGTGCCGTCCACGGTGGTCGCGGACTCGATCGGCTCCAGGCCGCCGGCGAACACCCAGGCGCCAGCGGACCTGACCTTGTCGTTGAAGTCGTCGACCGCCTGGTAGGTCCGCTGGATCTCCTCCTCCGACATCGTCTCGTCGGATTCGGTCATGTAGACGGAGAGCAGGTAATGGGTCATGGTTCTTCCTCCCTGTGTGCGGGCCCGGGGCGGGCCCTCCTTCACCGTCACCACGAACGACCCGGGCCGGATACGACAACTCTGTCGCAACCTATTCCTAGGCTGTCGTGCATGACCACACCCCGCTTCGACCTCCGCTCGACCGTGCTCGGCACGCCGGACCCCCGCGGGCTCGCCTCGTTCTACCGGGCGCTGCTCGACTGGGACGTGATCGACGAGGAGGACGAGTGGGTCAAGCTCAAGCCGGCGGGCAACCCGGACGGGACCGGCCTCTCCTTCCAGCTCGAGGAGGGCCACACCCCGCCGACCTGGCCGCCGCGCGAGGGCGACCAGCAGATGCAACTGCACCTGGACATCGGGGTGGACGACCTGGCCTCCGGGGAAGGCAGGGCCCTGGCGCTGGGAGCGGTGCTCGCGTCGTACCAGCCGCAGGACGACGTACGCGTGCTGCTCGACCCGGCCGGGCACCCGTTCTGCCTGTTCAAGAGCTGACCTACTGGCTCAGCGGTCGACGACCTCGCAGGCGGTGCCGTCCTTGTCCGCGTCGCTCTCGATGTTGGCCCGGTAGACGGCGGGCCGCACGGCCGGACGCTTGTGGCCACTGCGCTCCTGGCGGTGAGCGGCAGCCAGTGACTTGGCGACGCCGCCCTTGAACGCGCGGTGCATGGCGGCGCAGCTGGCGAAGTCCGTGACGGCCTGGGCTGGAACCGCGCTCAAGGTGAGCGCGCCGGCGGTGAGCGTGGCGGCAACCAGGCCGGCCTTGGCGGTGCGAAGCATGAGAAATTCTCCTGATGGTCTTGGCGGCAATTCCGCGCCCTCTCGCGCGGCGCCATCAGTAAGCCGTCCCGCAGGTACTGGTTGAAAGTTGAACAGTCGTACTAGTACCGGGGGCACCGGGTCTGCTCCTTGAAATCTTCTTGCACATTGACCCATGGACAGACCGCCTCGGGTAGGTTGAGCCCGACACCTGCCGGTGAACCCATCCGGCAGCATTCCGGGCCCGGACCTCGCCCGCGGATCAGGACGGGGGTCCGATGCGCGCAGTTCCATCCCGAACAACGCCGATGGTCGATGCCTTCACCACCTTGGTCGAGCGCTGGGTCAGCCAGGACGCCGCTCGGGTCAACGCCGCCCAGGCAGCGACGCGGCTTCATCACCGACGCCGTGAGCTCGACGACGTCAACCGTTACCTCTCCGCCCACCCAGACGCGGCGTCTCACCGCGGTGAGTACGACGCCCGCAACCCGAGCCAGGGACCACGGAACTCTCCGTGATCCCGTCCGACGGCACTGATTGTCATCGCGCATGACCACGGTGCCCTGACCGCGGCGTGGGCGAGCATCCACGGGGGCATCGCTCGCCCACGCTGCGTTCGGCCCCCGGATGGTTCCGGGCTCAGCGGGCGCTCTCCCGCAGTGTCGAGCCGCGGGCGCCCCGCACGGTCAGCGCGGCACTGACCAGGGCGACGGTCCCGAGCAGCAGCGCGACGGCACCGGTGAGCAGGGCGAGCCGGCCCCAGTCGATGGCGGCCACCAGTGCGGGCGTGGTGATCGACTCGACCACGCCGAGCGTGACCGTGCGCAGCACGACGTACTGGGCCAGGGTTCCGGCCGCGAGGCCCGCCAGCGCCGTACCGCCGAGGACGACGGCGAGCTCGCGGACCACCGCCGACATCACGTAGCGGCGAGGCACGCCGACCACACGCAGCGAGGCGGCGTCGCGCCGGCGCGCCGGCAGCTGGACGGCGGTACTGACGAACAGCCCGGCCATGGCCATCACCAGCACCATCAGCGCCACCACGGCATAGAGGCGCAGGGCGAGGGCGTAGGCGCCCTGGTCGAGGGTGTGCTCGACCTCCGCCAGCGTGGTGGACACCGACAGGCCCCGATCGCGCAATGCCTGGGTGACCGACTCGGGCGTGTCGGTGCGGGCCAGCACGTAGACCGGTGCCTTCTGCTGGTAGACGATCCGGTCGGTGGTGAGCGTGCCGTAGTCGATCATGGAGCCGCTCGGGCCCAGGAACGGCACGCTGTGACCCGCGTACGCCGCCCGCGTCTCGAACTCGGTCGCGCTGGTCTCGACGAACGATCCTCCCGGCGGCCGTTCCGGCGCATCGACGCCACGGACGATCGGCAGGCCGCGGGACAGCGCGCCGGCACTGAGCTGCACCACGGCCTCCGACTCACCGGACCCGACGTCGACCACCAGGGTCGGGCCGTCGGAGCGGACGCTGCGGACCATCGCGGCATCGGACGCGTCCGGAGCCACGGTCCAGCCGGCCCCCTCGATCCCAGCCTCGAGGCTCTTGCCGTCGGCGCTGATGTCGGTCACGCGGATGACGCCGTTCAGACCGATGCGGGTGGTGGCCGGACCCCCGATGGACATCGCGTCGAGGCGGCAGCCGGCGCGGCAGAACGGGACCGCCGCCGTGCGGGTCGACTCCCCTTCGGGGAACGGCCCCAGGTAGACCGTGCGCGGTCGCTCGCCGAGCCGCACCACCTGAACCCCCACGTTGAGCTCGCCGTCGACGTCGGCCTGGTTGTCGATCGTGAGCCCCAGCCGTCGGCCGGTGAAGGTCGGCACCGTCGCGTCGAGGTCGAGGGCTTCGGCCACGTCGGCGGCGTCGGCGCCCGGGGTCCACTGGTCCGGCCAGACACCGACCCGGGCGAGCCGGGGGGTGTCGAAGACGGCGTACGTCGGACCGAGCGTGCTGATCGTGGTGGCGGCCATCAGGGACCGGCCGTCGGGGTCGAGCTGGTGGGTGAGCTCGACGGTCTCGTCGAGGCTGAGCGGCGAGCTCCACACCTCACCGGCCGGGGCGGTCGTCGCGGCAACGCTCTCGCGCCACTGGGCTGCGGACTGGTAGACGCCCGCGCCGAAGACGCACACCGCGATCGCGGCGGTGACCGGAAGGATGACGAGGGTCCCTTCGCTCCGCCGGCTGATGGCCCGGGCTGCGACGAATCCGGGCAGCGAACGCGAGCGGGACCGGGCTTTGGTCCACCAGCGGGCCAGCCGTGCGGTGACGACGGTGGCCACGAGGCCGGCGACCACGGCCAGCAGCACGGGCAGCACCAGATCCGTGGCGTCGGGCCGGCCCGGCCGTGACACCGAGAGCTTGGCCACGAGGATGGACAACGCGACGGCGACCAAGGCGAGCTGGATGATCAGGGCGACGCGTCCGCTGGCGTGCGGTCGCCGCACACCCGTGAGCTGCTCGGACAGCGACGCCCTCAGCACCAGCCCGACCGCCAGCACCGAGACGCCGAACGCGGCGGCCAGCACCAGCAGCGCGGCGACCGCCGACTCCCACGGGACCGGAAGGGGCAGGCCCGGCACCAGCCACGCACGCACCAGGACCAGGGAGAGCGCCAGTCCGATCACCAGGCCCACCGGCACCGACAGGACCAGGACCGCGACCGGCTCGGACAGGCCGAGGCCCCACATCCGCCGCCGCGGAAGACCGCGCAAGGAGGCAAGGGCGAGCTCGGGCAGCCGCAGTTCGGCGGCCGCCATCAGCAGCCGGAGCAGCAGGGCGAGCGCGACCAGGACCAGCGCGAAGACGGCCGGCGCGATCGAGGTCCGCGCGATCGCCTGCTCCTTCCCGGTCTCGGCGGAGATCGTCGGAAGGTCGTTGATCGAGTCGCCGGTGAGAGTTCCCACGGCGTCCGTCTGCGGTGGGCCCTCCAGACGTCGGGCGGCGGCCATCGCGGCATTCAGGTCCGCCGTCGTGGTGTCGGGGGGTACGTCGAGGCGCCGGTCGACCAGCACCTCCCACGTCGACGGTGAGAGCTCGTCGAACGCTTCCGGCTGCACGATCAGCGGCGCCGGCTGGTACGGCGTCACGGCAAAGGTGAGGTCGTCGAAGGTCCGGGGAATGGTGGCCAGGCGTTGCGGGTCGAACCAGAAGTCGGTCTGGGCCTCGGTCTCGGGCAGGCGGTAGCCGCCGACCACCGTCTTGGTCCCGGCGGGTCCCAGGTCGACTCGATCTCCGATCTCCAGGTTGAGGAAGTCGAGGTCGCCAACGAGCATGAGGACCTCGTCGGGTCCTTTCGGGCAGCGACCCTCGAGCTCGAGGTGGGCGCACGCGTCCTCCCGCGCCAGCAGCTGGGCCTTGCCCTTGAGGGCGTCGAACCGGTCGGTGACCAGCTGGGCCTGGGCCGGCGCGAAGGGGCCGGTCTCCCGTTCCGCGATCCCGGCCGCCCGTTCCCGGGCGGCGGCCGGCGTCCCGTCGTACGTCGTCTCCGGCTGGTAGTGCCAGGTCAGGCCGGTGAGCAGGTTCGGCGCCTCCTCGAGCCGGGTGACGTAGAAGGAGTTGGTGACCGCGACCTGGAAGATCGGCCCCAGCACCGCGGCGCCGATGGCGAGCGCCGTCAGCAGCACCGAGCCCGTCGTCAGCACCGCCCGCGAGCGCAGGCCGCGCAGGATGGTCGCGAGCATCGAGTTCATGGGGTGCTCACAGCTCCTCCCGGAGGAGGGCGGGCCGGGTCTGCTCCGGACGCGCGCTCCGGCCCCGGCCGCCGACCAGCACCACCAGGGCGCCCGCGACCAGCGCCGACACCGCCAACGGCAGGACGGCCACGCCGAGGTCCAGTGGGACCGAGTGGAGGGGAACGTCGACCAGAGACAGGTTGCCCAGGAGCAGCACCACGCCGGCGACACCGCCCACCACTGTGGCGACCACGGCTCCGAGCGCGAGCGCACCGATCTCCCAGCGCCCCGTCCGCCGGGTGTCGGAGAAGTCGACCCCGAGGACCCGGAGGGCGGCGACCTCCCGGCGGTGGACGGCGCGCTGGCGGGAGATCGCCGAGGCCAGCACGAGCAGGGCGACGACCAGGCAGAAGACGGCCATCAAGGCGTAGACGTTGGCGCGGGCCGAGCCGGAGTCGACATCGGTCGTGCTCTCGATGTCGGCGAGCGAGCGCAGCTGCGCGCCGGGCTCGTCCGCGAGCGCGTCGAGGACGTCCTGGGGGGCGTCCGCGTCGGCGAGCACCATCACGTCGGCGGCCGGAACGGTCGGGGGTGCTCCGGCGGCGGCCCGCGGCAGGTCGGCCAGCACACCGTCTGCCTCGACCAGGGGCAGGGCGGGGAGCTGCGCGATGACCTCGGCGGGCCGGTCGTCGCCGCCGGGCGAGTCGAGGATCGGCGGCCCGTCCGGCCAGCTCGCGGAGTCGGTGGCCAGGATCGGCGTACGACGCTCGTCCTGGTCGGCGACGGCCTCCTGGGCGGCGGGAGCGGCGACCATCATCAGTCCGTCGTCGACCTCGACCGGGCCGGCCTGCGCACCCGACCGGCTGCGGCCGGTGGAGTGCCAGGAGCTGGCGAGCACGTCGATGCCACCGAAGTCGAGCCCGGTCAGGACGTAGGGCAGGCGCTCGTCGCCGGGCGTGCGTCGCAGGACGATGGCGGAGACCGTGCAGCCACCGCCGCAGCCGGAGAGGCGCTGCTCGGCCTGGTCGGGAGACCCATCGGTCGGGACGTCGAGGGCGAGGTTGATCGACTTCTCGTCACCGGCCGGATCGGCGTAGTCGACCTCGATGCGCGGACGCAGGTCGCCGCGGAGGCGGCTGCTGACGCCACGGGCCGATGCGGTGACCGTGTCACCGGTCGCCAGGCTCGACGCGTCCTCCGGCGCGAGCGCGGCGACCCGATCGGTGACGCCGGCCGCGGGGGTGTCGTCGAAGAAGTCGCCCACCACGGCGTCGTACCTGGCGACGTCGAGGAACGCCCGACGGGCCGGAACAGTCCCCTCGTCCGGGACCACCGCCGCGGCCATCAGCCACTTGCCGTCCGGGTCGAGGTCCCGGGTCAGGCCGAGTGCCTCCTGGACGTCGGCGTCCTCCAGCGAGATCTGGTACGGCGCCCCGGCCCGCATCCGTGCCGTGTCCTCCGACCACTGTCCGATCTGCTGGGCGCCGGTCAGCGCCACCCCGGCCAGGACCGCCGCCGCCACCACCAGCCGGAGTGGGGACGCCGCCGCGCTCGTGCGAGCCAGCCGTCGTACGGCCAGGAAGCCCGGGAGCCGCGATCCGGACGTCCACCGCACCCCGGCGACCGCGACCAGCCGGACCAGCCAGACCGTGACCTGGCCCAGGGCCAGCCCGACCAGCGCCGGACCGGCCAGCACCACCCAGCCGGGATCCTGTGCGTCTACCACCGACGAGCGGTAGGTCGCGACGGCCGCTGCGGCCAGGAGCATGACGCTGAAGAAGAGCGCCATCGTGGAGGCCGGCCGTGGCCGCTCCTCCACGCTGACCTGGTCGGCGAGCGGCTCCCGCAGGGCGCCGCCCATGCCGACGAGCACGGCGACCAGACCGAACACGACGACGAGGGCGACCGCCGGGAGCACGGTCACCGCGAGCGACGACTCTCCCCCGAGACCGACGGCGTCGGCGAGCTCCGCCACGACCACGCCGAGCGCCAGCCCGAGCAGTGATCCCAGCACGAGAACCAGGAACGGCTCGACGGCCAGGGTGACCGCGAGCTGCCCGCCGGTGACCCCGCGCAGCCGGGCGACGGCGATCTCATGGCGGCGCATCGCGGCCAGCTGCCGGCCGCTGTCGGGGACCGCGACCAGGCCCAGTGCGAGGAGCGGCACGGCGACCGCCGGCGACGTGCCGGAACCCTCGGCGAGCGAGATCACGGCGACCACCCCCGCGACGACGACGGCGGTGAGGAGCAGCAGCGGGAGGAGGGTGCCGCGGCGAGCCCAGGCGCCGCGGAGCGTGCGGTTCATCCAGGCTCGCTCCCCGGACGCCGGAAGATCGAGTCGTCGTCGGGGTCCTCGTCGTGGGGTCGGGGTTCCGGTTCGCGGGGGGCCGGCCTGCCACGCTCGGCGTACGGCGTCTCGACCAGCTCGGCGCGAACGGGCCGGGAGGCTCCGCCGGGGCCGACGGCCGCGGGCAGTGGTGTCTGGAACTGGTCGGCGTGGCCGGGCTGGGGACGGCCCCACGTGGAGAGATCCACCTCGGCCACGTGGTCGGTCAGCCGGCCGTCGTCGAGCACGAAGTGGCGGTCGCAGGCGTCGACCACCGCAGGGTCGTGGGTGGCCACCACCACGACGGAGCCGCGCAGCGCTTCCGCGCGCAGCTCCCCCAGCACCAGGCCACGGTTGGTCTCGTCCAGCTCGCTGGTCGGCTCGTCGGCCAGCAGCACCTCGGCACCGACCACCAGCCCGCGGGCACAGGCGACCCGCTGCATCTGGCCGCCGGACAGCTCCTCGACCTGGCGGTCCGCGAGGTCGGCGATGTGGAACCGGGCCAGGGCCTCCTCGGCTCGCTCGTCCGCCTCGCGCGGAGCGACGCCCCGCGCCCGCAGCGCCACCGAGACGTTCTCCCGGGCCGAGAGGATCGGGATCAAACCGTAGAC
>DASSJR010000074.1:0-4952 GCA_035691135.1 Nocardioides sp. | reverse complement strand
GCGCCAGCAGGTTGAGCCCGACGACCTTCTCGTGGAGGCGCGGCGACGCGTCGGCGGCAGGTGAGTACGGCGCCCCGCCGGCGTTGTTGACCAGACCGTCGAGCCGGCCGTGGCTCGAGACCAGCTCGTCGACCATCGCCGCCACCGCATCGGGATCGCGCACGTCGCACACCAGGTGGGACCCGCCGGGCACCGGAGGCTCCGCCGCGGACCTGCCGCAGCTCACCACGGTGGCGCCGGCGGAGGCCAGGACCCGACTGACGCCGAGCCCGATCCCCCGGGCGCCGCCGGTGACCAGCACGACCCGGTCGGTCAGGTCCAGCGTCAAAGGCATGCTGTTAGGCTACCAAGCAAACGTTAGGTAGGTAGACATGCCCATCACCAGCGAGGTCCGCGACGACGGCATCCGGGTCGTCACGATGGACCATCCCCCGGTGAACGCGCTCACCGTCCAGGGCTGGTTCGACCTCGCCGCGGCGCTCGACGAGGCGGGCCAGGATGAGGCGACGCGGGTCGTCGTACTCCGGGCCGAGGGACGCGGGTTCAACGCCGGCGTGGACATCAAGGAGATGCAGAGCACCAGCGGCTTCGACGCCCTGATCGGCGCCAACCGGGGCTGCTACGCCGCCTTCAAGGCGGTCTACGAGTGCCCGGTGCCGGTCGTCGCCGCGATCCACGGCTTCTGCCTCGGCGGCGGCGTCGGCCTGGTCGGCAACGCCGACTGCATCGTGGCCGCCGACGACGCCTACCTCGGGGTCCCCGAGGTCGACCGCGGCGCCCTCGGGGCCGCCACCCACCTCGCCCGACTGGTCCCGCCCCACCTGATGCGGACCCTCTACCTCACCGGTCGCACGATCTCGGCCGCGGACCTGGTGCAGCACGGCTCGGTGCTCGAGGTGGTCCCCCGCGAGCGATTGGACGACGCCGCGCTGGCGGTGGCCGCCGAGATCGGAGCCAAGGACCCACGGGTGATCCGGATGGCCAAGGAGGCCCTCAACGCCATCGACCCCGTCGACGTGAACCGCAGCTACCGCTTCGAGCAGGGCTTCACGATGGAGCTCAACCTGTCCGGGGTCTCCGACGAGCTGCGTGACACGTTCGTAGGTCAGCAAGGCGCGGGGACGGAGAAGAGCAAGCAGTGAGCACACCCCGCGACAAGCGGATGACCATCGACGAGGTGGTCGCCGAGCTGAGGGACGGAATGACCCTCGGCATCGGCGGCTGGGGACCGCGACGCAAGCCGATGGCCCTGGTCCGCGCGATCCTGCGCTCGGGCCTGAAGGACCTGACAGTGGTGTCGTGGGGTGGCGCCGACGTCGGCCTCCTGCTCCGGGCCGGCAAGGTCCGCAAGCTGGTCTACGCGTTCGTGTCCCTCGACTCGATACCGCTCGAACCCAACTTCCAGCGGGCCCGCCAGGCGGGGGCGATCCCCGAGGTGGTGGAGCTCGACGAGGGGATGTTCCAGACCGGGCTCCGCGCCGCCGCCCAGCGGCTCCCGTTCCTGCCGATGCGCGCGGGCCTCGGCTCCGACGTGATGGTCAACAACCCGTGGTTGCGCACCGTGACCAGCCCGTACGACGACGGCGAGGAGCTGGTCGCCGTACCCGCACTCAAGCTGGACGTCGCCCTCGTCCACCTCAACCGAGCCGATGCACATGGCAACGCGACCTACCTCGGGCCGGACCCCTACTTCGACGACCTGTTCTGCATGGCCGCGGACCAGGCCTTCCTGTCCTGCGAACAGATCGTGGACACCGCGGGGCTCACCGTCGACTCCCCCGTCCAGCGGCTGCTGATCAGCCGGATGATGGTCCACGGCGTGGTCGAGACCCCGAACGGCGCCCACTTCACCACCTGCACGCCGGACTACGAGCGGGACGAGAAGTTCCAGAAGGCGTACGCCGCCGCGGCAGCCGGGACCGACGAGGAGTGGGCCGCGTTTGCCGACCGGTTCCTGGCCGGTGACGAGGACGCCTACCAGTCCGCGGTGCAGACGTTCCACGAGGAGGGCGCGTGATGGAGGCGACCCGCGCCGAGGTGTGCGCGTCAGCGATCGCGGACGCGTTCGCCGACGACGGCGAGATCTTCGCCAGCCCGATGGGTCTGCTGCCGACGCTCGGCGTGCGGCTTGCGAAGCTCACCAGCAACCCCGACCTGCTCATCTCCGACGGGGAGTCGCTCTTCTTGGGCGGGGTGCCGCCGCTGGGCGAGGGTGCGGACGTGGTCGAGGGCTGGATCCCGTTCCGGCGCGTGTTCGACGTCGTCGCGTGGGGCAAGCGGCACGTGATGATGGGCGCCACCCAGGTCGACCGGCACGGCAACCAGAACATCTCCGCGATCGGCGACTTCGGGACGCCGAAGCGGCAGCTGCTCGGCTCGCGCGGGGCGCCGGGCAACTCGGTGAACAACCGGACGTCGTACTGGATCCCGAAGCACTCGACCCGCACGCTCGTCGATCAGGTCGACGTGGTCTCCGGTGTGGGCCCCCGGCGCGCGAAGGAAGCAGGCGCAGCCGCGGCGCGCTTCAACGACATCCATCGAATCGTCACCAACCTGGCGGTCCTCGACCTCGGCGGTCCCGACGACACGCTGCGGTTGCTGTCCGTGCACCCGGGGGTGACCGTCGACGAGGTCCGCGAGAAGTCGGGGTGCGACCTCCACACCGACGGGGACGTCGAGGAGACCCGCTCCCCCGGGCTCGACGAGCTCGTGATGATCCGTGAGGTGCTCGATCCCAGGGGCCTGCGCCACAAGGAAGTGCCTGCATGATCGACCAGCTGCTGAGCACCCCCCTGACCGAGCTCACCGGCGTCCGGCACCCCATCGTGCAGACCGGGATGGGCTGGGTCTCCGGGCCCCGGCTGGTGACCGGCACCGCGCAGGCCGGGGGCCTGGGCATCCTGGCCAGCGCCACGATGACCTACGACGAGCTGGAACGGGCGATCGTCGAGGTGAAGGAGCGCACCGAGCAACCGTTCGGGGTGAACCTGCGCGCCGACGCCGGTGACGCCCCCGAGCGGTGCGAGCTGCTGATCCGGTACGGCGTGAAGGTGGCGTCCTTCGCCCTCGCCCCGAAGCCGGACCTGATCGCCCGCCTCAGGGACGCCGGGGTCGTGGTGATCCCGTCGGTCGGTGCCCCGCGCCACGCGGAGAAGGTGGCCGGCTGGGGCGCGGATGCGGTCATGGTGCAGGGCGGCGAGGGTGGTGGCCACACCGGCAGCGTGCCGACCACGCTCTTGCTTCCGACGGTGTTGGACGCCGTGGACATCCCGGTCATCGCGGCCGGCGGGTTCTTCGACGGTCGCGGCCTCGCGGCGGCCCTGTCTTACGGCGCCGCCGGCGTCGGCATGGGCACCAGGTTCCTGCTCACCCGCAACTCCGCGGTGCCCGACGCGGTCAAGCAGCTCTACCTCTCGCACGGCCTGGACGGCACCGTGGTCACCGACAAGGTTGACGGGATGCCCCACCGCATGCTGCGCACCGACCTGGTCGAGGAGCTCCGGGAGTCCTCCGCCCTGCGACGGCTCGGGCCCACCGCCCGCCGCACGCTGGAGTTCAAGCAGCAGAGTGGCCTGACCTGGCGCCGCCTGATCCAGGACGGGCGGGAGATGAAGCACTCGCAGGGCCGCTCCCTCGCCCAGACCGCTCTCGCCGCCAACACCCCGATGATGCTGAAGGCCGGCCTGGTCGAGGGCGACACCTCCGCCGGGGTGCTCGCCTCGGGACAGGTCGTCGGGGTGATCGACGACCTGCCGAGCTGCGAGGAGCTGATCGACCGGATGGTCGCTCAGGCTGCGGCCGAGCTCAGGCGCGCAGGCGGCTACGTGCGCTGATCGACATTTTGTTCGCCGATCCGGCTGGAGATCTCCGGCACCACGGCCTACCGCGCTCAGATCGAGCGCTGGAACGCCAGCGCGCGACCCATGATCCGGTAGCCCAGCTGCTCGTTGACGTCGATCATGTGGTCGTTGGACTCGGCGTTCCACGTGTCGATCGACTCCACCTGCGGCTGGGTCTCGTGTAGCCACAGCATCATGTCCGCCTTGAGCAGCAACCCGAGGCGGTGGCCGCGATGGGCGCGGACCACCGACGTGTCGTGCTGCTCTGCGAGGTGCGGCCGTTCTCCGTCCACGACGACCACGGTGTGGCCCGCGAGCTGCCGGGTCTCCCGGTGCCGGGCGAACACCCGGTGGAACCGGAAGCCCCGTGCCAGTTGCGCCGACTCGTAGTGATGGACCCGTTCGGCCGGGAAGACCTCGTCCTCGATGTCGAGGTCGTCGGTCGGGGCGTCGTTGATGGCCGCGGTCATCTCCGACAGCGCTTCGAGCTCCTCGTCGGGCGTCGCCCCGAGCCGGCGTACGACCTCGTAGTCGGCCGCCTCCACGGCGGCCGCGTCGCGGATGGCGCGGACGGACTCCCACTCCAGCTCCGACAGGTGCTGGCGGCGGTTGAGATCCTGCGACTTCAGGTCCAGCCCGTGCCGGGCCGCGAACGCGCGCGTGCCTTCGCTCTCCCAGCCGTCGATACCGACGCTGGTACGGCCCTCGGCACGAGCACGCGCGATCAGCGCGTCCAGGATCCGCGTACCGAGCCCCTGCCGCCGACGGTCAGGGTGTACCGCGACCCACAGCCAGGCCAGGTGTCGGTTGTCCCACTCGCTGGTGCTGTACTCCCCCTGACCCACCGCCTCGCCGTCGACGAGAGCGAGGAAGGGCGTCTGCGGCTCGCCGTCCCAGCCGTGCCGCAGCTGGCCCTGATAGTCCGACACCGTGGCCGGGTGACCCCAGGGCGAGTCCACCTTGCTCACGGCATTGGAGAGGTCCACGAAACGACGTACGTCGTCGACGTCGTCAGCGGTGAACTCCCTCAGCTCCATCCTCCGAGGATGGCCCCCGGGCACCCTCCACGCCACCGATTTCTCCGCGAGTCGGCGCGTCTGCAACGGCTGTAGA
>DASSJR010000073.1:0-2071 GCA_035691135.1 Nocardioides sp. | reverse complement strand
ACCTGTCCCCCGAAGACCCGCTGCCGGTCGGTGTCGGGCTGGCGGCCCCGGAAGAGGTTTTCGTCGATGACCTCGAGGCTGAGCAGCTCCACGAGCTCCTTGGCTGACGCGGGCATGTCAGGACTCCGGGTCCGGGTCGTCGGAAGGCCGTTGCTCCTCGGGTCCGTCGAGCCCCGCCAGGAACTGCTCGAACTGCTGGCCGATCTCCTCGCCGGTGGGCAACGGCTGGTTGGTGGCCAACAGGCTGGTGCCGGACTCCTCGGCGCGCTCGAAGGCGTCGTACTGCTGCTCGAGCGCACTCACGACGTCGGCGACCTCCTCGTTGGCCGCGAGGTAGCGGGCCACCTCGGCCTCCCGCTCCTCGGCCTCGGCCTGGAGGTCGCTCAGGTCGATCGTCAGCCGACCGGCGAGCTCGACCTGCTCGAGCAGCGAGACCGAGGCCTTGGGGTACTCCAGCTGGGCGAGGTAGTGCGGCACGTGGGCGACGAAGCCGAGCGCGTCGTGGCCGTGCTCCCCCAGCCGGATCTCGAGGAGGGCTTGCGCACTCGACGGGATCCGGAGCTCACCGCGCCAGGGGCTCTCGCCGGTGAGCAGGTCCGGGTTGTTGGCGTGGTGGGTGATCGCGATCGGTCGGGTGTGCGGGACGGCCATCGGCACCGAGCCCATGCTCACGACGCGACTCACGCCGAACCGCTCCACCACCTCGATCACCGCCCGGGTGAAGGCCTCCCAGCGGTTGTCGGGCTCAGGCCCGTGCAGGAGGAGGTACGGCGTGTCCCTGCTGTCGCGCAGCACCCGGACCACCAGCCGCGGTGCGTCGTAGGCCGCGTAGTGGTCACGTACGAACGACATCGGGGGACGCCGGGCCCGGTAGTCGTGGAACTGGTCGACGTCGAACGTCGCGACCACCCGGCCGTCGGAGAGACCCACGAGGTGCCGCACCGCCCGGGCCGTCGCGCTGCCCGCGTCGAGGAACCCGTCGAGCACCAGCACCATGGTGATCGGCGATCCGGTCTCGAGCTCGGGCACGTCGTCGACGATGTGCACGGTTCGAGGTTCCTGGGTCACGCGGGCTGCCCCTCCTCACGCTTGCCGGCCAGGCCCAGCCGGCTGTGGCGCCTGCCGTAGGTGAAGTAGACGATGAGGCCGATCGCCATCCAGATCACGAACCGCAGCCACGTGCCCCCGGTGAGGTTGAACATCAGGTAGAGGCACAGCAGCACTGCCAGCGTCGCCACCACCGACGCCGCCGGCACCCGGAACACGCGCGGTAGGTCGGGCCGGGTGCGCCGCAGGATCACGACGCCGACGCTGACCAGGATGAACGCGAACAGGGTGCCGATGTTGACGAGCTCGGCCAGCGTCGTGAGCGGGACGAAGCCCGCGATCGCCGCCACGCCGACGCCGGTGATCGCCGTGAAGATGTAGGGCGTCCCGAACCGCGGGTGCACCTTCGCCAGGCCGCGGGGCAGCAGGCCGTCGCGCGCCATGGCGAAGCCGACGCGCGTCTGGCCGAGCATCAGGATCATCGCCACGACAACCAGGCCGATGCAGGCGCCGAACGCGATCACGTCGCTCATCCAGTCCGCGCCGTTGGCAGCGAAAGCGGTCGACAGCGGGGCGGCGTCCTCGGGGTCGATGTCGGTGTATTTCTGCATGCCGGTGACCACCAGGCTGACGGCCATGTAGAGAACGGTGACGATGGCCAGCGAGCCGAGGATTCCGCGGGGGACGTCGCGCTGGGGGTTCCTGGTCTCCTCGGCCGTCGTCGCCACGATGTCGAACCCGATGAACGCGAAGAACACCACGGCCGCACCGGCGATCACGCCTGCGATGCCGTAGACGCTCGGGTCGAGGCCGAACAGCGTGCTGATCAGCGGCACGTCCATGAAGCCTCCCTCGGTCGCCGGTGCCGGCTTCGACGGCGGGATGAACGGCGAGTAGTTGTCGGCCTTGACGTACTGCAGCCCGGCGAAGATGACGAGCAGCACCACGGCGAGCTTGATCGCCACCACGACCTGGTTGAGCCGGCTGGAGAACTTGATGCCGAGGATCAACACCGTCATCACGA
>DASSJR010000072.1:0-3023 GCA_035691135.1 Nocardioides sp. | reverse complement strand
GTGCATATTGGCTACGCCCACGGTGGGCGAAGCAGCGGTGACCTGCACCGACGCAACAGAAAGGTTCACCCCGTGAATCGATCCAGAACTGCCACCTGGGTCAAGGTGATGGCCGGCTCCGCCGTCCTCAGCCTTGGCCTTGCAGCGTGTGGCTCCGATGACTCCACCAGCTCAGAGGGCGACTCCTCGCCCTCGGCCAGCGAGTCCGAATCCTCCACCCAGGAGACCTTCACGAACGACAAGTGCAGCGGTGGCTCCACCTCGGCCGACACGTTCAAGGTGGGAGGCATCCTGCCGCTCACGGGTAACCTCGCCTTCCTCGGTCCCCCGGAAATCGCAGGCGTGGGCCTCGCAGTCTCCGAGATCAACGCTGCCGGCGGAGTCGGCGGCGCGGACGCCTGCTACCAGATGGAGGACTCCGGCGACTCGACCGACATGTCGGTCTCGACCGCCTCGGCGGGAACCCTCGTCTCCGCCAAGCCTTCCGTCGTGATCGGCGCCGCGTCGTCCAGCGTCTCGCTGAACTTCGTCAACACCCTCACCGACGCCAAGATCACCCAGGTCTCGCCGGCCAACACCGCGGTCGACCTGAGCGGCATCGACCCGTTCTACTTCCGCACCGCTCCGCCCGACACCATCCAGGGCAACGCGCTCGGAACTCTGATCACGTCCGACGGCTACCAGCGGGTCGCCTTCATCGTGTTCAACGACACCTACGGCACGGGTCTGCGCAACTACACCCAGGAGACCATCGAGGCCAACGGTGGTGAGGTCGTCTACGGCGCCAAGGGCGACGGCGACGAGTTCCCGGCCGGCCAGACGACGTTCTCCGCCGAGGTGACAGCGGCGATCAACGCCAAGCCCGACGCGATCGTGGTCCTGGCGTTCGACGAGTCCACGCCGATCATCAAGGAGCTGGACGCCCAGGGTTGGGACATGTCGAAGACCTACTTCACCGACGGCAACCTGTCCGACTACAGCGAGAGCTTCGACCCGGGTCTGCTCGAGGGCGCCCAGGGCACGCTGCCCGGCAACGACCCCGACCAGGCGTTCAAGGACCGGCTGATCGGCTGGTACGACAACGCCGAGGGTGACACGCTGAAGGACTTCTCCTACGGCGCCGAGTCCTACGACGCAGTGATCCTCGCCGCGCTGGCCGCGGCCAAGGGCGGCGACACCGAGTCGACGACCGTCCAGGAGAACTACGCAGCCGTCTCCGGAGCCACCGACGGCGAGGAGTGCACGTCCTACGAGACCTGCCTGACGCTTCTCGACGATGGCAAGGAGATCCACTACACCGGTCCTTCGGGTATCGGTCCGATCAACAAGCAGAACGACCCGTCCTCGGCGTTCATCGGGATCTACAAGTACGACGAGAACAACGTTCCCCAGATCGCCAGCGTCGTGGAAGGCGCTCCCGCGAGCTGATTCCACGCCAGCACGGCAAGGAGAGGGGCCCCGGACCGCAAGGTCCGGGGCCCCTTTCCTGTGGCCGGGTCAGGCGTTCCGCTCGCGGTCCTTGCGATCGGACTCGACGTCCTCAGCGAGAGTGCCCAGATAGAGCTCGATGACCTTGGGGTCCTTGGCCAGCTCCTTGCCGGTGCCGGTGTAGGCGTCGCGGCCCTGGTCGAGGACGTAGCCCCGGTCGCAGATCTGCAGGCAACGCCGGGCGTTCTGCTCGACCATGACGACACAGACACCGGTCTGGTTGATCAGCCGCGTCCGCAGGAACGTCTCGTCCTGGCGGACCGGGGAGAGTCCCGCCGACGGCTCGTCGAGCAGAAGCACCGACGGCTCCATCATCAGCGCCCTGGCCATGGCCAGGGACTGCCGCTCGCCACCGGAGAGCGCACCGGCGCGCTGGTTGCGACGGTCGTGCAGCACCGGGAACAGATCCCATGTGGCCGTCAGTCGTTCGTTGAGCTTCTTGGGCCGCGTGAACAGCCCCATCCGGAGGTTCTCCTCGATGCTCAGCGTGGGGAAGACGTTGTTGGTCTGGGGTACGAACCCGACGCCCATCTCCACCAGCTTGTTGGCCTTGAGGTTGGTGATCTCGTCGCCGTGCAGAGTGACGCTGCCGGAGTGGACCTTGACCAGCCCGAACATGGCTTTGAGCAGCGTCGACTTGCCGGCACCGTTGGGGCCGATGATGCCGATCATCTCGCCGGGGTAGGCCACGACGCTGCACCCGTTGAGGATGTTCACGCCGGGGATGTAACCGGCGACGATGTCCTTGGCCTCGACGACGCTCGTCTTGGTCTCGACCTTGCTGTCGGCTGTCACTTCTTCTTCTCCTCCGCACCGCGGTCGGCGTCCGGCGTACCACCCTCAGGCTCGTTATCCTGCTCGGCCTCCATGGCGGCCACCTCCTCGATGATCTCGGCGAGGGCCTCTTCGGAGACCTCCTCGGCACCCAGGTCGGTGTCGTGGTGGGCGCCCAGGTAGGCGTCGATCACCGCAGGGTTGGACATCACCGAGTCAGCCGACCCTTCGGCGACGAGCCGCCCCTCCGCCATCACCGCGACCCAGTCGGAGATGTGGCGCACCACGTGCATGTCGTGCTCGACGAACAGCACGGTCATCCCCTCGTCGCGCAGACTCTGGATGTGGCCGAGCAACGACTGGGTCAGGGCGGGGTTCACACCGGCCATCGGCTCGTCGAGCATGATCATCGTCGGATCGCTCATCAGCGCCCTGGCCATCTCGAGGAGCTTGCGCTGTCCGCCGGAGAGGCTGCCGGCGAAGTCGTCCCGCTTCTCCAGCAGGTTGAAGCGTTCGAGCAGCTCCATGGCCTTTTCCTCGACCTGCTTCTCCTGGCGACTCCACAGCGGCTTGAACATCGACTTGAGCAGGTTCTCGCCGGCCTGGTCCTGTGCGCCCAACATCATGTTGTCCATCACCGTCATCCGGCTCAGCGCCTTCGTGAGCTGGAAGGTGCGGACCATGCCCGAGCGGGCCACGCTCGAGGCGGAGGTCTTGTCGAGGACCTTGCCCTCGAACGACCAGTGGGCACCCTTCCCGGC
>DASSJR010000071.1:0-2200 GCA_035691135.1 Nocardioides sp. | reverse complement strand
CCCTTGCCGAAGACCTGGGTGGCCATCAGCGCCGACGTGATCTGGAAGTTGAGGCCGAAGGTCCCCGTGAAGAACACGATCGTGAGGATCAGCATCAGGTCGGGGCGTTGCCTCACGTAGGCGAGGCCGGCACGGATCTGCCCCGGTTCGCGCCCCATCGGCTTGGGCGTGCGCAGGGCTGCGGGGTCGAGCCGACGCAGGGTGAGGATGGGGGCGGCGTAGCTGACGCCGTTGGCCAGGATCACCCAGCCGGTGGCCACCGCGCCGCCGCCGAGGGCCGCGATCAGCACGCCTGCGACGGCGGGTCCGACGATGCGCGCCGCGTTGAAGCTGGCGGAGTTGAGACCGACTGCGTTGGTGAGGTCGTCGGGGCCGACGATCTCGGAGACGAACGACTGCCGGGCGGGCGCGTCGAAGGCGGCCGCGGTGCCGAGCGCGAGCGCCAGGACGTAGACGTGCCAGATCTCGGCGGTGCCGGTCACGGCGAGGATGCCGAGCAGGAGCGCGGGCACGGCCATGCCCAGGTTGGTCAGCTGGAGCAGCCGCCGCTTGGGGATCCGGTCGGCCACCAGTCCCGCGACGGGCGAGAGCAGCAGGAACGGCAGGAACTGCAGTCCGGTGGTGATGCCGATGGCTGCGCCGCTGTAGTCGGTGAGCTGGAGCACCAGCCAGTCCTGGGCGACGCGCTGCATCCAGGTACCGACGTTGGAGACAACACCACCGACGGCGTACCGGCGGTAGTTGGGGTTGGCAAGGGAACGGAACGTAGGGCTCAAAGTCGGGTCGGTCAGTCCTTCTGGGAAAGTCGGTCGAGAATGGGGGCCGCCCGGCGGAGCGCGGCGCGTTCCTCTGCGGTGAGGTCGGCCAGCTTGCGGGCCAGCCAGGCGTCGCGCCGGGCGCGGTCGGCGAGCACGGTCTCCCGGCCGAGGTCGGACAGGACGACCACGACCTGGCGCCGGTCGGTGTCGTGGGGCCGGCGGGCGACGTACCCGCCGTCCTCGAGGCAGTTGACCGTCCGGGTCATGCTGGGGGGCTGCACGCGCTCCTGGGCCGCCAGCTCGCCGACGCTCAGCTCGCCGTGGCGGTAGAGGCAGCCGAGCACGGCCATCGCGCCGAGGCTCAGCTCGTTGTCGGGGTGGCGTTCGTTGGCCAGTCGCCGCCGGAGCCGCATCACCGAAAGGCGCAGCTCGGCCGCCAGCCCGGCATCCGTACGGGCAGCTTGGGAGACGGTAGGCATGTCCTTAGTTTAGGTCATTACCTTTGCTAAGCAAATTTCGCTGAGCCGTCCTGAGTTACCACCAGAACCGCGTGAGCCGTCGTGAGTTACCGGTAACTCACGCCGGCTCGACGGGATGTGGCGGTAACTCACGCCGGGTCGGCGTCAGGTGAGGAAGCCGGTGATGGGTTCGATGGCGAAGAAGACGGCGAAGAGGGCGGCCACGACCCACATCAGCACGTGGACCTCGGCGGCCTTGCCGCGGACGACCTTGATCAGGACGTAGGCCAGGAAGCCGCCGCCGATACCGACCGTGATCGAGTAGGTGAACGGCATCAGGATGATGGTCAGGAAGGCCGGGATGGCGATGTCGAGGTCGTCCCACGCGATCCCCTGGACCTGCTGCATCATCAGGAACCCGACCAGGATCAGGGCCGGGACGGCCGCCTCGCTGGGGATGATGTTGACGATCGGGGCGACCAGGGTGGCGAGCAGGAACAGCACGCCGGTGACCACCGAGGCGAGACCGGTTCGGGCTCCGTCACCGACACCCGACGCCGACTCGATGTAGGACGTGTTGCTGGAGACACCTGCGGCGCCGCCGGCGGCCGCGGCCACCGAGTCGACGATCAGGATCCGCTGGGTGTTGGGGGGCGTGCCCTCCTCGTCGAGCAGCCCGGCCTCGGCGCCGATCGCGGTCATCGTGCCCATGGTGTCGAAGAAGTCGGCCAGCATCAGCGTGAACACCAGGAGCAGCGCCGAGACGACCCCCACCCGCTCGAAGGAGCCGAGCAGCGAGAACTCGCCCAGCGTGGCGAAGTCGGGTACGTCGAAGAACTTGTCGGGCATCGCCGGGACGTTGAGGTACCAGCCGGTGGCGCTGTCCTGGACCGACCCGAACCCGCCGATCGCCTCCACGATGATCGCGAGCACCGTGGTGGCGAGGATCGAGATCAGGATCGCGCCCTTGACCCGCAGCACCCA
>DASSJR010000070.1:0-28304 GCA_035691135.1 Nocardioides sp. | reverse complement strand
GCGGGGTTGGCCATGAGGCGAAGGGCGGCGCTGTCCGGGGCTCCCGCCAGGCAGGCCGCGCCAAGGTCCAGCTCGAACAGCTCTGTGAAGTCGCGGGTGGCCAACACGTCTCCATCGAGATAGATGGTCCGCTGCTCGGGGAGGTAGTCGACAAGATAGATGCGCCCGAACGTCGCCCTCTTCTTGTCCTCGCTCCCCACGTCGCGATCGAGATCGGCGGTGACGTCGTGGAAGACGACCTCGACGTCGAACCTGGTGTGCTCCAGTTCTCGCAGATGGACGACGTCATCGGCACCGAGCCCGTCCCCGAGGACGACGAACCGGACGCTGCCCTTGTCGCCTGTGTGGGCGAGCACCGACGTCATCGTGGCAAATGTCGGTTTCACGAATCCCCTGTCGCAGACAAGGGCGAACTGGTAGTCAACCCGGCGCGAGGTTTCGGCGAGGCGCACGAATCCCGGGCCCGTCGAGTCCGCCTTCGTCGGAGCAACGGCCAGTGGTCCGGCGATGAGGTCGCGGACATCCACGCGCTCGAGGAACCCAGCTGTTTCGAGCCGCGTCTGCGCCGAGCTGTCGAGTGAGAAGAACTCCCGGAAGAACTTCTCCTGATCCTGGCGTGGCTGGTGCAGTGCGTGCGAGAAGAGGCGCTGCTGGGCCTGGCGGTGGGACCCAAGGTTCGTGGCAAGGGTGCTGCCTTCGAGGCGAGCACCCCACTTCGCGTTCCACGTCGCCACGCTGCCGGAGTCGAAATGGAGGATCCCTCCGACGTCGGGGGTCAGCTTCTCGGTTGACGCGATCCCGGCTCGGGTCCGGGGCTGATGCACCGTCATGTCGCCCGCTGCGATCGGGAGTCGATAGATGGTCTTGCCGGCCTCGTGTCCGAGCAAGCCGTTGCGGAGGAACTGGGCCCGCCATCCGAAAACCTGGCTCCAGCTGAATGCGCGCGGTGAGGATGCTCGGACTGCCAAAGACGCCCCGAAGGGTTCGCTCGTGGTGTCGGTCTCGGCGTACCACATCTCCCTCACGGGAAGGGTGAATGCCCCGGCGTCGGGGAAGCGCTGGGCGACGTCGGTGAACGGCTCAGAGAGAAGGATCAGCTCGTCGGCATCGACGAAGGCCAGGTATTCGTGTCCCTCCGATGCGGCGCGACGAGCCATCCACCGAAAGGCGTCGACCTGCTTGCGTTCCACGTTCTGGCTGCCGGAGGGGTAGAAGCTGACCCACGTCTCTTGGTCCAGTACCTCCCAGTGGATGCGTGGGTCGGCTGGAAGCGACGCCACCAGCTCGGGAGGTGGTGAGTCCAGTGCCACGTAGAGCCGTGACGCACCAGCGGTGAGGTAGAAGTTGCACCACTCGAGAAGCTGTTCTGGCTGGCCCCTGAACATGGTGAAGACCGCGACCCTGGCCAGGGTTCCGGATGAGGTGGAAGCAGAGGCCCGACCCATGGCGTCATTCACCTGGCCGTCTGTCCTCGTCGGCGGTTCTCCTGGCGGCTTCGCACAGGGAGATCACGTGGTTGAGGTAGTCGACCACCTCCAGACCCGTCGGCGAACTCACCGCGGAGTGATGCGCGGGGGATCCGAATCGGAACCCCGGCACAGGCTCGGAGAACCACTCCGCTTCGATCTTCTCGTTGATCGGGCCGCACATCTGCTGGATCCCGTCTCTCATCCCGGGGGTCATCAGGTCGACGTCCCCGTCCGGGGCCGCCGCATAGATCGACCTGGCGATCCCGGTCCGGACCTCACGACTGTCCAGGCGGTATGAGTTGAGGATTCGCAACCCAAGCGTGTCGATGGCCCGCACGCTCTCATAGATCGGCAGATGAGCCGACTCATCCACCTCGAGCAGTTCGTCCCCGATCCCCATCCCCTCGAGGATCCGCCGGTAGATTGCCGCCCCCTCCAGCAGATCGTCGTACGAAAGGACATGGAAATTGTCCGGCCCCACCAGATCTCGCCAGAGCGAGAACCGCGTATGGAAATCGAGGAGGTTCGGGCCGGCTTGTCGAAGGAACTCATCGAAAGAGCGTGTCTCGAAGTTGCCGTACTGGTCGACAAGCTGCTTGTAGTAGCTCTCGATCCACGCGTCCTGCCGCCTGAGTACGAGGACGACCTTGATCGTCCCGAATGCGCTGAAGTCACCGAGAAGCCGCTCGACGAATGGCCTCCGTCGAGGCAGCGAGAAGTCCTCCGACGACAACAGGACCGTGGAAGCGGCCTGCGGCAGCTCGGTGAGAAGCTGGGACACGAGATCTCCCCGGTCTTTGGCCCAGAAGAAGTTCGCGTGGCCAGACTGTGCACCTGACCGGGTACTCACGGGAACCTCGTCGACCGCACCCGTCGTGGGGTAGAGCACGCCGTGGCGCAGCAGGTCGTATCGACGCATGCTCAGCACGTTCTGGACGTAGGACGTTGCCGTCTTGTGGAGGCCGATGTGAAGGACGAGCGTCACATCCTTGGCGTGCCCCGGCACGTGATCACCCGCCCTCCGGTGACCGAGCCAGGTCACGCACACGGTCGATCGCCATCTCCGGCATCGACCGGACGATGGTTGCGCGGCTCATGTTCTCCACCATGAGCGAGAAGTCCCGGCGTCGCTTGAAGATGATGGTGTCCTTGACGACCACATGCTTCCAGCCGCGAGACATCGTCTCGATGCTGAACTGGAAGTCCTGGAACGAGAGACCGTTGGGAATGTCGCGTGGGGCGTAGGGGACCGCCAGATGCGCTTCGCGGGGCGCCAGACAGAGCGAGTCGTAGTAGTTGCGCACGTAGAGGTAGTGGGGCGTGAAGAGTGCCGAGTCCTGGTCGATGTTGCGGCTGACGGCCCGATTGCGGTCGAAGAGCACGTTGAGCTCCGGATGAGCGATCAGTCTCTCGCCGCGCTCTTGCCCCGCTCTGACCGTGACCATCCCTTCAGCCAGCCAGTTCTCGCTGAAAAGATCGTCCGCGTCCAGGAACGCGATGAAGTCTCCGTCCGAGTCGGGCAGTAGTGCGTTGCGTACCCGCCCGAGGTCGCGCTCCTCCAGCAGCCGCCGCTCCCAATGGTCGAAACGCGGCTGCCGGAAGTAGCGCACCGTTGCCTCGGTGGGTGCGTCGAGGGCGATGATGCACTGAACAGAGAAGCCACGGGCGCGAGCGTCCTGGACCGCGAGTTCAGCGGACCGCATGGTCGGACCCGCCACGACGGTCTCGTCGTGGGCGGTGACGATGAGGCTCAGGTCTGTCACGTGGGCTCCCCCGATGGGGTCGGCGCCAGCAGCAGCGCGGCGGCGAACTCGCCGTACGCCTCCTGCGTGCGCTCGCGCTCGAGTCGCTCCCGAAGGGCGCGCGATCGCCGACGGGCGGACTCGGGATCCGCGAGGATCTCCCGGAGTGCCTTCTCGTATGCCTCGGGGTCTTCCCATCCGGCGACAGGCCAGGAGTCCGCTTCCGAGAGCACCTCGTCCACGCCACCTACGCGGCTGGCGACGATCGGGACCTCCGTCATCGCGACCTCGAGCAGCAGACTCGGGACGCCGTCCCACTCCGAGGTGTAGAGCCAGGCGTCGACCTGCGTGAGGTCCAGCTCGGAGATGTGCCCGTACCGTCCCTCGATCTTGATGTTGCCCGGCAGCTCTCCCATCGGAGCCCCCTTGAACACCGCCTCACCCCAGAACCGGAAGTCGACATCCGGCATCCGCCGAGCCACCTCGAGCGCGATGTCCACCCGCTTCTGCCGATCCCACCTGCCGGCCCAGAAGACAACGGGCCGGCGAAACGACTTCGCCTGCGCGGGAGCCACCGCTTCGAGCCCGGGTTCTACCGGCGCCCGGAAAACGTGGATACGCTCGCGATCCGCATCGCTCAGCTGGTACCGGTCCGTCAGCTGGTCGCGCAGGTAGTCACTGTCGGTGATCACTCCCTCGACGAAGTCGAAGCACGGGTAGAAGTGTTCAAGCGGGATCCCGAACCAGTTGCCCTGCGCCCGCTGCTCGTTGACGAAGAAGCACAGGAAGATCCTCTCCGAGGTGGCCAGCGCCTTCCCGTACGGCGTCAGGGCACCGTAGAGGACTCGCGAGTTGATGTTGACGATCGCGTCGGCCCGGAAGGAACGCAGAAGCGACACCAGCGCCTGTCGCTTGTGCTTTTCGGGCAGCCCCGCGGTGACGGACGCGAAGTCGACCTCGCGCACGCCGGTGGGAAACCGCCCCGGCGGGGTCTCGCCGCTGTCGTCCGAGTAGATGACGACGATGTCGTCGGGGGCGACCGTCCCGACCAGCGCATGCGCGAGATGGCCCTCGAGACGGCGACCCCCGCCCCAGCGCGGCTTGTTGGTCACGACCACGAGCCTCGCGCGCCTGAAACCCGCGGCCTTCTGACACGCGTGGATGGCCGCGACCTGGCCGACGACGAACCTGCCTTGGAGCGGGACGATCCGTGTCCGGGTGGTTTCGATCCACATCGAGCCGATGAGAGGTTCGACCTCGGCCGCCTTCGCGAACATCTCGCCCAGTTTCCCGGTTCGGAGCCGGTCCATCATGTCGTCGCGAATGTCAGTCAGCTCGTCGACAACCTCGGCAGGAGGAAGATCGAGCACCTCCGCCATTTTCTCGATCCCCTGTGCGGGATCGGCGATCTCCCCGGCGGCCCGGCCGCGCTTGAGCCATTCGAGGTACGGGCTGGGCTCCCGGCTGTGCCGCTTCTCGGGGTACCGGTCGAGGTACTCCGTCATCGAGAAGTTGTGGTACGGGCTGTTGACAGCCTCTGCGCCATTGCGCAAGAAGAAGCGGATTGGGTCGATCTCCGGCTCGTCGTGCAACACCGGTATCTGGAGCATGAAGTGCATGTGGTCGAAGTTCTCCCGGAGCAGATCGTAATCCGGGTCAACGCCGAGCGGTTCCTGGTTTCGCTTCGCGCGCGCGACGAGCGCATCCATCTTGGGACCGACGTTCGTTCGCTCCTCGACAACGGGCGGAGGATCCTGCGCCGCGACGCTCGAGCCGAACGGGAGAGTCTTGGAGCGCAGCCGCATTCGCAAGCGCCGCAGCCTGCCGCGTACTCTGGCGCGCAAAGACCGCCGAGCCATGCCTGAAATCGTCACCCTCCTCGATGGGTCGATCTGCGCGGTCAGGCCTTCCCCTGGGAGGCGAACCACTCCCACGTGGCTCGAAGCCCCTCCTCGAGCGGGGTTGTGGGATCGAAGCCCATGCCTGCGCGCGCCTTGTCTATGTCGCACCACGTCCGGAGCACCTCGCCCGGACGGAAGTCCTTGTGAACGACTGACAGCTCGCGGCCGGTGACCATACGCATGATGTCGATCAGTTCGTTGAGAGTCGTGGGCTGACCACTGCCCAGCTGGTAGGCGCCAACGGCGTCGCCTTCGATGGCGATCCGGATGCCCTCGACGAGGTCGCCGACGTAGAGGAAGTCGCGCGCCTGAGTGCCATCGCCGTAGACAACCAGTGGCTGGTCGGCCAGGAGCTGCTTGTAGAAGTGCGCGACGACAGAGCCCTTGTGGAACGAGCGTGGCCCGTAGATGTTGGAGAACCGCAACGCACAGCCCTTGAGTCCAAAGGCCGCCGAGTAGGCGCTGAGGTATCCCTCGAGCATGAGCTTGGAGGCGCCGTAGGGCGAGGTCGGTTGCGCGGCCATGCCCTCGTGCACAGGTGGCGGGACGTCACCGACGATTGCTCCGCCCGTAGAGGCAGCCACAATGCGGCGAACGTCGTACTCGCGGCACAGCTCGAGCAGGTTGAACGTGCCCACCACATTGTTCTCGAAGTTGTGCGCAGGGTTCTCGATGCTGTCCATCACCCGTGTGTCCGCCGCGAGGTGGACAACTGCATCCTGGCCGTCGAGCACAGAACGCAGATCGGAGTGGCTGCGCAGATCGCCCTCAACGAACCGCACCTGTGTCAGGTCGAGGTGATGGCGGTCGCCGAGTGACTCGTTGTCGAGCACGGTGACTTCATAGCCCCCGCGTCGGGTCAGATGGTCGCTCAAGTGCCGGCCGATGAAGCCAGCACCGCCTGTGACCAGGACCTTTTTCACGTGTGCCCTCTCCCCAGTCAGTTGCATTCCCCCGATACCCTAGCGTCGCCCTGGTCCGAGCCGAAGAAGGGCTGGCCGCGGCATACCGAAAGAGTCCGCAGGTCTGGTAGCACCTCAGTCAGCGCCCCCGGAGCGGCCGCTGGCAGGCCTTCTAGCCTGGCTTGATTGCGATGCGTCCGGCCCCCATCGGAGCGAGGAACAGGGGCTCCCCGGTCTCCTTGAGCCATTCGTCGGTCGCCTTCCTTGCGCCATCCCAAGAGCCGTAGTCATCGAGGATCAGGACACCACCCGGGCTGAGCCGCGCGTAGAGATGTTCGAGCTCGTGCTTCGTCGAGGCATACCAGTCCGTGTCGAGCCGAAGAAGGGCAATGGTGTCCGGCGCCAGTCCGGGGGTGGTCTCCTCGACGAGCCCTGGATGGAGGTGCACCCTGTCGGCCGGGTAGCCAGTTTCCGCCATGGCCTCCCGGACGTCGTCGACCCCCGCGATGGCCCAAAGCTTCGAGTTCTTGTCGGACACTGCGAGGAGCTCCTCGGCTGAAACCGAACCGGACTCTGTGGTGCGAGTGTCATTTTCGGTGGGCGGGGGCATCCCTTCGAAGGTGTCGAACAAGTGCAGCTCACGATCTGTGTCCCCGAGCTCGAGCAAGGTCCAGGCGATGGCCTGCATGCTTCCGCCACGCCACACACCGCATTCGACGACGGCGCCGGGAATCTGACAGCGGACCACGTAGCGGGTTGCTTCGACCAGCGCCGCGAGTTTCGGTGGTCCGGTCATCGTGCGCGGTCGCACCCGCTCAATGGTCTTGCGCACGTCATCGTCAAGACTCGCCCGCGCCTCGGCGTTGGCGCGCTGGCGTTCCTTCCGCTGTGCGGCTGCCTCCTCCGCGCGGCGCTTGGCAGCCCGCTCCTTGCGTTGCGCCTCGAGGCGACGCCTCTTGTCGATCGCACGATTCCGCGCGAGAGCCGCCGATTCACGGGCCGCCGACCGAATGGCCTCACGCCGTTGGTCAGGGGTCTCGCGCGTGAGCATGTGGCCGGTGACGCGGTACATGGCCCTGTTGATCGTGTCCTTCCACGGCATGGGGCAATCGAAGCACATCGAAGGCCCCGCGGCTCCTCCGGTGATGTGGTGGCCCGCCACGTGCCACCATCGGCGGCATCATGGCTCTGACTCCCACGTCTACGATGACCTCCGAGGCCAGGGAGCCCATCGGGCTGGCTGGTGGGGTGTGTCCACGGCCGATCGGCGCGTGAGAGGCTGAGCCGGGCACAAGCCGAACTATCCGCTCCTAGACGAAAGCCGCGGTCGTGCCACCTGCTACCACCCCGATCCGGCCGCTGGACTTCGTGCTGCACATCGGCATGGGGAAGACCGGGACTTCCTCGATCCAGGATCTCCTGCGCCGCAACCGGACACGTCTGGCTGACGCAGGCATCCTCTACCCGCGAGCGCCGGGAAGGGCTCGGCACGTGCGGTTCGGCCTACTGTTCCAGCCCGACAATCGCCTGCGTCGACTCCCAGCGTGGCATTCGATGGGCATCGACTCTCCGGCCAGGTTTCGTCAGCGATTCCAGCGCAAGCTCATGCGGGAGATCGAAAAAGCCGCGTTGCCGCGGGTCCTGTTCTCCGACGAGGCCCTGTATGGCCTCCCGGAGCAGGGCCTGCGGGGGGTGGCCGAGTTCGCCGCCCAGTACGACGGGAGTCTCCGGGTCGTGGTGTACCTGCGGCGTCAGGACGACCACCTGGTCAGTCACTACCAGCAGGTGGTCAAGGTAGGTGAGACCCGGCGCCTCGTCGAGCGGATCCAGCAGGCTGATTACTCCAACATCCACGACTACTACGCACGCTTGCGCAGCTGGGGGCAGCAGGCACAGCCTGACGGACTCGTGGTCCGGCGCTTCGAGCCTGATCAGTTCGCAGGAGGGTCACTTCACCAGGACTTCTTCGAGGCTGCGGAAATCCGCGGACTGGAATGCGGTTTCGAGCAACTGCCGTCACGAAACCAGAGCCTGGGGGCCGAGGCGGTGGAGTTCTTGCGAATCCTCAACCTCCTCCGCAAGCAGGATCCCTCCGCCGCAGCCCTCACTGCGGGCAACCACGACATCATCGGTCGCCTCGGGTTGCTCGACGACGGACCGAGCCTCACGGCACCAGGTGCCCTTCTCGACGAGGTCATGTCCCGTTGGAGCGCCTCCAACGCCGCGGTGGCGCACGAGTTCATCCAGGACGGCGAGTCCCTCTTCCGCAAGCCCCGCAAGACCCGCAACACAACCACCGAACAGTACTTCGACCCCGATCGACTCGACGACTACGTCACGCTGCTCGAGCTGCCCGAACAGGTCACCAAGCCGTTGCGCACCCTGGTCGAGCGAGAGGCCCGGGGCGGTTGACATGCGCCCCCCGTCACAACTGATCAGTCCCCCCGTGGACCTGGTTCTGCACATCGGCACGGGCAAGACCGGCACGTCCTCGATCCAGAGGTTCATGCACCGGAACCGTGAACGTCTGGCCGGAGCAGGCGTCCTCTATCCGCGAAGCCCCGTCCGGGGGCGGCACCTGCACTTGAGCGTCTACGCCCAGTCAGACGAAAAGTTACCCACGATGGCCAGTTGGCGTCGCCTCGGCCTGTCCTCGCCCGCGAAGTTCCGCAAGTCCTTCCCGCGCGAGCTGGCTCGAGAGATCCACGAGTCCGGACTGTCGCGCGTCCTGCTCTCCGACGAAGCCCTGTACGGCGCTCCGGACGACGCCCTGCAACGGCTGCGGGGACTCACCGACGCCCTGGCCGCGAGCCTGCGGGTGGTCGTCTACCTGCGTCGGCAGGACGATCACCTCGTGAGTCGCTACCAGCAGGTGGTGAAGACCGGAGAGACCAGAAGGCTGACGGAGCCCACGTCGCGCCCGGGGTCGCCCGGGAGCAACGAGTCGTGGGCATCTCGCCAAGGTCCGAAGACCTACGACTACTTCGCCCGGCTTCAGAAGTGGAAGCGGATGCTGGAGCCCGACGAGCTGGTGGTCCGTCGGTTCGAGCGTGAAAGCTTCGTCGACGGCTCGCTCTACCAGGACTTCCTCGAAGCGACCCGCATCGACGAACGCGCAGAGGACATGGACCAGGTCGAGACCGCGAACGAAAGCCTGGATGCCGAAGCCGTGGAGTTCCTGCGCATCGTCAACATCCTCCGCGAGGAGCACGAGGAGGCGGCCGCGTGCGCGCCCGCCAATCGGCGGATGGTCATGCGGCTCGCCGAAGCCTGCGACGGACCCACGCTCACGATGCCCACACCCCTCCTCGACGAGTTCATGTCGCGGTGGGAACAGTCGAACCAGCGCGTCGCCCGGGAGATGCTGGGCGACGCGACCGGGCAGCTGTTCGCGGGTCCGCGGAAGACCAGCGGCACCACGGCGAAGCAGTATCTCGACCCTTCCCGGCTCGACCACTACCTCACGTTCCTGGAGCTCCCGGAGCAGATGCACGCTCCGCTGCGGGTGCTCGTCGAGCGCGAGGCACGGGCAGATTGAGGTGCCCAGCCACGAGGCGGGCTACCACCGAAAGCAGTCTGAGGAGTCCCATCCCCTACCCGGGAGCAACGCCTGATCATGAAAACACCCCTGAGCGACAGGCCCCTCGACCTGACCCTGCACATCGGCATGGGCAAGGCTGGAAGCTCCTCGATCCAGTCCTTGCTCAGCGAGAACCGTCACCGCCTGGCCGACCTCGGATACCTGTATCCACAGTCTCCTGGCACGCCGCGGCACTCCCGGTTGGGCCTGTACGTCAAGTCGAACGAGGAGCTCAAGAGGTCACCGGTGTGGCACAAGCGGGGCCGGCCCGATCCCGCGCGCCTGCGCAGGGCCTTCCGACGTCGGCTTCTTGCTGAAATCGAGGGCTCGGGCCTGTCGCGGGTGATCCTGTCGGACGAGGTCCTCTTCCCTCGCGACCGGTCCGGGTTACTGCGCCTCCGACGTTTCACCGACAAGATGACAGAACGTCTACGAGTGGTCGTCTACCTCCGCCGGCAGGACGAGCACCTGGTGAGCCGCTACCAGCAGGGTATGAAGGTCGGCCGGGTGGAGCGGCTGCGCGAGTTTGCCGAGGACGACTGGTCGGCGCTGTACCACTACTACGCCCGACTACGCGTCTGGAGCCGGCTGATGGAGCCGACCGAACTCGTCGTACGCCGATTCGAGCCACACGGCTTTGTCGGAGGATCGCTCCACCGCGACTTCCTCGACGCCGCGAACATCGATGTCCGCGTCGAAGACCTGGAACAGGTCCACAGGCGCAACGAAAGTCTCGATGCCGAGAGCGTTGAGTTCCTCCGCCTGGTGAATCTCTACCGGGCGGAGAACGAGGGGGCGACTCCGGGGTTGATGCACAACTGGAAGCTCTTCAGGCAACTGGCCGAGGCATCCACCGGCCCCGTCCTGACGATGTCCGATGCCTTCTTGGACAAGTTCATGACGCAGTGGGAGGAGGCCAACCGGCGCGTCGCAATCGA
Organism: Nocardioides sp.; assembly: GCA_035691135.1. Taxonomy (GTDB): domain Bacteria; phylum Actinomycetota; class Actinomycetes; order Propionibacteriales; family Nocardioidaceae; genus Nocardioides. Next base: position 17,772 of record DASSJR010000070.1, on the reverse strand, counting down.
CTTCCTCGGCGACTCCAGTGGCCAGCTGTTCCGGACGCCCCGGAAGACACTCAACACCACCACCGAGCAGCTCCTCGACCCCGCTCGTCTCGACCACTTCCTGACGCTGACGGAGCTGCCGGAGCGCATCCACGTCCCACTCCGTCGCCTGGCCGAGCGGGAGGCGAGGATCCGCTGACACGCCGCCGGCCTCACGCCTGTCGGTCGCGGGTGCCCAGGTCGCGGATCCGGTCGATGGCCATGGCCGGCAGCGCGCGCACGATCGACTTGCGGGTGGTGCTCTCCGTGACCAGAGAGAAGTCCCGACGCCGCTTGAAGATGATCGTGTCCTTGACCACGACGTGGCGCCACCCCGCAGCCAGCGACTCGATGGTGAACTGGAAGTCCTGGAAGGACAGGCCATTGGGGACGTCCCGGGTGACATACGGGATCTCCAGGTGGGCCTCACGCGGCGCCATGCACAGCGAGTCGTAGTAGTGCCGGAAGTACAGGTAGTGGGGGGTGTACAGGCGCGAGCTCGGCTCGATGTTGAGCATCACCGAGCGCTTTCCGTCGAAGACGACGTTGAGCTCGGGATGGGCGATCGCCCGCTCGCCGCGACTGGCCGCAGCGTCCAGCGCCGCGATGCCCTCGGCCAGCCAGTTGTCGCTGAACAGGTCGTCGGCGTCCAGGAAGGCCACGTAGCGCCCGGTGCATTCGGGAACAAGGGAGTTTCGCGCCCTGCCGAGGTCGCCCTCGTCCAGGATCCGCCGTTCCCAGTGGTCGAAGCGCGACTGATGGAAGTAGGCGCTGGTCTCCTCCGTTGCGGCGTCCAGGCCGATGATCGTCTGGACGCTGAAGCCACGGGCCCGGGCCGCCTCGACAGCCAGGTCGGCGGCCCGCATGGTGGGACCGCAGACCGCCGTCTCGTCGTGCGCAGTCACGATCAGACTCAGGTCCGTGCTCACCTTCGTCCCTCCCGACGCCCGTCCAGCAGCAGTGTGGAGACGTGCTCGGAGAACGCCTCTTCCGTGCGTTCCCGGAGCAACCGTTGCCGCAGGTCCCGCGCCCGTCGGCGCGCGCCGGCCGGGTCGGACAACACCTCGCGGATCGCCGCGACGTAGGCGTCCGGGTTCTCCACGTCCCGGACCGGCCAGGCGCCGGTCTCGTCGAGGAGCTCACCGGTGCCACCGACGAGGCTGCCCACGATCGGGATGGTGGTCATGCCGACCTCGAGCAGCTGGCTCGGGACACCGTCCCAGGCAGAGGTATAGAGCCACACGTCGGCGGCCGAAAGGTCGAGATCCGAGAGGTGGCCGTAGGCACCCTCCAGCCGCACGTTGTCCGGTGCCTCGGCCACGTGGCCGGCGCTCAGCACCGCCTCGCCCCACATCCGTAGGTCCACGTCGGGCATGCGACGTGCGACCTCCAGCGCAAGGTCGACTCGCTTCTGGCGGTCCCATCGTCCGGCCCAGAAGATCTGCGGACGCCGCTGGTCGCGCTGCTCCTCCGGGAGCACGACTGGTATCGAAGGGTCTACCGGCGCACGCAGCACCTGGACCCGGGCCTCCGTCTCGGGGCCGAGCTGGTGCCTCTCGCGGAGCCAGCTCGCGAGGTACTCGCTGTCGGTCAGCACGCCGTCCACGAGGTCGAAGTACCGGTAGAAGAACCGCAGCGGGATCCCGACCCAGTGGCCCTGCGCCTGCTGCTCGTTGCAGAACTGCACCAGGTACAGCCGTTCCGAGGCGAGCAGGGCTTTGCCGTATGTCTCGAGTGCCTCGTAGAGCAGGCGCGCGTTGATGTTGACCACCGCGTCGGCGCGGAACGACCGGATCAGTTCGATCAGCATCCGATGACTGGCGTTCCGCTTCATCCCCTGGACGGCGCCAGCGAGGTCCACCTCTCGGACGCCGGCCGGGAAACGGCCGGACGGAGCGGCGCCACCGCTGTCGGTGTAGATGACCACGATGTCTTCCGGCTCGACGTGGCGGGTCAGGGCATGGGCGATGTGTCCCTCCATCCTTCTCCCCCCGCCCCACCTCGGATCCGAGATCACCAGCACCAGCCTGGCCGTCGCGAACCCCGCTTGCTGCTGGCAGGACTGCATCGCCGCGACCTGCTCCACCGTGTCCCGCCACACCAGCGGAGGCAGGTTGGGATTGGTGGTCATGGCCCAGACCTCCCCGATCAGCGGCTCCACCTCGGCGGCCCGGGCAAACACCTCGCCGAGGGTCCCGGTTCGGAGTCGGTGCTGCAGGTCCAGCCTGATGGAGGACAGCTCGTCCACCAGCTCGCCCACCTCGAGACCGAGCACGTGAGCCATCTTCTCCACCCCGGGGGCCGGGTCGGCGATCTCGCCCGCGGCCCTGCCATGGGTGAGCCAGTCGACGTAGGGGCTTCGGCCGGACCCCTTCGCCCTCTCGGGGTGACGCTCGAGGTAGGACTGCATGTCGAAGTTGATCTCGGGGCTGGCCTTGGCGTCGGCACCGTTGCGAAGGAACAGCCGAAGCGGATCGATGCGCTCGGAGGACTGCAGCCCATGCGCCTGCAGCAGGAAGTGCATGACGTCGAAATGCTCGTAGGCAACGTCATAGTCGGGGTCGATCCCCGCAGGCTGCATCCGGCGCTTCGCGCGAGTGACGACGTCGTCCATCATCGGGCCGAGATTGGTCCGCTCAGGGACGACTTCGCGAGGCGTCAGCTGCGGCGGGGTCGGCTTTGCAGGTCGAACCCGGCGGGTTGCCGAGCGGCGCCGCACTCTTGCTCGCGCCTTCCCGATCAGCCGGCGCGCTGCTGATGCCACGTCGAGTTCTCCCCTGTCGTCGTTGAGCGGGCGTCGTGAGCGCACACTAAACCAAGGGTGCAGTCGTGGCGGACGGCGGCTCGGCCGCCCGGAGCGCCGGAGAAGATCGTCGTGCCTGGGCCATCGAAGCGACATGATTCCGGAACTGTCGAAGGCTCGAATGCGAGCCCCAGAGCAGATCGGAAGCACCGGCAGCGGCCCGGACAGGGCGGCATGGGGGCCTCAGGCAGGTTCGGTCTCGCGGAGCCGCTGGCTGATGACCGTGGTCACTCCGTCCCCGCGCATGGTCACGCCATAGAGGGCGTCGGCGACCTCCATGGTCCGCTTCTGGTGCGTGATCACGAGGAGCTGGGAGTTCTCGCGCAGCTCCTCGTAGATCTCCAGCAGCCGCCCGAGGTTGGTGTCGTCGAGCGCCGCCTCGACCTCGTCGAGGATGTAGAACGGCGACGGGCGTGCCTTGAACAGCGCGACGAGGAAAGCCACGGCGACCAGCGATCGCTCTCCACCCGAGAGCAGCGAGAGCCGCTTGATCTTCTTGCCGGGCGGGCGGGCCTCGACCTCGACACCGGTGGCGAGCATGTCGTCAGGGTTCGTCAGCACGAGGCGCCCTTCCCCGCCGGGGAACAGCCGGGCGAAGGTGGCGTCGAAGGCGCGGCTGACGTCGGCGTAGGCCGTCGTGAAGACCTCCTCGACCCGAGCGTCGACCTCACGGACGATGTCGAGCAGGTCCTTGCGGGTCCGCTTGAGGTCTTCGAGCTGCTCGGTGAGGAACTTGTGCCGCTCCTCCATCGCCGAGAACTCCTCCAGCGCGAGCGGGTTGACCCGCCCGAGCATCGACAGGGCGCGCTCGGCGGCCCGCAGCCGCTTCTGCTGCTCCTCCCGGACGAACGGAACCGGATCCGGGGTCTCCTCGTCCTCCTCGACCTCGCCGCCAGTGCTGGATTGGGTGGGCGGAATGAGCTGGTCGGGGCCGTAGTCGGCCACGAGGCCGTCGGGGTCGAGGCCCAGCTCCTCAAGGGCGCGCTCCTCGAGCTGCTCGATCCGCATCCGCTGCTGGGTGCGCGCCATCTCGTCTCGGTGCACGGAGTTGACCAGCTCGTCGTGGTCACGATCCAGGTCGCGGAGCGTAGCCCGGACCGTCATCAGCTCCTGCTCGCGCCCCCGGCGGGCCTCCTCGAGCTCGGCGCGGGCCTGGGCGGCGCGGCGTACTGAGTCCTCCAACCGCTGCAGCACCACCGCGACCGCGGTGCCGACGGCCTGGGCGGCCCGGCCCTCGCGGATCAGCCGCTCCCGGCGCTCGTCCGCGCGGGCGCGCGCCTGGCGCTCGGCCTGCGCCGCCCGCCGCAAGGAGTCAGCACGGCCATGAAGGGCCCGCGCGCGCTCCTCGGAGGTGCGGACCGCCAGACGGGCGTCCATCTCGGCCTGCCGGGAACCGCGCGCGGCGTCGACGAGCCGCTCACGCTCGCCCGTGTCGGGCTCCTCGTCGGTGGCTTGGTCGGCCGAGGCCAGCCGCGTCTCGAGCTCAGCAAGACCGGCCAGGTCCTGGTCGCGGGCCGCCTCGGCGCGGGCGATCGCAGCCGTGACGCGCTCGGCCTCCGCGCGGGCCGCTCGGGCCTGCGAGCCGTACTGGCCGAGCTCCTCGGCCACGGCGGCGAGGGTGGCATCCGACTCGTGGAGCCGGGCCAGCGCCACGTCGACGCGCTTCTGCGCCTCGAGGCGCTCGGCCTCGAGCCGTGACATGTCGAAAGCGAGCCGCTCGGAGCTGGCCGTCGCCTCTGCCAGCTGCGTCTCCGCCTCGTCGACCGCGGCCTGGATCTCGATCAGGCTGGGCTGGTTCGAGGAGCCACCCGAGGCGAAGTGTGACCCGAACACGTCGCCGTCGCGGGTCACGGCCGTCAGGTCCGGAAGCTCCGCGACCAGCCCGCGCGCAGCGTCGAGGTCGTCGACCACGGCCACCTTGAACAAAAGCCGGTTGAGGGCCCCGCGCAGGTCGTCGGGGCAGTCGACCACGTCGACGGCGTACGTCGCGTGGCGTGGCAACCCCGGCCACTCACGATCGGTGGCGGCACCGCCGCCGAGCAGCAGCCCGGCCCGGCCCAGGTCGTCGGTCTTGAGGAACCCGAGCGCCTCGACGGCGGCGTCGGCGTCACGGACGGCGATCGCATCGGCAGCGGAGCCCAGGGCCGCAGCCACCGCGGTCTCGAACCCGGAACGGACCGACAGAAGGGCGGCGACGGACCCGAGCAGGCCCGAGACGGAGTCGGAGGCGGCCAGCAGCGCAGATGCGCCGTCGCGGCGGGTGAGACCCATCTCGAGGGCGTCGCGGCGGGCGAGGAGCGAGGCGCGGTCACGGTCGGCCTGCTGAGCCTCGTCGCGCGCCTTGACGAGTCGTTCCTCGAGGTCGGCGAGCACGGCGGCGGCGGCCTCGTGCTCGGCATCGAGGCCCTCCTCCCCCGCATCGAGGCCCGCGACCCTGGTCTCGAGGCTGGTGAAGTCACGCTGGGCACGCTCGGCGCGGGCCCTGGCGTCCTCACGCGCCTGGCTGAGTCGGGCGAGCTCGTCGTCGGCGGCCGCGGCCCGTGACTTGAGCGCGTTGACCTGGCCGTGCAGACGGGCCAGGCCCTCGCGCCGGTCGGCGGCAGCACGGTGGAGGCCGGCGATCCGGCGCTCCTCCTCGGCGGCGGCGTCCTCGGCGGCCCGGCGAGCGGCCACCGCGTGCTCGAGGGCGGCCCGTTGCTGCTCGACCTCGGCACCGATCGCCTGCTCCTGCTCGGCGATCCGGGCAGCCTCGTCCTCCAGCTGGTCGGGGTCGCGCCCGGAGTCTACCGGCTCCTCGACGGCACCGGCGTTACGGACCCGTTCGGCGGCGAGGGACTGGGTGCCGCGGAGGCGCTCGCGCAGCCCGCTGAGCGCGAACCATGTCTCTTGTGCACTGGCCAGGGCCGGCAGATCGTCGCGGAGACCGGCCTCCAGACCGGCCTCGGCCTCGCGGGCACGCGCGATGGCGGCCTCGACCTCGGCCCTGCGCTCGACGAGGATCGTCTCGTCGGCCAGCTCCTGCTCGAGCGCGGTGCGGGCCGTCACCAGGTCGTCGGCCATCAGCCGGGCCCGGGCATCCCGGACGTCGGCCTGCACGCCGGCCGCCCGGCGGGCCACCTCTGCCTGGCGACCCAGCGGCTTGAGCTGCCGACGGATCTCCCCGAGCAGATCGTGGAGGCGGTGGAGATTGCCGTCGGTGGCGTCGAGCTTGCGGAGGGCCTTTTCCTTGCGCTTGCGGTGCTTGAGGACGCCGGCCGCCTCCTCGATGAAGCCCCGTCGGTCCTCCGGCGTGGCGTGCAGGATCGAGTCGAGCTGGCCCTGCCCGACGATGACGTGCATCTCACGGCCGATACCGCTGTCGCTGAGCAGCTCCTGTACGTCGAGCAGGCGACACGGGTTGCCGTTGATGGCGTACTCGGACCCGCCGCTGCGGAACATGGTGCGGCTGATCGTGACCTCGGAGTACTCGATCGGCAGCGCGCCGTCGGTGTTGTCGATGGTCAGCAGCACCTCGGCGCGGCCCAGCGGGGCCCGGCCGGGCGTGCCGGCGAAGATGACGTCCTCCATCTTGCCGCCACGCAGCGACTTGGCCCCCTGCTCACCCATCACCCAGGCCAGGGCGTCCACCACGTTGGACTTGCCCGAGCCGTTGGGCCCGACGACGCAGGTGATGCCCGGCTCGAGCTGGAGGGTGGTCGAGGAGGCGAAGGACTTGAACCCCTTCAGGGTCAGGCTCTTCAGGTACAACGCGGGGCTCCTCACCAAGGCGATCGGTCGCTGAAGGCGCGGGGAAGCTCAGCGCCGCTCACCCTACCTGCCGGGGTGGTCGATTCCGCGCAGGTGGGTCGTGGTGGCTCAGGCGTGGGCGAGGGCGTCGCGGAGGGCGGCGAGGACCAGCAGTACGGCGTCCGGACGGGCGTTGTGGCCCATCAGCCCGATCCGCCACACCGTGCTGGCGAACTCGCCGGCGCCGGCACCGATCTCGATGTCGTGCCGTTCGAGCAGGTAGCGCCGGACCGCGGCCGAGTCGACCCCCTCGGGCACCTTGATGGTGGTGAGCTCGGGGAGACGATGGCCCTTGGCGGCGAACAGCTCGAGTCCCATCTCCTCCAGGCCCTCCTGGAGGAGGCGACCGGCGTCCTCGTGCCGGGCCCAGACGTTCTCGAGACCCTCCTCGAGGATCCGGGTCAGCCCGCCGTGCAGGCTCGCGACCATGGCGACCGGTGCGGTGTGGTGGTAGGTCCGGCCGCCGGACCGGCCGCTCGCCTCGCCGACGTACCCCCCGAGGAGTCCGAGGTCGAGGTACCACGACTGCGGCTTCTCGACCCGCCGCTGGAAGGCACGGTCGTTGATCGTGAACGGCGCCAGCCCCGGGGCGACGCCCAGGCACTTCTGGGTGCCGGCGTAGCCGACGTCGATGCCCCAGTCGTCGGCTCGCAGCTCGATGCCGCCGATGCTGGTGACCGCGTCCGCGATCAGCAGGGCGTCGCCCTTGGCCGCGCCCAGCGCGGCGATGTCGGAGCGCACCCCGGTCGAGGTCTCGGCGTGGACGGCGGCGATGACCGCCGGCGCGTCGTGGGCCGACAGGACCCGTTCGACGTCGACCGGCTGGCCCCACTCGTGCTCGACCGGGACCACGTCGGCGCCGCAGCGGGCGGCCACGTCGCACATCCGCTGGCCGAAGAGGCCGTTGACCGCGACGACCACGACGTCCCCGGGATGGACGGTGTTGACGAAGGCCGCCTCCATGCCGGCCGACCCGGTGGCGGAGATCGGCAGGGTGCGGGCGTTGGTCGTGCCCCACACCTGGCGCAGCATGTCGCAGGTCTCGTCCATCAGCTCGATGAACGCCGGGTCGAGGTGGCCGAGCAGCGGGAGCCCGAGGGCCGCGGTGGCCTCGGGGTAAGGGTTGGACGGGCCGGGGCCGAAGAGCTGGCGATCGCGGATCATGGGCACGACGCTAGAGGATGGCGCCGGGGTTGAGGATCCCGTCCGGGTCGAGAGCGTCCTTGACCCGCCGGGTCAGCGCCATCACGTCCGGGCCGAGCTGGTCAGGAAGGGCGCTCTTCTTGGTTCGGCCCACCCCGTGCTCACCGGTGATGGTCCCGTCGAGACCGATCGCCGCCTGCATGATCTCGTCGAAGGCGACCCGGGCGCGCTCCGCTCCGTCCGCGTCCCCCCGGGGCACCACGACCAACGGGTGGGTGTTGCCGTCGCCGGCGTGAGCGATGACGGGGATCGAGAGGTCGTGCTTGGCGGCGATGCCCGCCACCGCCTCGAGCAGCTCGGGCAGCCGCGGTACGGGCACACCCACGTCCTCGAGCATCAGTGTCCCGATCTCCTCCACGGCCGGGATCACCCCCCGGCGGGCCTGCACGAACAGCTCACCCTCGTCGGCGTCGTCGGTGGTGAACACCTCGCTCGCCCCGGTGCCCCGGCAGGCCTCCTCCATCAGGGCGATCTCCTCTCCGCGGGAGCTGCCGGGCGCGTCCGACTGGGCGACCAGCAGCGCGCCCGCGTCGGTGTCGAGGCCCATCGAGCGGTGTGCCTCGACGGCCCGGATCGACGCCTGGTCCATCAGCTCCAGCATCGAGGGACGCAGCCGGGTCCGGATCGCAACGACCGCCTCCGCCGCGACCTTCGAGGAGTCGAACGTCGCGACCAGCGTGGAGCGGGCCGACTGCGCCGGCACGAGCCGCAGGATCGCCCGGGTCACGATGCCGAGGGTGCCCTCGCTGCCGACGAACAGCTTCAGCAGGGACAGCCCGGCACTGTCCTTGATCTGCTTGCCGCCCAGCCTGACCAGCGTGCCGTCGGCGAGGACCACGTCGAGCCCGAGCACGTAGTCGGTGGTCACGCCGTACTTCACGCAGCACAGGCCACCGGCGTTGGTCGCCACGTTGCCGCCGATCGAGCAGAACTCGTACGACGACGGGTCCGGCGGGTACCACAGGCCGTGCTCGGAAGCCGCCGCCTTGACCTCGGCGTTGAATGCGCCCGGCTCGACAACAGCGACCTGGCAGACCGGGTCGATCTCGATGGCCCGCATCCGCTCGAGGCTGAGCACGATGCCGTCGTCGACGGCGCTCGACCCGCCGGAGAGCCCGCTGCCCGCACCGCGCGGGACCACCGCGACCCGGTGCTCCGCGGCCCAGCGGACCGCCGTTCGGACCTGGTCGGCGTCCTCGGCGCGGACGACCGCGAGCGGTGTGCCGGTGTTGGCGTCCTGGGACCGGTCGAAGCGGTACTTCTCCATCGCTTCGGGGTCGGTGGTCACCACCCCGTCGGGGAACAGGGCGGCCAGCTCGGATGCGTCCACCCACCCATCTTCACACCTCGACCTCCGTCTCGTCGTCCGCGTGGGCGATGTGCCCGAGCGCCTGCCAGACCAGGAGCAGGGTGAGGCCCGATCCGAAGAACGCGAACCACCATGGCGCGACCAGGCCCCACCGCTGTGCGATCAGTCCGCCGAGGAACGAGCCGAGGAGCATGCCGCCCATCACGCAGATCTTGTAGACGGACCCGACCCGGCCCTGGAACTCCGTCGGCACCGCGCGTTGCCGGACCGCATTGGAGAGCGTGCCCCAGACGAAGGCGTAGGCGCCGAAGAAGAACATCAGCGGGTACGCCGCCCAGGGCGAGGTGGTGAGCGCCATCAGCGCGTGGAAGACCACCTCGCTGAGCAGCGCCAGCCGCATCAGGAGTGCGAGCGGGACCTTGCGCTCGAGCCAGTCGTAGCTCAGCGTGCTCAGCAACCCGCCCGCCGCGGCCGTGGTGGTCAGCAGACCGAAGCCGGCCTCATCGACCCCGACCCGCTGGAGCGCCCAGAGGACGAGCACCGACCACGGCGCGGCCCACGTGATGTTGAACGTGACGATGACCAGTGCGAGTGTGCGCACCGGCCGGTGTCCGACCAGCCAGCGCACTCCCTCGACGATGTCCTGCCAGACATGCGTGTCGACGCGCTCACGCACCGTCCCTGCGGCGGTCCCGATCCGGCTGACCAGCAATGCGCCGAGCGCGACGCACACGGCCTGGACCGTGAAGGGCACCGCCATGCCCACGGCGAAGAGGAACGCGCCGAGTGCCGGTCCGACCATCTGGTTGACCGTCACCAACCCGGCCATGATGCGTGCGTTGGCGATGCCGAGGTCGGCCTTCTCGACGAGCATCGGCGCGAGCGTGCTGGTCGTCACGTCGGCGAACACCTCCGCCGTCCCGAGCACGAACATCACGACCAGGACCAACCAGATGTCGACGCGCCCGGTCACGATCACCAGGCACAGCACCGCCAGCACGAGCGCGCGAAGCGAGTCGACGATCATCACGACGACACGACGGTCGAGGCGATCGGCCAGGGCGCCGGCGACCAGCCCGAACATCAGCCATGGCAGCTGCGTGGACATCGCGGCGGCGGCGACCAGAAACGGGTCGTGGGTCTGCGAGGCGACCAGCAAGGGGCCGGCGGCCACCATCAGGCCGTCGCCGAGATTGCTGGTCCACGAGGACGCAAGCAACCACCGGAAACCGGCGCCGAGGCGGGCCGGAACGACGGCTTCGACGAGACGGCTCACAGTGCGCACACGCTAGTCGCCGGAACTGACCCCCTCAACGTGTTAAGAGCGTCCCTAACGATGTGTTAATGGCGGGTCAACTTTCGTACTAGTACCAATGCCCGATGGCGGTTGGTACTGACCGAAGACGACGATTGTCTCAACAGCTACCGACCGGGCGGTGGAGTTCACTCGCAGGTTGGGCTCCCCGTCAAGTCCGAAGCTCGACCCGCACGACACCCGGGGCGCCCCACCCCGTCCCCCCGTCCCGGGTGTCGTGGGTCAATTGCTCCGCCGGCCCGTCGTCAGAGTCACGACGGGCCAGCGTCATGTCTGGGCACCTCCAGGACACCTCACCACGGGGCTTCCGCGTCCCGCTTGTCCGTCAGACTTCCTCAGCCGGCAGGTGGTCCCGCGCCCAGATCGCGGCGCTGGTGCGATCGGTCACCCCGATCCTGCGGAACACGTTGCCGAGGTGGACCTTGACGGTCCGCTCGCTGATCTCCAGCCGCCGGGCGATCTGCTTGTTGGCCATGCCCCGCGCCACCAGCCGCAGCACCTGCAGCTCGCGTGCGCTCAGTCCCGCACCGGGCGCCGGAGCCCGGTCCGGCAGCAGGGCCCGGGCGACTCGCGGGTCGAGCGGTGCGTGACCGGCGGCGGCCGCACGGATCGCCGAGAGCACGTCGCCCGGCTCGCCGTCCTTGAGGAGGTAGCCGATCGCCCCCGCGGAGAGGGCCTCGGCGACCCGGTCGGTCTCTTTGAAGGACGTGAGGACCACGACCGCGCCGTCGTAGCCGGCCGCGAAGAGCCGCCGGGTGGACTCGATGCCGTCGACCTCGGGCATCGACAGGTCCATCAGCACGACGTCGGGGTGCAGGTCCGAGGCGATCCGGACCGCCTCCTCGCCGCTGCCGGCCTCACCGACGACGCTGATGTCATCGGTGGTCGAGCCGATCAGCCCAGCGAGGCCGGCCCGGACGAGGGGGTGGTCGTCGACCAGCAGGACGCCGATCACCGCCGGGGCACCCGGAGCCGCCAGTGGCAGCCTGCCCCCGGCGCAGTCGACACCGACAGGTCCGCACCCGCCGCCGAGGCCACGTCGGCGAGCACCCGGACCCCGAAGTGACCCTCACGGGGACGGGCAAGGACTTCGGCGGGGTCGAACCCTCGCCCGTCGTCCACGACGTCCAACACCATCTCGTCCCCTTCCGAGTGCCAGGCGATCCGAACACTGCTCGCGCCGGAGTGCCGCCGTACATTGTGGAGGCACTCCTGGGTGATCCGGAAGACCAGTCGCTCCACGTCGGGGTCAAGGTCGACGACCGCCTGCTCGAGGTCCAGCGTGACGTCGATGCCGCGCGAGCGCAGCGGCGCGGCGAGGTCGGCGAGCGCGTCCGCAAGGCCTCCGGTGTGGAGGTTGGCAGGGAAGATGTCCACGAGCAGCGAGCGCAGGCCACCGATGCTGGAGCGCAGTGTGCCGGCGACCCCGTGGAGGTCGTGGGACATCTGGGGGTCGCCCTGGGTCTTGGCCCGGGCCGCGGCGCCGGCCACCGTGAAGGAGGTGGCGGCGAGCTCCTGGACCACCCCGTCGTGCAGTGTGCCGGCGATCCTGCGCCGCTCCTCGATCGAGGCGTCGACGGCGCGCTCCAGCAGCTCCTCGCGCTGCTGCTGGGAGCGCTGCAGCCGGCCGAGGAGCCGCCACACGATGGGCAGCAGGAGCACGGTGAAGAACAGCAGGCTGCTGACCGTCACCCCGCCGAAGCCTTTCCACAGGTCGCCGGAGCGCTCGTCGACGACGTCGTAGCGACGATAGGTCTCGAACAGCAGCGGGTTCCCGTCCTTCGTGACTACCGGCCCGTAGACCTCGAGCAGCTTCGAGAAGTTCCTCTCGTAGGAGTTCTCCTCCTCGCTCAGGTCGGAGATGTCTGCCTTCGTGATGAACTGGTCGAGCGCCTCCTGCTCCTCGGGGCCGAGCGAGTAGGTCTTCTTGGGGTCGATCAGCCTGGGTTCGTCGGAGTAGACGATGCGTCCGTCGGGGGTCCAGATCTTGACCCGGACGATCCCGGTCCCCGTCCCGGTCTCCGACTTGTCGATGAAGTTGTCCACCACCCTGTCGAGCTCCCGGATGGCGGGCTTGTTGTGCTTCTTGAGCAGGTCGACGTCCTGCAGGGTGGGCTCGATGACGGACTGGCCGAGGAGCTGGCTGGTGGCCACGGCGTCGTTGACGGCCTGCTTCTCGGCAAGGTTCTGGGCGAGAAGGATACTGCCGATGGCGACCCCGACCAGGGCGAGGACGGCGGCAATCGAGACCCAGCCGAGCACCCGGCCGGTGCTCTCCGGCCCCTCGTCACGCTTGGGCGCGCCGTAGGAGACCTGGACCCACGGCGGCGCCTCGGCGCCCTCCGTGGTCCGGTCCCGGACGGTGTGCTGGTCAGTCATCCCCCTCATTGTGCGCCTGTCGGCGCTCGGTGAGTTGGGAATCCAGATCTTCCTTGCCCCTGATCCGCCGGTCGACCTTCGGGTCGGGTCGCTGGAGCTCCGGAGCCGTGGGATCGCTGGTCTGCTCGGAGGTGTGCACGGGCCTCTCGGGGGTGAACGAGGCGTTCTGGAGCACGCCGAAGGCGGCGGGCATGATGGCGAGCATCAGCGCACCGAGCATGAGCGCAATCCTGAGCATGTGTGGGGTCCGTTCCGTGGCCGAGTAACCACGGTCTCGCGTTGCGCCGCCCCGCGCCATCGGGCTTTGGGTCTAGTACCTCCTGCGTCCTGCCCCAGGGAGGGCGCCCGGTCAGGCGCGTCGGCGGGTTCGCCGGCGTACGGCAACGACGAGGGCGAGCGCACCACCGACCAGCCCCATCGGCACCGCAGCGTTGGAGATCCGGCTGACGACCGAGCCGTCGGCCGTCGCGGACGGGTAGGGGTTCGACCCGCGACCGTCGCCGGGGACGTCGACGGAGTAGACGTCGAGGCCGCGGACCAGGTCGACGGAGTACACGACGTTGCTGCTCGCGCCGGTCTGGTCGCCGTGGCTGTCGTAGACGGGAACCCACATCGCGTCCCAGACCTGCGAGCCGCCCCAGAGGGCGAAGCCGTGGGACTTCAGGTTCTGGGGGTCGCGGACGTCGATGAACTGGGTGCCGCCGCCGTAGAAGCCGATGGCCACGATCCCGCCTGGCCGGAAGTCGAACCAGTGGGCCGAGCAGAACGCTCCGCGGGGGCTCGGGAAGTTGCCGAGGTCGGCGAGCTCGACCTTGTCGAGGGGGACGATGCCGCCCTTGCCTCCGTCGAGGCTCTTGACGTGCCAGGTCTGGAAGGACCCGGCCGTCGCGCAGTCGGTCTGCTCGTAGTCCTCCTCGGTCACGAGCAGGATGTTGCCGTTGGCGAGCGACGGCCTGCTGTGGGGCCGGAAGTTCTTCGCGTTGGGCCGGAAGGAGTTGTGGTGGATGAAGTCGTTGTAACCGTTCGCGCCGTCCGCATCGCCCGCACCGCCGGCCCTGCCGGTGGTCGCGAGCAGCCGCGGGTGCCGCGGCCGGTCCACGTTCCACATCGAGGAGCCGTCCCACCCGGTGTGGGTCCCGATGCCGGCATTGTCGAAGTTCCACTTGTGCCCGGCCGTCGGCGAGTGGAACGGCTGGACGCCGGCCTTGTCCGGGTTGCTGTCGACCTCCTGGGGCTTCTCGATGTTGCGCAGGTCGATGATCGAGAAGGTGCCTGAGCTCTCGCCTGCGGAGTAGGCGTAGCTGCAGTCGTACTGGTCCACGCAGGCGACGGTGTGGGTGCTGGTCGTCGCCGGAGCACGTCCCACGATGGCAGGAGCGGTGGGGTCGGTCACGTCGACGACGATCAGCTCGTTGCCGCCCACGTTGACGTGCTGGGGATCGGTGGGCGACGCCTGGACCGAGTCGACGCCGATCAGCGCGAACCGCCGGGTGCCGTCCGCGGTGTGCCGCTCGCCGCAGTTCATCGCCTCGTTCTCGAACAAGGCGTTGGGCAGCACCCCGACCTGGGTCGGGTCGGTGGCGTCCCTGACGTTCCACACCCGGACCGACTCGACCCCGCTGGTCACGAAGAGGGGCGCGGTCTTCAGGAAGCAGCCCGAGATCCCGGCCGTGCCGGGTCGGTTACCGAGGTGCTGGACGTTGCCGCTGAGCATCGGCGTGTCGCCCGCCCCGGCGAGCAGTGCGGCCCGCTCCTTCCGCAGGTCGGTGCTCTTGTCACCGTGTGCGGACGCGGGAGGGGCCAGGGCCAGGGAGGCGCCGACGGTCAGGCCGGCGGCGAGGGTGATGAGTCTGCGCATGCACCACCCAACGAGGCGACGTGGCCTGAGTCACGCCGTCCCCCGTCAATCCGCCGAATCAGGCGGGCTGCATCTCCTGCATTGTCTCGGACCCGAGATCGAGAAGCGCTTCCGCGTGAGCGGTGGCGAGTGCGTCGTTCTCCTGCGAGAGGCGGAGCACCAGTGCTTCGAGCTCGGCCACCCGAGTGCGCAGCCGCGTGTTCTCGGCTGTGAGTCGGGCGGGGGTCCTGAGGTCGCTGTTCATGTAACCGATCAGCGCCTTGGCCATGGATGAGCCTTCCATGTGAAGTGGATGTGCCCGCGATGTGTGGGGCCGCCTACAAGAGTCTCACCGCCGCGTCGCGCGGTCAATCCCGGGTCTTGACCGGCGCCGGCGCGGTGGCGGCTGGCAGCGGGGGCAGAAGTACGACGACCGGTTCATGAAGGCGACCCGGCGGATCGGGGTTCCGCAGCGCCCACAGGGCTCGCCCTCGCGGCCGTAGGCGTCGAGGGAGCGGTCGAAGTAGCCCGACTCGCCGTTGACGTTGACGTAGAGCGAGTCGAAGGAGGTGCCGCCTTCGCCCAGGGCGTCGGTCATCACCTCACGCGCGTGCCCGAGCAGCGTGCGCACCTGCGGGCCGGTCATCCGGTCACCGGGCCGGTCGCCGTGGATGCGCGCCCGCCACAGGGCCTCGTCGGCGTAGATGTTGCCCACGCCCGACACCAGCGTCTGGTCGAGCAGCAGCCGCTTGACCCCGGCGGTACGCCGGCGTACGCGGCGCACGAACGCATCCTCGTCGAACTGCGGGTCGAGCGCGTCGCGCGCAATGTGGGCGATCTCGGCGGGTAGCTCGGCACCTCCGGCAGACACCGACAGCCCGCCGAACATTCGCTGGTCGGCGAACCTCAGCTCCAGGCCGTCGTGGAGCACCAGACGCACCCGGAGGTGCCGCTCGTCGGCTGCCCCGGCGGGCTGCACGAGCAGCTGGCCGCTCATGCCGAGATGGCCGAGCAGTGCGTCACCGTTGTCGAGCGGCAGCCAGAGGTACTTGCCCCGCCGCCGCGCGTCGTCGATGCGGCGCCCGGTCAGGGCGAGCGCGAACCCCTCCGGCCCCCGGGGGTCGCGCCGCACGGGGCGTGGGTGGAGGACGTCGACCCGGGTGATGGTCCGGCCGAGCACGTGGCGGGCGAGGCCCGCTCGGACGACCTCGACCTCGGGGAGCTCGGGCACGGGAGGGTCGCCGGGCGTCAGTCGTTGGCGGCGGCGGTGGCCGCGCGGACCGCGGGGTCCTCGACGCCGAGGTCAGCGGCGATCTCGCCGTACGCCGTCTCGGCGGCGGCCTGCTCGGCTTCCTTCTTGGAGCGGCCGACCCCGTTGCCGTAGAGCCCGTCGCCCACCCTGACCTGGGCGGTGAAGGTCTTCATGTGGTCGGGGCCCTCGT
This sequence comes from Nocardioides sp., assembly GCA_035691135.1. Lineage (GTDB taxonomy): Bacteria > Actinomycetota > Actinomycetes > Propionibacteriales > Nocardioidaceae > Nocardioides. The sequence continues at coordinate 1,680 of DASSJR010000070.1, read as the reverse complement.
CGGCGATCACGTACTCCGGAACCCCGAGGCCGTGCTCGGCCGAGAGCTCTTGCAGGGAGGTCTTCCAGTCCAGTCCGGCGCCGAGCGCGGAGGCCGCCTCGATGAGGGGGTCGAAGAGGAGGTGGACGACCTCGGAGGACACCTCGAACCCGCCGCTGAGGTGGATGGCCCCGAGCACGGCCTCGAGCGTGTCGGAGAGGATCGAGGCCTTGCCGCGGCCTCCGGTCACCTGCTCGCCACGACCGAGCTTGACGTGGTCGCCGAGACCGATCTCGCGGCCGACCTCGGCGAGTGCCCGGGCGTTGACGACGGCCGCGCGCAGCTTCGCCAGTCGTCCCTCGGACAGGTCGGGGTGGGTGAGGTAGAGGGTCTCGGTCACCACGACACCGAGGACGGAGTCGCCGAGGAACTCCAGCCGCTCGTTGGTGGGCAGCCCGCCGTTCTCATAGGCGAACGAACGGTGGGTGAGGGCTCTCTCGAGCAGCTCGGGTTCCAGCGTCGGATTCCCCAGCGCTTCCCTGAGCTCCTCGTAGTCGGTCAACCCGTCGGTCCCGCCGGTCGAGCTCAGAGGACCTGACGACGGCCGGACCGGGCGCCGTACTGGCCGCACTCGGCGCATGCGCGGTGCGGCAGGTGCTTCGCGCCGCAGGCCGGGTTCGTGCACGTCACCAGGGAGGGCGCGACGGCCTTCCACTGCGAGCGACGGTGGCGCGTGTTGCTGCGCGACATCTTCCGCTTCGGGACTGCCATGGTTCTCTCCTACTGCCTCGGGCCGAGCGCTCGGCCTTGGATCAATCGTCGCCCTGCTGGAGCTGCTGCAGGCCGGCCCACCGCGGATCGATCGCAGCCGCGTGGGCGTGGCCCGGATCGTCGGCCAGACGCGCACCGCACTCGGTGCACAGTCCGGGACAATCGTCCTCGCACAGCGGCTGGAACGGCAGTGCAAGCACTACCGCGTCCCGCAGCAGTGGTTCGAGGTCGAGCAGGTCGCCCTCGAGCCGGCTGGTCTCGTCGTCCGCCGGGTCGGCCGGTGTTGCGTCGCCACCCCGGTGGGAGCCCTGGTCGTGGTAGACGAACAGCTCCTGGAACGTCACCTCGACCTCGTCGGAGATCGGTTCCAGGCACCGCACGCACTCGCCCTCGAGCCCGACGTACGCCGTACCCGTGACCAGCACCCCCTCCATGACCGCCTCCAGCCGCAGGTCGATCTCGACCTGCGAGCCCTCAGGGACACGGAGAACTTCGATTCCCAGACCTGCCGGAGCCGGAACCGTTCGGGTCACCTTGCGCTGGGACCCCGGGCGGCGGCCGAGCTCGCGAATGTCGAGCACGAGCGGCGCTCTCGGGTCCAGGCTGCTAGAGGAGATCACTTTCCGGGTCCGGGCACACGACAGAACTGTCTGGGAATCGTAACCGGCGCGGCACCGGCACGGCAAAAGCGCAGCGGGCTCAGCGGCTTCCCTCGTCTCGCTCCGAGAGCCGTCGGACGAGCTGCTCGTGCACGAACGCGGGCAACAACGCGGACACGTCGCCGCCGAACGTCGCGACCTCCTTGACCAGGCTGGACGCCAGGAAGGAGTACTCGGGGCTGGTGGGCACGAAGACCGTCTCCACCTCCGCGAGCGAGGCGTTCATCTGGGCCATCTGCAGCTCGTAGTCGAAGTCGCTGACCGCGCGCAG
>DASSJR010000069.1:0-9940 GCA_035691135.1 Nocardioides sp. | reverse complement strand
AGCGCCGGATCAGGGCGATCACCTCGTCGAGCCTGTCGAGGGCCTTGACCAGACCGCGCAGCACGTGGGCGCGCTCCTCGGCCGCCCGGAGCCGGAAGCGGGTGCGCCGCTGGATCACGTCGAGCTGGTGGGAGACCCAGTTGCTGATGAACTGGTCGATGGTGAGGGTCCGCGGGACCCCGTCGACCAGGGCCAGCATGTTGGCGCTGAAGTTGGTCTGGAGCTCGGTGTGCTTGAGCAGGTTGTTGAGCACCACTCGGGCCACCGCGTCACGCTTGAGCACGACCACCAGCCGCTGGCCGGTGCGGCCCGAGGAGTCGTCGCGGACGTCGGAGATCCCCTGGACCTTGCCCGAGTCGGCCAGCTCGGCGATCTTCAGCGCCAGGTTGTCGGGGTTGACCATGTAGGGCAGCTCGGTGATCGACAGCGTGGTGCGGCCCTTGCTGTCCTCGTCGATCTCGATCACCGCTCGCTGGGTGATGGAGCCGCGGCCGGTGCGGTAGGCCTGCTCGATGCCGGCATGGCCCACGATCAGCGCCCCGTTGGGGAAGTCAGGCCCCTTGATCCGCTCGACCAGCGCGTCCTGGAGCTCCTGCCGACTGGCCTCCGGGTGCTCGAGCGCCCACTGGGCGCCCTCCGCGACCTCGCGCAGGTTGTGGGGCGGGATGCTGGTGGCCATGCCGACGGCGATGCCGGCCGAGCCGTTGACCAGCAGGTTGGGGTAGCGCGACGGCAGCACCACCGGCTCCTGGGACCGACCGTCGTAGTTGGGCTGGAAGTCGACGGTCTCCTGCTCGATGTCGCGGACCATCTCGAGCGCAAGCGGCGCCATCCGGCACTCGGTGTATCGCATCGCCGCCGCCGCATCGTTGCCCGGCGACCCGAAGTTGCCCTGTCCGTGGATCAGCGGGGCCCGCATCACCCAGGGCTGAGCCAGCCGGACCAGGGTGTCGTAGATCGCCGAGTCGCCGTGGGGGTGGTACTGACCCATGACGTCACCGACGACACGGGAGCACTTCGAGAAGCCGCGGTCGGGACGGTAGCCGCCGTCGAACATCGCGTAGAGCACGCGGCGGTGCACCGGCTTGAGCCCGTCGCGGACGTCGGGTAGCGCCCGTCCCACGATCACGGCCATCGCGTAATCGATGTAGGCGCGCTGCATCGAGGTCTGCAGCTCGATCGGCTCGATCCTGCCTCCTCCGCCGCCGTCGCCGCTCGCCAGGTTCTCGGTCTGCTCGGTCACGTCTCTTGATCCTTCTCGTCGGTTCTACCGGTCTCTAGCGCTCGGGTTAGAGAACTAGATATCCAGGAATCGAACGTCCTTGGCGTTGCGCTGGATGAACGAACGACGCTGCTCGACGTCCTCGCCCATCAGGGTGGAGAAGACCTCGTCGGCCTGCGCGGCATCGTCGAGGGTCACCTGCAGCATCAGCCGCTGCTGGGGGTTCATCGTGGTATCCCACAGCTCCTCGGCGTTCATCTCGCCGAGTCCCTTGTAGCGCTGGACCGGGTTCTCCCGAGGGAGCTTCTTGCCCTGCTCCAGGCCGTCGCGCGTCAGCAGCTCGCGCTCGGAGTCGGAGTAGACGAACTCGTGCTCGTGGGGCTTGTTCCAGCGGATGCGGTAGAGCGGTGGCTGGGCCATGTAGACGTAGCCGTGCTCGATCAGGGGCCGCATGAACCGGAACAGCAGCGTCAGCAGCAGGGTGTTGATGTGGTGGCCGTCGACGTCGGCGTCGGCCATCAGCACCACCTTGTGGTAGCGCAGCTTGGCGAGGTCGAACTCCTCGTGGATGCCGGTGCCGAGCGCGGAGATGATCGCCTGCACCTCGGTGTTGGCCAGCACCTTGTCGATGCGGGCCTTCTCGACGTTGAGGATCTTGCCGCGGATGGGGAGGATCGCCTGGACCCGCGGGTCGCGCCCCTGCCGGGCCGATCCGCCGGCGGAGTCGCCCTCGACGATGAAGACCTCGCACTCGGCGGGGTTGGTGGACTGGCAGTCGGACAGCTTGCCGGGCAGACCGCCGCCCCCGAGCAGCCCCTTGCGGGAACGGGCGAGATCACGAGCCTTGCGGGCCGCGATCCGCGCGGACGCCGCGGCCTGCGCCTTGCGGACGATGTCGCGGCCCTCCGCGGGGTTCTGCTCGAGCCACGCGCCGAGCTGGTCGTTCATGATCCGCTGCACGAAGCCCTTGGCCTCGGTGTTGCCGAGCTTGGTCTTGGTCTGGCCCTCGAACTGCGGCTCGCCGAGCTTGACCGAGACGATCGCGGTCAGCCCCTCGCGGATGTCGTCGCCGGAGACCCGGTCCTCGCGCTTCTTGACCAGGCCCCACTCCTCGCCCCAGTGGTTGACCAGGCCGGTCAGCGCGGCCCGGAAGCCTTCCTCGTGGGTGCCGCCCTCGTGGGTGTTGATCGTATTGGCGAAGGTGTGGACCGACTCGGTGAAGGTGGTGTTCCACTGCATCGCCACTTCGAGGCTCATGTGGTCCCCGGCGCTCTCGGGTGTCTCGGCCTCGAAGGAGATCACCGTGGGGTTGGCCTTGTCCTTGCGCCGGTTGAGGTGTTCGACGTAGTCGACCAGCCCGCGGTCGTACTTGAAGACCCGCTCGATCCCGCCGGTCTGGCGGCGGCGGATCGCGTCGGAGCCGGCCTGGTCGACGTCGGAGGCGACGGTGTCGTCCTCGACGGCGTCGGCGAGCTCATCGGCCCGGGGCCGCTCGTCGCGGACCACGATCTCCAGGCCCTTGTTGAGGAAGGCGTACTCGCGGATCCGGGTGGTGATCGTCTCGAGCGAGTACGTCGTGGTCTCGAAGATCTTCTCGCTGGCCCAGTAGGTCACGGTGGTGCCGGTGCTCTCGCCCGGCTCCATGGGGCGCACCTGCTCCAGCTCGCCGTCGGGGACGCCGAGCTGGAAGGACTGGCGCCAGAGGTGGCCACGGTTGCGGACCTCCACGATCAGCCGGGTCGACAGCGCGTTGACGACCGAGACGCCCACGCCGTGCAGACCACCGGAGACCTTGTAGCCGCCACCACCGAACTTGCCGCCGGCGTGCAGCATGGTCAGCGCGAGCGTGACAGCGGGGATGTCCTGACCGGGAGCGGTGTCGGTGGGGATGCCGCGGCCGTTGTCCTCGACCCGGACCCCGCCGTCGTGCTGCAGGGTGAGCACGATCCGGTCGCAGTGGCCGGCCAGCGCCTCGTCGACCGCGTTGTCGACGATCTCCCAGATCAGGTGGTGGAGGCCGCGCTCACCGGTGGACCCGATGTACATGCCGGGCCGCTTGCGGACCGCTTCGAGGCCCTCGAGGACCTGGATGGCGGAGGCGTCGTACTCGACCCCGAGGGGTGATGCGCTGGCAGATCGTTGGCTGGTTTCGACGGGGGCTTCGTCGGTCACGCACACCTCTTCGCAACGGGCCACCCGCCCGGGCTGGACCCGGATCCGGCGTGGCGCTGACATACAGAAGGCCGCGGCTGTGATGAGCCGGCGACCCGGTGCCCATGCTACCGCCTCACGGCCCGCATTCCACGCCCCGGCCCCCGGAATCGGGGGAACTGTGGACGAGAATCGCCCCTGAGCGCCGCGTGAAGGTGGCTGCGACGCCCGAGCAGGGTGGCGCGTGGGTCCCTATACGTCCGGAGGGCCGTCAGATCGCCAGATTTCACCCATAGGTGTCCCGGGGACCTCGGCCGTCCCGCACTGACCGGGGTCCCTTCTTCCAGGAGGGTCCGTGCGGGCCGAGGATGTCGATGACCGTGACCGTCCCGTGGCCCAAATCCTCGTTGAGCCGGCGTACGACGGTGGGGGCGAGGAGCTTCAGCTGCGTGGCCCACGCCGTGGAGTCGGTGCGGACGACGAGCTTGCCGTCGGCGAAGGACTCCGGCGTCGTGTGCCCGGCGATCTCCGCCCCGACGATCTCCGCCCACCGGGCAAACACACCTTGCACCCGGAGGTTGAGGTCCCACCCGTGGTCCTCGACGACCCGGCCCACGGTGGCGTCCAGGAGCTGGGGGTCGCGCTCGTCGGGGTGGGCCCCGCTCGCGCGACCGGGTGGCGGGCGACGCCCCCCGGTCTTCTTCCTGGCCCTCCGGGCGGGGGTCGACCGCGCCGAGGCGCGGGTCAGGGCCCGGGCCAGGTCGAGTCCGTCCTCGGCGTGGTCGGCCGGGTTCTGCTCCGGAGGCTCGGGTGGGGTCGGGTGTTCCTCGTCAGCCATCCCGGGTCACCTCACCGTTGCCGACGACGTACCGGACGCCGGTCAGCGACTCCGGCACGTCGGCCGCGACCGCGGCGGTGACCAGCACCTGCTCGGCGCCGGAGACCAGGTCGGCCAGCTGTCCGCGTCGCTCGGTGTCGAGCTCGGCGAAGACGTCGTCCAGGATGAGGATCGGGTCGTCGCCGTCGGCGCGGAGCAGATCGTAGGACGCCAGCCGCAGCGCCAGCGCGAACGACCAGGACTCCCCGTGCGAGGCGTAGCCCTTGACCGGGAGCCGGGTCTCCGGCGTACCCAGGCTGAGCTGGAGCTCGTCACGGTGCGGACCGACCAGCGAGATCCCGCGGTCGAGCTCGTCGTTGCGGCGCTCGGCGAGCGCTTCGAGCAGGGCATCGACCAGGGTGTCCAGATCGGCCGGCAGATCGAACGAAGAGCGGTACTCGATCTCGGCGTCGTCGCGCGAGGCGCCACGGGCCACCGTCTCGTAGGCCTTTCCGAGATACGGACGCAGCTCCTCCACCAGCGCGAGCCGCTCGCCGAGCAGCTCGGCACCCGTGCGGGCCAGATGGGCATTCCACACCTCGAGGGTGGAGAGCGCCGAGGTCTCACCCGACGAGCCGCGACGCGCGGCACCAGCGGTCTTCAGCAGCGTGTTGCGCTGCCGCAGCACCCGGTCATAGTCCGAACGCACCCCCGCCAGACGGGGCGTGCGCAGGACCAGCAGGTCGTCGAGGAAGCGCCGGCGCTCCGAGGGGTCGCCCTTGACCAGGCTGAGGTCCTCGGGGGAGAACACCACGGTCCGGACGAGTCCGAGCAGCTCGCGCGGGCGGGGGAGCGGTGACCGGTTCACCCGGGCCCGGTTGGACCGGCCAGGGTTGATCTCGACCTCGAGCGTCGCCTCCCGGCCCTCGCGTACGACGACGGCACGCACCAGCGCCCGCTCGGCCCCCGACCTCACCAGCGGCGCGTCGGTGGCGACCCGGTGCGAGGCCAGCCGGGACAGGTAGTCGACCGCCTCGACGAGGTTGGTCTTGCCCTGGCCGTTGCGTCCGAGAAAGGCGCTGGCCCCCGGCTCGAGCTCGACGTCGACCTCACCGTAGGAACGGAAGTCGAGCAGCTGGAGGCGCGCGACGTACACCGCGCGACTAGCTCTCGGCCGGTTGCGAATCGTCCCCGGATCCTGCCTGCTTGGCGGCGCCCGCCTGGTCGGGGGTGCCCTCGCCGGGCACGTCGCCGCCCTTCGGCGCGCCGGTACGCATGGCGTGGCCGCCGAACTGGTTGCGCATCGCGGCCACGGCCTTCATCGCGGGGGAGTCGTCCTGTCGAGAGATGAACCGGGCGTAGAGCGCCGCGGTGATCGCCGGCGTGGCGACGGCATTGTCGATGCCGGCCTCGACCGTCCAGCGGCCTTCGCCGGAGTCCTCGGCGTAGCCGCTGACCTCGGCCAGGCCGGGGTCCTGATCGAGGGCGGCCACGAGCAGATCGAGGAGCCAGGAGCGGATGACCGTGCCCTCACGCCAGGAGCGGAAGACCTCGGTCACGTTGTCGACGAGACCCACCTTGTCCAGCAGCTCCCAGCCCTCGGCGTAGGCCTGCATGACGGCGTACTCGATGCCGTTGTGAACCATCTTCGAGAAGTGGCCGGCGCCGACGGCGCCGGCGTGGACCGCACCGAACTCGCCCTCGGGCTTGAGCGCGTCGAAGGCCGGCTGCACCTTGGCGACGTCGTCCGCTGTGCCGCCGTACATCAAGGCGTAGCCGTTCTCCAGGCCCCACACGCCGCCGGAGACGCCGCAGTCGACGAACCCGACACCCTTCTCGGCCAGCAGGTCGCCGTGGATCTGGTCGTCGGTCCAGCGGGAGTTTCCGCCGTCGACGACGAGATCGCCCTCGTCGAGCATCTCGCCCAGGGTCCGGATCGTCTCCCGGGTGGGGTCGCCGGCGGGAACCATCACCCACACCACACGGGGCGTGGGGAGCTTTCCGATCAGCGCCTCGAGGCTCTCCACGTCGGAGACCTCGGCGTTGCGGTCGTAACCCACGACCGTGTGCCCGGCGTTGCGCAGCCGGGTGCGCATGTTGCCGCCCATCTTGCCCAGACCGACCAGTCCGATATCCATGGCGCCCAACCTAGACCCGTGCCGATCGAGTCGCACAGGGCTGGGGTTCGAGTTGGCTACGACAACAGGCGCCGGGGCATCAGCAGGTAGCGGAACCCGGAGTCGTTGCTGCTCCCGGCCGTCGACCCGGAGATCACCACCGGCTTCGAGGCCTGGGTGAACGCCAGCTCGACGACCTCCTCGTCGATCGCGGTGAGCCCGTCGAGCAGGAACTGGGGGTTGAAGCCCGTGGTGATGTCGTCGCCCTCGATCTGGGCCTCGATCGACTCCGAGGCCTGTGCCTCGTCGCCGGACCCGGCGTCGAGGGTGAGCACGCTGTCGCTGAAGGCCAGCTGCACCGCGGTGTTGCGCTCGGCCACAAGGGCCACCCGCTTCACCGACTCGATCAGGGTGGCCTTGTCGATCCTGGCCACCGTCTGGTGCTCGCTCGGGAACAGACTGCGCACCTTGGGGAACTCGCCGTCCAGCAACCGGGTGGTCGTACGACGGACGCCACCGGGTCCGGCGCCCTCGAATCCGATGATGCCCTCGCCACGGCCGCTCGCCGCCAGCGCGATGGTGACCTCACTGCCGGAGGTGAGCGACTTGGCGGTGTCGCCCAGCACCCGCGCCGGGACCAGCGCCGCCAGCGACTCGTCAGGGGTGCGGGGATCCCAACCGAGCTCGCGGTGGGAGAGCCGGAACCGGTCGGTCGCGAGCAACGAGATGGTGGAACCGTCGATCTCGATCCGGACGCCGGTCAGAACCGGGAGCATGTCGTCGCGACCCGCGGCCGTGACTGCCTGGGCAACCGCGTGGGCGAACTCGTCGCTCTGGACGGTGCCGGTGGCGGTGGGCATGTCGGGCAGCGTGGGGTAGTCCTCGACCGGCATCGTCTGCAGGGTGAACCTGGCCGAGCCGCAGGTGAGGGACACCCGGGGTCCGTCGAGCACCATCTCGACCGGCTTCGCCGGCAGGCTGCGGCAGATGTCGGCGAGCAGGCGGCCGCTGACCAGCGCGCGGCCCTCACCAGACACCTCGGCGGACAAGGTGGCCCGGGCCGACGTCTCGTAGTCGAAGGTCGACAGCACCAGGCCTTCGTCGCCGGCGTCGATGAGGAGGCCGGAGAGCACCGGAGCGCTCGGACGGACCGGGAGGCTGCGGGCAGCCCAGGCGACGGCATCGGCGAGCACGTCGCGTTCGACGCGGAACTTCACGGTGTGGGTGTCCTTACGACTTCGGGCGGCTTCTGGATTGAGCATCCTGCCATGCGGTCGGCCGCGACGGGAGGGATGGCGGCGATCGGGGCGTTCGTCCCCAGGGGGTGGGCCGGGTAGTTGTTCACTGGGGATCCATCAAATGTGTCGGTTCGTGGGAGTCGTAGCAGCGGTGGATCCTGTGGAGAGACCGGATCGGTGCAGGTCAGGTGCCGATTCGGGATGCACAGCGGGTGTGGACGAGGGAGGGGCAACCCGGACACCCGGTGTGGACGACGACCGTGCGCGATGCGTCGTCCCCCTGCTTGTGCACAGGTCGTGCAGCGGCAGTGCCGATGGGCCCACACGCTGTCCACAGGCATCCGGCCCCCCATTCGCACGGCGGCTCAGGACTGACGCGCCTGCATCTTGATCCGGTTGGTCAGCTCGCTGACCTGGTTGAAGACCGCCCGGCGCTCGGCGAGGAGCTGGTTGATCTTGCGGTCGGCGTACATCACGGTCGTGTGGTCGCGGTTGCCGAACTGTGCCCCGATCTTGGGGAGCGAGAGCGAGGTGAGCTCCCGACACAGGTACATCGCGATCTGGCGGGCCATGACCAGGTGCCGGCCGCGGCTGGGACCGGTCAGTTCCTCGATCGCGAGCCCGAAGTAGGCCGCGGTCTGGGCGATGATCAGCCCGGCGGTGATCTCGGGCTCGCCGCCTTCGGGGATCAGGTCCTTGAGCACGATCTCGGCCAGGGTCATGTCGACCTCCTGGCGGTTGAGGTTGGCGAAGGCGGTCACCCGGATCAGGGCGCCCTCGAGCTCGCGGATGTTGGTCTGGATCTTGGAGGCGATGAACTCCAGCACGTCGGGGGGAGCGGTCATCCGGTCCATGGCCGCCTTCTTGCGGAGGATGGCGATCCGGGTCTCGAGGTCGGGCGGCTGGACGTCGGTGATCAGGCCCCACTCGAACCGGTTGCGCAGGCGGTCCTCGAGCCGCTCGAGTCGCTTGGGCGGACGGTCGGAGGTCAGCACGATCTGCTTGTTGGCGTTGTGGAGCGTGTTGAAGGTGTGGAAGAACTCCTCCTGGGTCTGGGTCTTCCCCTCCAGGAACTGGATGTCGTCGATCAGGAGCACGTCGACGTCGCGGTAGCGGCGCTTGAAGCGGTCCTGCCGGTCGTCGCGGATCGCGTTGATGAACTCGTTGGTGAACTCCTCGCTCGAGACGTAGCGGACCTTGGCCCCGCTGTAGAGGCTCCGGACGTAGTGGCCGATCGCGTGCAGCAGGTGGGTCTTGCCGAGGCCGGAGTCGCCGTAGACCAACAACGGGTTGTAGGCCTTGCCGGGCGCCTCGGCCACGGCCACGGCGGCGGCGTGCGGGAACCGGTTGGAGGAGCCGATGACGAAGGTCTCGAAGGTGTACTTCGGGTTGAGCCGGGTCTCGAGCGCGGTGGGTCGCGCCACTGCGGGCGCATCGGGGTGGGACACGGCAGAGGGGTCGGCGAGCTCCGGGGAGCCAAAGCCACTTGTCGACATGTCGCTCTCTCGACTTGCCGTTTCGTCGCTGGCGGTTTCCTGGTCGTAGTCCGCGCTACCGGTGGGCGCCTGTAGCGCGGGGTTGACGGTCACCGCGAGCCGGATCTCCCGCGCAAAGGCCACGGTGAGGGCATCCTCGAGCTGACCACGCAGCCGGCCCTCGAGTTGGCCACGCGTGAACTCGTCGGGGACGGCGATGATGGCGGTGCTCTCGTGGAGTGTCACCGGCTCGCTGGCGCGCAGCCAGGCACGCTGGTTGGGTTGGAGCTCCTCCACGACATTGCGCCAAGCGGCGCCGAGATCGGCCGTACTCTGCTCCACGGAGCCCTGCTTTCGAGTGGTTCGTCGGTGTCGGCGGATCTACCCACCTTTGAGTCCACAACTTTTTCCACAGGCTGTGTACCCGACCTCCAGTTAGTGGAGGATCCTGCCCGAGGGGCCACGCAGATGGAGCCACGATCACTATCTCCGCAGGTCAGCGGCGGTATGAGCGCACTGTTAGGTGTGTCACACACAGGTCGCAATCGAGGTGGTCCGGCGTTGCCGGGGAAACTCGGTGGGGGCGAAGGTAACAACCCGCCACCACTGGCGGCAAGGCGTCATCCACAGGCTGTCGGCTGGTGGTCCGGCGGCGGTTTGACCCGTTTCGGACCCAGCGCGTACCGTTGGCCGGTCACCTGGGTGTCGACCGGTGCCGCATGTCCACGAAGGGGTCGTTCCTCGTCGTGGGTGAGCGGTGCCAGCCGATGAGGCACGCCGCTGATCCGCGCCCGGTGCAGCCCCTCAGACCATCGAAAGAGATAACTCGTGAGCAAGCGCACCTATCAGCCGAACAACCGACGCCGGCACAAGGTCCACGGATTCCGCCTGCGCATGCGCACCCGTGCCGGTCGCGCGAT
>DASSJR010000068.1:0-4596 GCA_035691135.1 Nocardioides sp. | reverse complement strand
TCGTCCACCAGGCCGTCGAGGACCGGGAGCAGGGCGTCCCACACCACCGCCGTACGGGCGGCGCTGCGTCGTTCGGTGGCGGACATGGGGCCAACCCTAGGGCCATCATCCCGCGCTCCCCGGACTGCGGTGCCACAACTTCCTGGCCACGCCCTTGGTCTCCTCGCCGGCCGGCCGGATGTCGGAGTAAGGAGACATCTGGAACCCGCTGGAGTGGACCAGCACCCGCCGGCGCTCGCCTGCGCCCACACCGGCAAACCCCTCGGGAACGACTGCCATCGCCTCCCGCACGGCATCGATTCCGTGCGCCTGCCACAGTGCGAACAGCTCGGGCAGTGCCCAGGCGCCGGTGGCCCGGAGGGAGACGCCGCGGCGGCCGGTCCGGCGCAGCTCACCCCGCACGACCAGCAACCAGGAGTGGAAGACCGTGGCGGCGTAGGGACCCTGGGCGTCCTCGAAGAAGGTGGCGTCGACCGGGCCGGTGGCGTCGTCGAGAGTCAGGAAGATGACCCGGCGGCCCGAGCGGATGGGCGGGGTCTGGGTGGCGACCTTGACCCCGGCCACCAGGAGCTCGGCCTTGCTCCGCCTGGCCAGGAGCTCCCGGCTACGGGTGATGCCGAGCTCGTCGAGGAAGGTGGCATAGGTGTCGACGACGTGGCGGGTCACGTCGAGGCCGAGGATCTCCAGCTCGGCCTTCATGCGTTCCTCGTCGTCCATCTCCGGCAGCCCGGAGACCTCGCCCTCGGCCGGCTCGTCGCCGAGGTCGAGGGTGAGCTGCACCGACGACACCGGCCGAGGGGGCCGGCCCGTCCGCGACTGGGCCGCCGCCCTCGCCCACACCCCCGGCTCGGCCAGCGGGTGCCGCTCGAGCGCGGGCGCGCCCTCCCGGGCCTGCGGATCGGAGCTGTTGCGCTCGCCGGCCTCGGCGGCGCGCACGGTCGCCGCGGACGTCACCCGCGGGGACCGCCCGAAACCCCGGCCGCGGGCGGCCTTGTCGACCGCGCGGGCGTGCCGGTCGAGCTCGGCCACCTGCAGCAGCAGATCGCGCCGGGTGACCTTGCCCCGCCGGCGCACGGACTGCTGCGACCCGATGCCGTAGACGGAGTCGAACCCACCGGCCAGGACCAACCGCTCGAGCACCGGGCGCGAGACCCGGGTGCGGTGCCAGAGGTCGGTGAGCGAGTGGAAGGGCCGGGCGGCGACGACGCGGTCCACCTCGGCGTCGCTGATCCCCTTGACCTCCGCCAGCGCCAGCCGGATGCCGTACCGGGGTCCGACCCGCTCCACGACGTAGGTCTTCTCGCTGTGGTTGACGTCGAGTCCGAGGACGGTGATCCCGAGCTGGCGGGCGTCGTCGAGGATCAGCCGCTTGGGGTACATCCCGGGATCGTGGGTGAGCACCCCGGACAGGAAGTGGGCCGGCCAGTGGGCCTTGAGCCAGGCGGACTGGTAGGTCGGCAGGGCGAACGCCGCGGCGTGGGCCTTGCAGAAGCCGAACGACGCGAACGCCTCCAGCACCGCCCACACCTTCTCCACCAGTGGCAGGGGGTAGCCGCGGCCGAGCGCCCTCGGGAAGAACCAGAGCCTCGACTCGGCCATTCCCTCGACGTCACCCAGCGCGCGGCGTACTTCGTCGGCCTCGGCGTTGGAGACCCCGGCGAACACGGCGATCATCTCGATCACCTGCTCGTGGAAGACCACCACTCCCTGGGTCTGCTCGAGGATCGGGCGCAGGTCCTCGTGGAGGTACGACGGCGTCTTCCAGCCCTGCTTGGCGTCGAGGTAGGGGGTGATCATGTCGCTCTTGACCGGGCCGGGCCGGAACAGCGAGATGTCGGTGATGATGTCCTCGAAGGACTCGATGCCCGACTTGCCGACCAGCTCGCGCTGGCCCGGCGACTCGATCTGGAAGACACCGAGGGTGCGGGCGGCGCTGATCATCTCGAAGGTGGCGGCGTCGTCGAAGGGCACCTGATCCTCGTCGTCGAGGTCGATCTCGACCCGGTCGGTCAGCTCGATCTGCTCGAGCGCGTGGGCCATCGCCGACTGCATGCGGATGCCGAGCACGTCGAGCTTGAGCAGGCCGAGGTCCTCGACGTCGTCCTTGTCGAACTGGCTCATCGGGAACCCGGCGAAGCTCGCCTCGACCGGCGTCCGGTCGAGCAGGGTCGCGTCGGAGAGCAGCACCCCGCACGGGTGGACCGCGATGTGGCGGGGCAGCCCGTCGAGCCGCTCCACCAGCCGGAACATCAGGTCGAGCCGCTCCTCGGCCAGCCCGCTGGCCCGCAGCTCGGGCAGCTCGCGCAGTGCCACCCGGGCGTCGCGGGCCCGGATGTGGGGGAAGGCCTTGGCGATCGCGTCGGTCTCTCCCGGCGGCATGCCGAGCGCCGCACCGACGTCGCGCACGGCATGGCGCACCCGGTAGGTGTCCATCATCGACACGCAGACGCAGCGCTCTCCGCCGTAGCGGTCCAGGATCGCTTCGTAGACCTCGAGCCGCCGGGCCGACTCCACGTCGACGTCGATGTCGGGCAGCGCCTGCCGCAGCGGGGAGAGGAACCGCTCCATCAGCAGGCCGTGCCGGATCGGGTCGACCCCGGAGACGCCGAGCAGGTAGTTGACCAGGCTGCCGGCTCCCGACCCGCGGGCCGCGCAGCGCACCCCCATCTCCCGGATCAGGTCGGTGACGTCACCGACGGTGAGGAAGTAGGAGGCGTAGCCGAGCCGGCGGATCACCTCCAGCTCGTCGTCGAGCCGCTGAGTGATCGTGTGCCCCGGCGCCGAGCCGTAGCGCCGGCCGACCCCCGCCTCACACCGTTGGCGGAGGACGGCGTCGGCCTCCCCCAACCCGAACTCAGGAAAGTGCACCTCCCCCAGTCCGAGGTCGGCCCGCGGGTCGAGGGCGCACCGGTCGGCCACCTTGCGGGTGTCGGCCAGCAGCTGCCGGGGGTCACGGTCACCGAGCCCGGCGAGCCGGCAGATCTCCTCGGCCACCTCGTGCATCTGCTTGCCCGACTTCAAGAACCCCTCGGCGTTGCCGCGGTCCACGTGGCGACGGTCGAGGGCGACCAGGCGCCGGGCGGCATCGAGGACGTCGACGGTCGGGGCGTCCAGCCGGTCGGCGTAGCGGACCGCGTTGGTGAGCACGGTGCCGAGCCCCGCCTGCCGGGCGATCCCGGTCATCCGGGCCGCGTGCGCGGAGCTGCCCGGGCCCCACTCCCCGCCCCGCCCCGGAAGTCGGTGGGAGACCAGCTCGACGAAGAGGTTCTCGCGAGGCACCAGCTCCTGCCACGGGGCCAGCGCGGCAAGCGCGAGGTCGTCGCGGCGTCGGGTCGCGGCGGCACCCAGCCCGGAGCCCGGGCCGAGCAGCACCAGGACATCGCCTCCGGCGAGGTGGGGGGCGATCGTCTCCAGGTCGGCCACCGGGCTGCCGCGTTCCCCGGTCAGGTGGACGGCCGAGACCAGCCGGCAGATCGCGGCCCAGCCGGCACGGCCACCGCCCTTCCCGCCGGCGTTCGCCAGCAGGGTCACCCGGGGCAGGTGGTCGTCGCGGTAGGCGCCCCCCCGGACGGGGGTCCTCGAACGGGTCTCGACCCGGTCGCCGACGGTGGGTGGCCGGTAGGCGAGGTCGACCCCCAGCACCGGCCGGATGCCGGCGGCCAGGCAGGCCTTGGCGAACTTCACCGCGCCGTAGGTGCCGTCGCGGTCGGTCAGCGCCAGGGTGTCCATCTCCTGCTCGGCGGCCCGCTCGACGAGGGTGTGGGGGTGGGAGGCCCCGTGGCGGAGGGAGTAGCCGGACGCGACGTGGAGGTGGGCGAAGGGGTCAGGAGACACGGGTGCTCGTCACCGCGGCTCGGCCCGGGAGCGGCAGGTGCGGCGCCAGGCCGAGCGCCTGCTCGACCACCCCCAGGAACCGGTCGGCGTCGCGGACCAGGTCGTCGGCCTCCCGGTCGGTGACGGCCCGGGTCGAGCCGGCCTCGGCCGCGGCCCGCTTCCCCGCCCCCGCGGCGAAGAACCGGGCCCACTCCTCGAGCTCGGGAGCCACCTCGGCGAGCAGCACCCAGGCGTTGCGCTGGGGTCGCCGGCGCTGGGGCGCGGGATGGGCCCGGGCGGCCAGCAGCGCCGCCGCGGCCCGCAGCGCCGCGACGTGGGCGCAGGCATAGCGGGTCGGGGTCCCGGTCGCGGTGATCGCCTCCTGCAGCGACTCGGCCGCCCGGGCGAGGTAGGAGTGGGTGGTGGCGGGGAGGGCGTGGGGGTTCACGTCGATCACCCCCTTCAGTCCGCGCAGCCGACGAGCTGCCAGTGGCCCTCGCCCCAGTCGAAGGAGAGGTCGAAGACCCCGCCACCGTCGGTCCGGCCCCGACTGGCCTCCACCCGCCACAGCTCCCGCTCCGCCAATAGGTCAGGGGCGTGCAGATCACCCGTCGGAGACCCCTCGGGCTCCTCGGATCCGATCACCGCGCGGGCGCCGGTGGACTGCCACCAGGACCCGGTCTCCACCCAGTGGGCGAGCACCGCGCGCACCTGCCACAGCCGGCCGCGCCACAGGAACTGCTCGGGCCCCTCCCCTACGTGTCCCGGGCCGGTCACCCAGCC
>DASSJR010000067.1:0-3819 GCA_035691135.1 Nocardioides sp. | reverse complement strand
CCTCGGCAACAAGTTCCTCTCCCACATCCGTGAGTCGGCCGCGATCTGCCAGGTGACCCGCGTCTTCCGCGACGAGGACGTCACCCACGTCGACGGCACCGTCGACCCGGCCAGCGACATCTCCACGATCTCGACGGAGCTGATCCTGGCGGACCTGCAGACGGTCGAGAAGGCGATCCCGAGGCTGGAGAAGGAGGCCAAGGGCAAGAAGGACCTGCTGCCGGCGGTGGCCGCGGCCCGCGAGGCGCAGGAGGCGCTCGAGGCCGGTACGCCGATCATCGCCACCCCGATCGACCGCGCACTGATCCGGGAGCTCTCGCTGCTCACCGCGAAGCCCTACATCTACGTCTTCAACTGTGACTCCGACGAGCTGGCCGACGAGGCGCTCAAGGCACGGATGCGCGACCTGGTCGCCCCGGCCGAGGCGATCTTCCTCGACGCCAAGCTCGAGGCCGAGCTGGTCGAGCTCGACTCCGAGGAGGAGGCCCGCGAGATGCTGGCCGAGCTCGGCGTCGACGAGCCGGGCCTCGAGGTGCTGGCCCGGGTCGGCTTCGACACCCTCGGCCTTCAGACCTACCTCACCGCCGGCCCCAAGGAGTCTCGTGCGTGGACGATCCGCAAGGGCGCCACGGCTCCCGAGGCTGCCGGCGTGATCCACACCGACTTCCAGAAGGGCTTCATCAAGGCCGAGGTCGTCTCGTTCGACGAGCTCATGTCGGCCGGGTCCATGCTCAAGGCCCGCGAGCTGGGCAAGGTGCGGATGGAGGGCAAGGACTACGTCATGCAGGACGGTGACGTGGTGGAGTTCAGGTTCAACGTCTGAATCTGCGCGTTCGCGCAGGTCGGATGGGTATGGCCACTCTCAGTCCGCACGGAGTCCGCAGAATTGATGCGTTGTCGTGCCGCTGTTGGGGCCACCCTCAGCCGTCGGCCGCCATCGCCTTCGCGGCGACGCGGTCGTACAGGGCGTCCGCCCGGGCGAGCAGGTCCGGGGAGAACAGGTCTTCCGGCGTCGGGTCGGCCCCAGGCCGGAACTCGTAGGTGAAGTCGGTGCCGGCGTTGTCGATCCTCAGGCTCGAGCACACCCTCTCCATAGTGGCTTGCGGCCGAGCGCGGAGGTCGTCCTGCTGCACCACGATCACCTCGCCCTGGTGGCGAGCCACCTCCTCGAAAGCGGCGATCCAGTACGCCAGCCAGTAGTCCGGCTCCGACGGCTCACGAGCACCGACCAGGTCGGCGAGGTCGGCGAAGTCGATGGGCTGGTGGAGCTCCCCGAACTCCAGGTGCCCGATATCGCGCATGTAGTCGCGGACGAAAGGGTCCTCTGCGTGCAGCCGCAGGAAGCGTTCGTGCTGACGGTGCAGGGAGGCCGCGTGCGCGGCCGGCCGCCGAAGTGCGACCACGATGGAGCACCCCGGAAACATCCGGTCGAGAACTCGCAGTCTCCCGATGTTGGCATTGTTCTTCGACACGTAACGACAGGCGTCGGCGCTCCGACCGTGGCGCACCAGAGCCACCTTCGCGTGATGCCGCACGAAGTCGTCGGTCGCGTCGTCGTCGAGATCCCCCTCGTCGAAGGTCTGGATTCGCCCTGGGCCGTACTTCTGGGGCCAGTGGGCGCGCCACAGCACCTCGTCAAAGGCCTCCGGGCTGTCCAGGTCGATCTCCATGCCGTCGCCGTGCGCTCGCTCCCGCTTCTCGACCCGCGTGCTGCGGTCACCGCCGAGTCGCGACCAGAGCATGGGGGCGGTGACGAAAGGCATGTCTCGGTACTCGTGGGTGGCCACCCCGGGGAGCCGGTGCAGAGCGTTGAGAAGGGCGGTGGTCCCCCCGCGAGGCAGCGAGACGATGAACACCGGAGGGGCGAGGGACACCCTCTGGATGGAGCGACGAAAGATCCGGTTGTCCAGCCTGGCCGCCGCCCGGACCATTCGTCGGTTGGCGAAAGCCAGGCGGTGCATCAGCTGGTCGGCCTCGGCGTAGGCGGGCTCCTCGACCGTACGTCGACGACGGACGACCCCGGCCTTGACCAATGCCCACCAGACCACAGCAGCCGCCACGGAGATCCCGACGATGAAGTCCAGCCCCACCATCATGTCGAGCACGTCTTCAGCCGGCTCGACTCCGCTCGCGTCCGCGCCGAGGACCACCAAGCCAGCGGCTCCCAGGGCGAGACCGAACCGCCAGGCGAGTCCGAACGCACCCCTGAGCAGCCGCACGCCCCCACGCCTGGCGGCTCGCTCCTTCTCCAGGTCGTCCAGGTCGGGGTCGAGCACGGCGGTGACCCCGTCCAGGGCAGCGCGGACGATCCGCTGCACGACGACGCCGAGACGGGCCCTCGCCAGGACCAGCGCGAATCCGAGGACCGCCGCGCTCGCGACGACCAGCGTCATCGCCCGGCGTCCTCCTCGGCAGACGCTTTGCCCCGGCGGGAGCGGACCATCCGCTTGATCGGGTACCAGAACACCCCCGCGAACAGCAGCACGAGGCCGAGCAGGACCGCGATCAGCACTGCGATGGCACCTGCTCCGGCGCCAGGTCCGATGTACCCACTGGTCGCCAGCGCCGTGATGACCACCACCAGCACGGCGCCGTAGCGCCTCCATCTGTTCAACTCGCGCATGCGGCCTCTTTCTTCTCGAAGAACTTGCGGTCCATGGACGCCGGGAGGACTGATGCCTCGAAGGTACGTCCGTTGGTTTCGCTGTCAAGACGGTTCTGCCACTCCCACGCCAGCCGGCCGTCAGGGGTGTACTCGAGCACGCGGCCCTCGTCGCTCGGTGTGACCAGGATGTTCCCGTTCGACAGATACTCGTGGTCGCCCAGGATCGAGCTGTAGAACGGCTCCTCGCCGGGGCCGTCCCCACCGAGGACGACGGTCGCCTCACCCGTCCGCGCGTTCACCTCCATGATCTGGCTCTCCAGAGAGCCGTCGTCGTTGGCGACCGGTCGGTTGTCGAAGACGGAGATTCGGTCTCCGGGAAGCCAGACCGGGTCGTGCTGCCGGAAGAACGGCCCGGTTGTGCGCCACTTGACCTCCATGGTGTCGCCGTCGAGGACCAGCAGGGTGCTGATGTTGCGCAGCGAAACGACCAGGTCCCCCGGGTCGAACAGCCGTGACCGGACGCCCTCCGGCAAGGCCTTCACGCTGTTCAAGTGCAGCGGGTCGTAGGTGACATGGGGTGCGCCGCGCTCCCGGCTGGCCAGGTAGAGCAGGGACTCGAGCCCGTTGTCCCGCAGGATGTCGGCCACCGAGTAGGACTGCAGCAGCTCGCCGTCGAGGCTGAGGTTCGTGATCGTCCAGTCGTGGAACGGCGGCCTGGCGTTCGGGATGTCCACCTCGCCGTCGGCAGGAATGTAGTTCTCCCCCGGCACCCACAACGTTCCGTCCGGGGCCAGGCCGACGGAGTGGTGCCCGAGATTCGGCAACCGCCACACCACGTCGCCACACACATCCATGCGGAAGGTGCTCTGTTGGGCGAAGTTGGCGACGATCGAGGCGTCCGGCAACAGCTCGAGGCCGAAGATGTGGTCGGCCTCAGCAACGCGTGGCGGGAAGTCCCGGTAGCCCTCGGGCCAGACCTCGTCGAAATCGGGGGTCCAGGAGTGGACGACATTCCCGTCGCGGTCCATGACCTTGATGAGCATCTCGTTCCGCCGCGTGACGGAGACGAGAAGCAGGCCGGGCGCGACCTCGTCGGGGAGGAATGTCTGCACCTCCGCACCCTGCGACGGGGTTGTAAACCACTCCTCCTGCGCCCCGAGGAGCGATCCGTAGGTGTCTTCAAGCTCGCGCAGCTGTGGGACCGGGGGGAGCTC
>DASSJR010000066.1:0-6696 GCA_035691135.1 Nocardioides sp. | reverse complement strand
GTCGAAGCCATACCCCTCCACCGAGAAGTCGCACGGCAGGTGCGGGTCGTTGCTCGGGTGCATCGCCGTCGAGCCATCGCCACTGGAGTGGCCCGGCCCGTTGGGAGCATCGAACCCGGCGAGCTTCACCGTGCCGTTGTTCCCGGCCGGGTCACCCTTCTCGCTGGACGTGCCAGCGGGCTTGCCGGTGGACGTACTGGTGGGCGCCGAGTGACTGGACTTGCTGTGGGCCTCTGCGGAGTTGCCGCGGGTCGGTTGGGTCTGCTTCGCCGCGGTGGACTGCTGGGGCTTGGCTGAGCCGCCGCCCTGGGTCTTGCTTGCCTGGGATGTGGTGGCGGCCTGGTGGGCTTTCCCGTTGTTCGCGTGGCTGTGGTCGGCCTTCTCGGGCTTGTTGGCGTGGTCGGCCTGGTGGCCCTTGGCCTGGCCGTGACCGGCGAGGGCCGCGGCGGGCAGGGCGGTGGCTCCGAGAACCGAGACCACGAGTGCCGTGAGCAGGGCAATAGGAGTTCTCAAAGTGCTGGTGAGAGCACGGGGGCGAGTCATTGGATTCCCTCGTCAGGTCAGTCCCGAGACTGGCGGATTGTTCGGACTGCGGGGCCCGAGCTCCCACACCCGAACAACGACGGGTTTGCCAGCGGGTTACGACCAGGCACGTCCAGCGCACGTGACGTGGGTCAAGAACACGAATCCGGACTCAAACGCGCGCCGGTTTGGCGACCACGACGACGTTGCTCAGGTAGCGGGTGCCGTCCCAGTCCTCACACGTGACCAGCACGAGGCGACCGCGCACCTCCTGGCTGAACAGCTGCTGTGCATGCCGGGCGATCGAGCCCTTGCCGAACACGTTCACCGACCGAACGTCGTAGGGAATGATTCCGCGGCCCGTGTAGACCGTGACCCGGTCCCCCGTGCGGAGCCGCTCGAGATTGTCCATCGCGCCGCCGCCGGTGTGGACGGTGTGACCCGTGACCAGGGCACTGCCCTGCCGAGCTCCGGTCCTGGCTCCCGCGGACCACCATCCCAGCTGCTGGGGGTCAGAGGGCGGAGTCAGTGCGTTCCCCACCGTGCTGATCGGGACGACCGGCGCGTCCATCCTGAGCCGTTGGATGACCACCCGGCGTGGCACCCCCGGCTTCCAGGCCGGTCGACCGTGGCGGTGGAACGTCGTACCGACCACCACGTGTGGCCGGGTCACGACGGTGGTCGTCGACTCCTGCCCGACGGGAGACGTCGGGTCCTGGGACAGGTCTCCCCACGCAACAGCCGAGCCGAGGGCGGCAAGTGCCACCCCCAGCCCGGCTGCTGCGATTCGTCCCAGGGTCATACAGTCAGGCTACGTCGCCTCCGAGGACGGAGTGAAGCGCCGACCAGACCGGCACCAAGGAGTGCACCCGCGACTCCGAGAAGCCCCAAGGGCCCGCCGTGGTCGGTCAGGTCCCTCTGCGAGGGCGCCAGTCCGGCGTCGATCGCGTTGGGTACCCGGGCTGCTGCCGGAGCAGCGGCAGCCGTGGGCACGCTCGGGCTCCCGGTCGGAGCGGTGGCCTGCGCACCCTTCACCGTGGGTCCGGGGTTCGGGTGGTTGCTCGGACCGTTGGGCTCTCCCGGGTTGTTCGGGTGGTTGTCCTTGTCGTCACACACCTTCCCCGGGTCATCCCCGTGCTTGACCTCTTCGCCGGCGTGGTCGGTACCCGGCGGGCAGACCTCGTCGTCGTCGTCGTCGTTGCACGAGGTCTCGTCACCAGGAACCGGGAACGGCTCACCAGCGTGGTCGGTGCCCTCCGGGCACGTGTCAGGACCTGGGTTCGGCTCCTCGTCGCACGAGGTCTCGTCACCAGGAACCGGGAACGGCTCACCACCGTGGTCGGTGCCCTCCGGGCAGATCTCCGGCGGAGGCGTCGGGCCGGGGCACTCGGTGAGCGCCACGTCCTTGGCCTGCTCCCCATCGGTCGCGAAGCGGATGGCAATCGATCCGTTGGTGGTCTGGCCCTGGGCGTCGGTCCACGAGAACGGGAACTGACCAGTGAACGGGTCGCCATTCTCGTCCACGAGGTTGTTCAGTGTGTTCTCGCTGACGATGACGATGTGGTCCAGCTGTCCGGGCGGGGTGCCGACGTACTTGCACACGACCACCTTCTTGTCCGCCGGCGGCGGAGGCGCGTCGGTGCAGGAAGTCTCGTCGCCAGCAACCGGGAACGGCTCACCAGCGTGGTCGGTGCCGTCCGGGCAGATGTCCGCCGGCGGCGGGCAGTCAACGCCCTCGGTGAAGGTCCGCGTCTGCTTCTGCCACGTGTAGTCAGTGTGGGAGACCTCGTCCTGTCCGGGCGTGCCTTCCGTGCCTGGTTCGCGGTGGAACCACGACGCGTTGCCCTGGCCCGACAGGAACGTGCCCGTCAGGTCCTGGTCCGGTCCGCCCTCGGTGTGGGGGCCCTGCCAGGTGCCGCGTGCGTCCGTCGGGAAGGAGGGCTCGCCCACGAGCGGCCCCTGGTCCTTGTTCGGCGAGAAGTTCCACCACTGCGACGCGGTGCCTGGAGTCCCGGCGACCGCCTCCTGGGTGACGTGCTTCGACTCACCCACCTGGACGTACCGCACGAGGTTGGTCGTGCTGGTTTCGTCAGTGCCGTCGGGATCAGCCGGCGGAGTTGCGTCGCCGTGCACGATGAATGGCGCGCCGTCGTCGGCCCACGCTGACAGCGTGTCCTCGCTCGGTACGCATGGCGTTGTGTCCGTGGCCCGTGCGGGGCTGGCGGTGGAGACCGCCGCCACCAGCCCGAGCCCGACGAGGGCAAGGGCGGCCACGATGAAGAGTAGTTGTTTGAGGCGCGCTGTGGCGGTCATGGGAAGTCCGTCCGTCCTGATACGGCGACCGGTCCCGAGCACGTGTCGCAATCCACCCCGAGGTTTCCGAGTGAGAACTCCATTGCACCGCGCGGGGCACAGTGCCCGAAGGAGACTTAAGAAGCCTTCAGGGAGGCTGGTGGAATCCCTTGGCCTTCCTTGAGTCGGCCTTGAGGGTGAGCGAAATGACCCGGGGGAACTATGGGGTCCTGGCCGAACGGATGGTTGCTGTTTCCGCCATCTTGAAGGATCCTTGAAAAACTGGTTGAAGGATCCTTGCCGGTCGCTCAAGAAACGGGTGGCCGCTCATCTCGGGAGGACCCATGCAGCTGCTCGTACGCGCAGCATCCGCTCTGACGGCCTCGGCCCTGGTCGTCGCGGCGACTCTGGCGCCGGCGCAGGCCTCGGTCAGCCGGGTCCCGGCGCCCGACTATTCGGTGAACGCGGGGTCCCACCCCGGCGAGTACGCGAATCGAGTCGTCGCGAGGATCAACGTCGCCCGGGCGCGGGCCGGGCTGCGGAAGCTCCGGGTCTACCAGACCTGTCTCGACCGTCAATCCGAGCGCTGGGCCGAGTACCTGGCCCAGAGTGGCCGGCTCGAGCACCGCAACCAGTACCGCGTCCTCAGTGCGTGCAACCTCCACTGGACCGGCGAGACGCTGGCCCGCGGCGCCGGAGGTCTCACCCCGCGCGCGATGGTCCGGGCCTGGATGCACTCGCCGGGCCACCGCGCCGTGCTGATGAAGCCGCGCGCCAACCTCGCCGGCGTGGCGATTCGGCGGGACGCCCAGGGCCGGGTGGTGGGGGTCGTGAACCTCGGCGACCCCACCTGACGTCCGGCCCGATCCCAGGTGAGGGTGAGATGATGCCCGCTCTCCCACTCGAGCCCGGAGGTCGGCCATGCTCCACGTCGCGGTCGCGACGCGAGCGTTCCGGCGGTACTCCACCTACACCGCCGCCACCCTGGCGGGGATCTTCACCAACTCCGTCTTCGGCGTCATCTACTCCTTCGCCTACCTCGCCCTGTGGCACGAGAACCACGACGCGGGCGGGTACGACGCGACCGACGCGGTCACCTACGTCTGGCTCGGCCAGGCCCTGCTGATGACGGTCGCCCTCTGGGGCGGCGGCACCACCGACGACCTGGCCGAGCGGATCCGCACCGGAGACGTCGCCATCGACCTGTACCGCCCGGTCGGGCTGCTCGGGTGGTACCTCGCCGGTGACCTCGGCCGCGCGACGTACCACCTGCTCACGCGCGGGGTCGCGCCCACCTTCATCGGCATCCTGCTCTTCGACATCCGGATGCCGGCAGGTCCGCTGGCCGCCGCGGCCTTCCTGCTCAGCCTGCCGCTCGCCGTGACCGTCAGCTTCGCGCTCCGGTTCCTGGTCGCCTCGACGGCCTTCTGGCTGCTGGATGCCTCCGGGCCGCGGGTCCTGAGCGGCGCGCTGGCGTTGTTCTTCAGCGGAATGGTGCTGCCCTTGGTTCTCTTCCCCGGCTGGCTCGGGACCCTGGCCACGGCTCTCCCGTGGTCGGCCATCATCCAGGTGCCCAACGACCTCTGGCTGGGCCAGTACCCGGGCGCCGACGTGCTGGCGGCGATCGGGTTCCAGCTGACCTGGGCGCTCGCGCTGCTCGCCTGCTGCGCCCTCGTGCTCCGCGCGGCGACCCGGAAGGTGGTGCTCCAGGGTGGCTGACGGCTCCATGGGCGTCGTCGCGCCGGCGCGAAGCTACGTCGACATCGCCATCCTCTGGGTGCGGGCGGCCTGGGCCTACCCCACGTCCTTCCTCATGCTGATCCTCGGCAGCCTCCTCATCACCGCTCTCGACTTCGTCGGGATCTGGGTGATGTTCGCCAGCATCGACAGCCTCGGCGGGTTCGGGCTGCGCGAGATCGCCCTGCTCTACGGCGCGACGGGTGTGGGCATCGGGATGGCCGACACCCTGATCGGGAGCGTGGAGCGGATCGGGATCTACGTACGGACCGGCCGCCTCGACCAGATGCTCACCAAGCCGGTGCCACTGCTGGTGCAGGTGTGCGCTGACCAGTTCACCCTGCGGCGGCTCGGCCGGATCACCCAGGCGGGGATCGTCTTCGGCTGGGCGGCGACGTACGTCGACTGGACGCCGGCCCGCGTCCTGGTGGCCCTGATGATGGTGGTGAGCTCGACGGTGATCTTCTTCGCCTTGTTCACCGGCTTCTCCTGCATCCAGTTCTGGACGACCGATTCGAGCGAGTTCGCCAACGCGTTCACCTACGGCGGCAACACCATGACGGAGTACCCGCTCAGCATCTTCCCTCGCGAGATCATGCTCGCGCTGACCTTCGTGCTGCCGATCGCCTTCGTCAACTGGTACCCCTGCCTCTACCTGCTCGGCCGCGAGGACCCCTTCGGGCTGCCCACGTGGCTGCAGTTCTGCTCACCGATCGCGGCGATGGTCTCCCTCGCAGGGGCCTTGCTCATCTGGCGGTCCGGTGTCCGCCACTACACCTCCACGGGGAGCTGACCGTGAGCCTCATCGAGGTGCGCGACCTGGAGCGAACCTTCGTCGTTCGACGCCGGAGCCGCGGGCTGCGACGCGCGCCCGCGATCGTTCCGGCAGTGCATGACCTCTCGTTCTCCATCGCGGCAGGCGAGATGGTGGGCTACATCGGGCCCAACGGCGCCGGGAAGTCCACGACGATCAAGATGCTCACCGGCATCCTCGTCCCGACCTCCGGCGAGATCCGCGTGGCCGGGCTCGAACCGAGTGCCCGCCGCACCGACCTGGCGCGCCGGATCGGCGTGGTCTTCGGCCAGCGGACCACGCTGTGGTGGGACCTGCCCCTGCGCGACTCCTTCGGCCTGCTGCAGAAGATCTACCGCGTCCCGGACGGCCGGTTCCGTCGCAACCTCGACGAGTTCCTGGAGCTGCTTGACCTGGGCCCACTGCTCGACACCCCAGTCCGCCAGCTGAGCCTCGGCCAGCGGATGCGGGGCGACATCGCCGCGGCCTTGCTGCACGACCCCGAGATCCTCTACCTGGACGAGCCGACGATCGGGCTGGACGTGATCAGCAAGGGCCGACTGCGTGAGTTCCTGCGCCGACTCAACGCCGAACGCGGCACGACGCTCCTGCTCACCACCCACGACCTCCAGGACATCGAGGCGCTGTGCCGCCGGGTGATCGTGATCGACCACGGGACCGCGATCTTCGACGGGCCGCTCACCGACCTGCACCGTCGGGGCGGGTCCACCCGCACCCTCGTCGTGGACCTGGTCGACACAGGCCCGGCGATCGAGGTGCCCGGCGCCGTCGCCTGGAAGGTCGAAGGTCCCCGTCAGTGGCTGTCATTCCCGGCCGACGCCAGCGCAGCCCCGATCGTGGCCGCCGTCGCGGCGGCGTACGACGTCGCCGACCTCTCCATCCAGGAGCCGGCGATCGAGGACGTCATCCGCGACCTCTACTCCGCGACCGAGCCCCGTCCCTGACCGCCGCGCACCGCGCAGCTTTTTAACGCCTGCTTGACGGTTGGGCGCCATGTTGTCCGCGGACGTCCGGGAGCTCGGGAGTCATTTCCGGCACCAGTGACGCCAGGGGTGGACGGGAGCAAGACTGATGGAACGAATCATGCGTTGGCGCGCGGAGCCGACTCGATCGAGCAGGGTGCACCGGCGTAACCGGAGTGGCCGTGGACTGCGGGCTGCCGCGGCTGCGGGAGCCATGGTCGCGGTGACGATGCCCGTCCTCTCAGCCGACGGTGCGGTCGGCGCCGGGCGCAGCATCGAGGTCTTCACCGGCACCGACATGATCGGGCTGGCCGGGTACCCGGCGAACACGAATGTCAGGGTGGAGGTCGTGCGCCACGGCATCGTCGT
>DASSJR010000065.1:0-3241 GCA_035691135.1 Nocardioides sp. | reverse complement strand
CACGCTGCCCCGAGTTCTGCGACCTCGCAGGAGCGGACGGACTGTCTGTGGAGAAACTCCGCGCACGCCACGATGTGGACGAGTGGTGGCAGTCCACGCCGGGTCGACGTCCGGCGGGCGTGCGTTCGCGCCGGGTCAGCTGTAGTCGGCGGAGACCTTGCGGGCCATGTCGAGGAAGGACTGGCGCGAGGCGAGGTTCTCCTCGAGCTCGCGCACCTTCTTCTCGTCACCGGCGCTGCGAGCGGCGTCGAGCTCGGCCTGGATGCTGGCCAGCGCGGCTTCGAGCTTGGAGACCATGTCGTCGGCCCGCGCCGACTTCTCCGGGTCGGTACGACGCCACTGCTCCTCCTCGACGCTCCGGATCTCCTGCTCGACCTTGCGGATCCGGCCCTCGAGCTCCTTGATCCGGTCGCGCGGCACCTTGCCCGCCGCCTCCCACCGCTCGGCGATGTCGCGCATGGCTGCCTTGGCGGCCTCGAGGTTGGTGACCGGCACCAGGGCCTCGGCCTCGGCGAGGAGCCGCTCCTTGACCTCGGCGTTGGCCGCGAACTCCTTGTCCTGCTCGGCGGTGGCCGCGTCGCGCGCGCCGAAGAACGTGTCCTGGGCGCCGCGGAACCGCTTCCACAACGCCTCCTCCGCGTCGCGGGGCGCGGGTCCGGCAGCCTTCCACTGCTTCATCAGGTCCCGGAAGCGACCCGCCGTGGGCCCCCACTCTCGTGAGTCGGCGAGCGACTCGGCCTCCTTGGCCAGCTTCTCCTTGACCACCCGGGAGGCGTCCCGCTTCTCCTGCTGCTCGGCGAAGTGCGACTTGCGGCGTCGGGTGTAGGCGGTGCGCGCCGTCGAGAACCTGCGCCAGAGGGCGTCGTCGGAGGCGCGGTCGATCCGGGGCAGCGCCTTCCACCGGTCGAGGAGGTCGCGCAGCCGGTTGGCGCCGCCACGCCAGTCGTTGCCGGCGGCGATCTTCTCGGCCTCGGCCACCAGCGCTTCCTTCGCGGCTTTCGACTCGGCGGCACGCTGCGCCCGCTCGACCTTGCGGGCCTCGCGCTGCTGATCGATCACCGGTCCGAGCGCGTCGAGGCGGGCGACGAGGGAGGCGAGGTCACCGACCGCGTTGGCGTCCACCACCTGCGCACGCACCGTTCGGACCGAGGTCGCGGCCTCGTCGGGGGAGAGTTTCGCTGCCCTGACCCGCTGCTCCAGCAGGCCGACCTCGAACTCCAGGGCGTCGTAGCGCTCGGTGAAGAACTTGAGGGCCTCGTCGGGCGTGCCCTCGGGGTACTGGCCCACCGAGCGTTCGCCGTCGGCGGTCTTGACGTAGACCGTCCCGTCGTCGGCGACACGACCCCACGGATGACTCGTCACGGGACTCCTTATCGATCGGTCGGGCGGCACAGCGCACCCGGACGGGGCCATGCTAGTCACCCGGTGGCAGGCGGCTGGGTCGGCGGGCGCGACTCTCGGTAGGGTCTGCGGAGTGTTCATCGCCGGCTTTCCCGCAGGTCCCTGGGGGACCAACTGCTACGTCGTCGCCACCGCGGCGGGCAACGAGTGCGTCGTCATCGACCCGGGGAAGGACGCTGCCGAGGGCGTCGACCAGGTGGTCCGCGAGCACCGGCTCAAGCCGGTCTCGGTCCTGGTCACCCACGGCCACGTCGACCACATGTGGTGCGTCGCCCCCGTTGCCGGCACCTACGACTCCACCGCCTGGATCCACCCTGACGACCGCCACCTCCTCACCGACCCGATGGCGGGCATGAGCCGCGAGACCACCCAGATGCTGCTCGGTGGCAACTACGAGTGGGCGGAGCCGGACGACGTACGCGAGCTCGCCGACGGGCAGGCACTCGAGCTCGCCGGGTTGTCCTTCCTCGTCGACCACACTCCCGGTCACACCGAGGGTTCGGTCACCTTCCGAAGCGAGTACGGCGAGCAGGGCGTGTCCGAGGTGATGTTCTCGGGCGACCTGCTCTTCGCGGGCTCGATCGGCCGGACCGACCTGCCCGGCGGTGACCACCCGACGATGCTGCGCAGCCTGAAGGACAAGGTGCTGACCCTGGCCGACGACATCGTGGTGCTGCCCGGCCACGGTGAGCAGACGTCGATCGGCCGCGAACGCGCGAGCAACCCCTTCCTCCTCGAGCTGCAGGGCGGGCACGAGGCCGGGCGCGTCACCCGGGGACTCTGAGGTCATGGCCAGACCCACCCCGCTCAGCGGGTTCCCCGAGCTGCTGCCCGCGCAGCGATCCGTTGAAGCACAGGTGGTCGAGAGACTGCGACGGACCTTCGAGCTGCACGGATTCGCGGGCATCGAGACCCGGGTGGTCGAGCCGCTCGACCGGTTGGCCAAGGGCGGCGAGATCGACAAGGAGATCTACGTCCTGCGGAGACTGCACGCCGAGGAGGGCGAGGGTGACTCCGGCCTGGGCCTCCATTTCGACCTCACGGTGCCGTTCGCCCGCTACGTGCTCGAGAACGCCGGCAAGCTCGACTTCCCGTTCCGCCGCTACCAGATCCAGCCCGCCTGGCGCGGCGAGCGTCCGCAGGAGGGGCGCTATCGCCAGTTCACCCAGGCCGACATCGACGTGGTGGGCCAGGGCGAGCTTCCCTTCCACCACGACATCGAGGTGATGCGGGTGATGGTGGAGGCGCTCAGCGGGCTGCCGCTGCCGAAGCTGTCGTTCCAGCTCAACAACCGCAAGCTGATCCAGGGCTTCTACCGCGGCCTCGGGCTCACTGACCTGACCACCGCCATCCGGGTGATCGACAAGCTGGACAAGCTCCCGCCCGAGGCGGTCGCCGACCAGCTGGTCGGGCTCGCGGGTGCGACCCCGGAGCAGGCCTCCCGTTGCCTGGAGCTGGCCACGATCCGGGTCCCGGACACCTCCTTCGTCGAGCGCGTCCGGGCGCTCGGGGTGAAGGACGAGCTGCTCGACATCGGTCTCGACGAGCTGGCTGCGGTGGTCGAGGGGTGCGCCGCGACCGCCGGTGAGCAGGTGACCGTCGAAGCCAACCTCCGGATCGCCCGCGGCCTCGACTACTACACGGGCACCGTCGTGGAGATCTTCATGGCGGGCTACGAACGCCTGAAGTCCGTGGGAGGCGGCGGTCGCTACGACGCCCTGGCCAGCGACGGCCGGACGACCTACCCCGGCGTCGGCATCTCCTTCGGCGTCTCCCGCACCCTCGTCCCGCTCGTCGCCGACGGCGTGCTCGCCGGCAGCCGCGCCGTCTCGAGTGCCGT
>DASSJR010000064.1:0-8870 GCA_035691135.1 Nocardioides sp. | reverse complement strand
CACCGTCGTGCAGACGGGCCGGCCACGGCCTCAATGGTCACTCCCCACGACCTGCTCGACCGCGTGGAGCAGGATCGGCTCGAGGACGGCCAGCCCGTCCTTGACCCCGCCCCGCGACCCGGGGAGGTTCACGACCAGGCACTCGCCGACCACACCCGCGAGCCCGCGCGAGAGCACGGCGGTGGGCACACCGGCGTCGACACCCGCGGACCGGATCGCATCGGCGATGCCCGGCACCTCGAAGTCCAGCAGCGCGCGGGTCTCCTCGGGGGTGCGGTCGGTCGGCGTGAGGCCGGTGCCGCCGGTGGTCAGCACCAGACGTGCTCCGCCCTCGGCGGCGGCCGAGATGGCGGCGCCCACCGGCTCGCCGTCGGGTACGACGACCGGCGCGTCGACGGTGAACCCGAGTTCCTGGAGGAAGGTCACGATCAGCGGGCCGGTCTGGTCCTCGTAGACACCGGAGGCGGCGCGGTTGGAGGCGACCACCACGTCGGCGCGCATCGTCATCGGAAGTTCACGCCCGGGTCCAGTCGCCCGACCTGCCGCCCGACTTCGACTCGACACGGACGTCGGTGATCACGGCCCCCTTGTCGACCGCCTTCACCATGTCGACCACGGTGAGCGCGGCGACGGACACCGCCGTCAGGGCCTCCATCTCCACGCCCGTCCGGTCGGTGGTGCGAACGGTGGCGGTGATGTCGACCGAGTCATCGCCCACAGTGAGGTCGACGGTGACACCGGAGATCGCGAGCGGATGGCAGAGCGGGATCAGCGAGGGCGTCTGCTTGGCGCCCATGATCCCCGCCAGCCGGGCGACCGCGAGCGCGTCGCCCTTGGGGACGCCCTCTCCGCGCAGCAGGCCGATCACCTCGGCCGACACCAGGACCCGTCCCGATGCGCTGGCCACGCGGGACGTCACGTCCTTGCCGGACACGTCGACCATCCGCGCGGCCCCCGCCTCGTCGACGTGGGTGAGGCGAGCCCCTCGCTCGGCCATCAGAAGTCCTCGTCCAGCAGCGCGACCTGCACCTGCTCCCCCGCCGTGACGGAGGTGACGTCCTCGGGCACCACGATGAAGGCGTTCGAACCGGCGAGGTCACCGATCAGGTGCGAGCCGTGGCCGCCGACCGGCGACACGAACGGACCGCCGCGGTCCACCTCGTAAGAGCCGCGCACGAACTGCCGACGCCCCTCGGGCGAGGAGATCGGGTGGGTGAGCCGGGCCCGGGTCGTCGGACGGCTGTAGGGCGTGCGGCCCATCAACTTGCGGATCGCGGGCAGCACGAACGCCTCGAACGAGACGTACGACGACACCGGGTTGCCCGGCAGCGTGAAGATCGGGACCCGCTCCTCACCGACCAGCCCGAACCCCTGCGGCTTGCCCGGCTGCATCGCGACCGAGCCGAACCACACCGAGCCGGTCGGGGCGAGGGCCTCCTTGACCACGTCGTAGTCGCCCTGCGAGACCCCGCCACTGGTGACGACCACGTCGGCGCGCACCAGCTGGTCGCTCAGCGCATCCATGAAGGCACGCGGCTCGTCGGGCACGATGCCGACCCGGTAGGCGATGGCACCAGCCCGGCGCGCGGCTGCCGCGAGCAACCAGGAGTTGCCGTCGTAGATGGAGTCGTGGCCGAGCGGCGCCCCGGGGTCGCGCAGCTCCGAGCCGGTGGACAGGATCACCACACGCGGCCGGGGCCGCGACCGGACCGTCGACCGGCCGACGCTGGCCAGCAGGCCGAGGTGGCGTGGCCCGAGCACGCTGCCGTGCTCGATCAGGACGTCGCCGACCGAGACGTCCTCGCCGGCCCGCCGGACGTGCTGGCCCTCCGTGGGCGCCTGGAAGATCCGGACCTGCGCCACGCCCCGGTCGGTCCACTCGTAGGGGACCACCGAGTCGGCGCCAGTGGGCAGCGGGGCGCCGGTCATGATCTTCACCGCCGTGCCGGGCGACATCGCGAGGATCCCGGCCTGGCCCGCCCCGATCTCGCCGACCACCGGCAGGTGGACCGGCGCCTCCTCGCTCGCCCCGACGACGTCGGCGAGCCGGACGGCGTACCCGTCCATGCCGGAGTTGTCGAAGGACGGCAGGTCGATCGGGGCGACGACCTCCTCGGCAGAGGGCAGGTCCAGCGCTTCGAGGAGAGGCTGGGGGAAGTCCTTCAACGGCTCGATGTGGTCGAGGATCCGGTCCAGGAGCTGGTCGACGGTGGCGACGCGGTCACCCATCCGTCAGCTCCGTCTCGGGCGCGACCCGCTGCGCGGATTCGGCGGTCAGCGACACGTTGCCGACCACCCGCACCCCGTGCCCGAAGGTCCAGTCGCCCTCGACGGTCAGGGACTTCGCCTTCTTCAACGAGGGCGCACCCTCGGGGAACCGCTTGTCGAACTCGCCGACCCGCTTGTAGTACTCGCTGTCGAGGTCGACGAACGGTACGCCGTCGGCCGACTGGTCGAGCACGAAGTCGCGGCCGAGGTCGTAGACATCGGAGCGCAGCAGCAGCAGGTCGTTGGTGGTCTTCACGGGCACGAACCGGTCACGACTCACCTCGATGGTGCGGGCGCCCTCGAAGATCTCGATCGCGGCTCCCATCGCGGTCTCGATCTGGATCACCTCGGGCGTGGAGGAGTCGCTGGGGTCGACGTGCTTGACGTTGCGGATCAGCGGCAGGCCGAGGATCCCGCTGCGCCGCTCGAGCTCGTTCTGCATCGCGCGCAGGTCGAACCACAGGTTGTTGGTCGACGTGAAGCGGTGCCGCTCGAGGTCGGCGACCGCCTCCTTGTCCTCGTCGAGGGTCTGAGCGGTCTCGCGGAGCACGATCCGCCCGTCGCTACGACGCAGGGCGAAGTGGCCGCCCTTGCGGTCGGAGGGCGTGCGCCTGACGGCCTCGATCGCGAACGGGGCGCCGGAGTCGGCGAACCAGCCGGCCACCTGGGCGTCCGGGACCGCACCCAGGTTGTCGGAGTTGGACACGAAGACACGGTCGTAACCGGCCTCGATGAGCTGGTCGACCAGACCGGTGCCGTGCAGGGCGGTGTAGAGGTCGCCGTGGCCGGGCGGGCACCACTCCAGCTCGGGGTCGCGCGGATGGCTCACGGGCGAGAGATCCTTGACCAGCAGCTTGGGCTCCTTGTTCTGCAGGAACTCCAGCGGCAGTCCCTCGACCTCCAGGTCCTCGTAGCGGGCCAGCGCCTCGAGCGTGTCGGCGGAGGTGCGGAAGCTGTTCATGAAGATCAGCGGCAGCGGAGCGTCGTACTGCTTGCGCAGGTGGAGCACCTGGCGGGCGATGATGTCGAGGAAGGACAGCCCTCGCCGCACGCACAGCAGCGACTTGGCGCGGTCCATGCCCATCGACGTGCCGAGACCGCCGTTGAGCTTGATGATCGCGGTCTTTGCGAGGGCAGCCGCGCCGTCCTCCTCGGGGACCTCCACGTCGGCCAGCCGCTCCATGTCGAGTGGCTCGATGGCGGACTCCGGGATCATGCCGGTCTCGCCGGCCTCCAGGAGTCGGTAGTAGTGGGCGAACGTCTCGATCGCCGTCTCGTTGATACCGGCCGCGATCATCTTGTCGCGTGCGATATTCAGGCCAGCGCTTCCCATGGACTCGATCGTAGGCTGGCGCCGTGCCAGAACCACATCGGCCCCGCGACTCCGCCACCGGGCCCCGCGCGGCCAAGCTCGCGCTGCGGGATCAGATCGTCACGGTGCGCAAGCGGCTGGCCGTCGCCGAGCTGGGCGCGGCCGGCACCGCGATCACCGGGCACCTCTTCGCCGAGCCGGAGGTACGCCGGGCGGCCACGGTCGCGGCGTACGTCTCGACCGCGGCCGAGCCGGGCACCGGGATCCTGCTCGACACCCTGGTCGACGCGGGAAAACGGGTGATCCTCCCGGTGCTGCTGCCCGACGACGACCTCGACTGGGCGGTCTACGAGGGTGAGAGCGCGCTGCTGCCGGCCCGGCGAGGCATTCTCGAGCCCGCAGGTCCCCGCCTGGGTGTGGACGCGATCGCCACCGCCGACGTGGTGCTGGTGCCTGGTCTGGCGGTGTCGCACGCGGGCTTCCGGCTCGGTCGGGGCGGCGGCAGCTACGACCGCGCACTGGCCCGGGTGCCGGCCGGAACCTTCACCTGCGTGCTGCTCTACGACGGCGAGGTCGGGCGCGAGGTCCCGGTCGCGCCGCACGACCGTGCGGTGGTGGCGGCGGCGACGCCGACCGGGATCACTCGCTTTCGCCGGGCACCAGGTTGAGCTTCGAGGTGCCTGCCCTCTCGACCCCGTCGGCCGAGAACGCCCACGGCAGCGTCTGACCCTCGGCCCACAGGTCGGTCTGGTCGGTGTAGTGCTCGCTGAACGGGTGGCCTGACACCCCGGTCAGGTTGATCCAGCGGGACTCGTCGAAGTCGCGCAACGACACCACCATCCGCATCGACGGCGCCGCCGTGACGGCGTACCCCTCGACTGCGTCCCAGGACGTCGCGTCGACCGCGGAGCCCCCGCCGCCGACCTCCCACGGACCGCGGTTGACCAGGGCCTCGACCAGGCCGACGCCAGAGGTACCGAGCGTCTGGTTGGTCAGGTCGAGGTGGTGGAGGTGGCCCCACGTCCACTCCTCGGCGTTACGGGACCGGAGCCGGGTCAGCTCGTCGCGCGCGTCGCGGAGCACGTCCGCGAGGATGTCGTCGCGGGTCTCCACCTCCCCGTCGGTGGTCGAGTCGTCCCACCACGGGTCGGCCGGCCGGCTCAGCAGGCGGGTGACCACGGCCATCCAGCGCTGGCCGCCGTCGGGCCAGACCTCCTCGGGCAGATCGTCGTGGAAGGTCCGGGCCAGCAGGGTGCGCCACACCACGTTGAAGTACGCCGCCGCCGCGCTGTCGGCGTCCTGGGAGTAGTTCCAACCGCGCAGCAGGTCCTGGCCGTCGTCCCAGTAGCTCGTGGGCAGCTCGATCTCGAGCAGGTAGGGGGTGAGCGCGGGTGCAACCGGGTTGCGGTTGTCGAGCTGCAGCTGCTGCATCTCGGCGATCGAGAGCTCGCCCTTCTCGAGGAGCACGTCGCGGATCCGCTGGGAGCGGTAACCCCGGTCCCAGTCGTCGGTGAGGTGGAACGGGTAGTCCTTGTCGACCACCGCCTGGTTGGCCGTGACGATGAACCCTTCCTCCGGGTCGAGCACGTTGGGCAGGCCCTCGAACGGCACGTAGTGACCGGTCCAGTCGTCATCGGGGCGCCAGCCCTCGGCGGGCAGGTTGCCGTCGTTGCCGGACTTGCGGATCGGGATCCGGCCGGGCGCCTGGTAGCCGATGTGTCCCTCCCGGTCGGCGTAGACCATGTTCTGGGCGGGGATGTCGAAGCGGGCCGCGGCCTTCCGGAAGGAGTCCCAGCCGGTCGCGAGGTCGAGGCGCAGGATCGCGTCGGCGGTCGGCGCGGGTTGCAGGCCGGTCCACGCCAGCGACACGGCGTACCCCTCCCCGCGGGGTTCGGGATGGTCGACCGGCGCCTCCCGGCCGACCTGGGCGTAGTCGTCGGAGACGTCGGAGAGGAGCGGGCCGTGGCGGGTCGAGCGCACCGTGAGCTCGACGTCGTCGCCGTCGCGCACCTCGATCCTCTCGGTGCGCGTCCGCACCTGCCGCCAGCCGCCGTCGTACCGCCAGCGGTCGCCCTGCACCCGCTCCAGGTAGAGATCGCTCACGTCCGGCCCCAGGTTGGTGAAGCCCCAGGCGATGTCGGCGTTGTGGCCGATGACCACACCCGGGACACCGGAGAAGGTGAACCCGGCGACGTCCAGCGGGCAGTCCTCCGACACGTCGCGGCAGTGCAGTCCCATCTGCATCCAGATGCCCGGCACCGACACCCCCAGGTGCGGGTCGTTGGCGAGCAACGGTTCGCCGGTGGCGGAGTGGTCGCCGTCGACAGCCCACGCGTTGCTGCCGATCCCGTCACCTGAGCCCAGCAACGCAGGCATCCGGTCGGTCAGGCCGTGCACGTCTCGCAGGACTTCGCGGGCGCCGGAGGGGTACGCCGGCCGCTGCGGCAGCCGGGTCCCCGGCCCGGTGGCGTCCTGCTCGTAGACGCCGTCGACCACTGCCCCCTGTCCCACGATGGGGGCGTGGTCGTCGTAGGGGTAGGGCGGGTAGAGCTGCCGGACCTGCTCAGGACTGTGATCGGCGAGGGTGAGGGCGCGGTCGATCTCGTCGGTCATGTTGCCGCGCAGATCCCAGGCCATGGCCTTGAGCCAGGCCAGCGAGTCGACCGTCGTCCAGGGCTCGGGTCGGTAGTCGAGGCCGCCCGCGCCCAGGACGGTGTACTCGAACCCGAGCTCCTCCGGTGACCGGTCGGCGACGTAGGCGTTGACGCCGTCGGCGTACGCCTCGAGAGCCGCCCGGGTGTCCGGCCCGACGAGGGCGAGCTCCCGCTCGGCGACCCGGCGCCAGCCCATGGTCCGGATCAGCTCGTCCGTCTCCAGGGCGGTCTCGCCGAACAGCTCCGAGAGGCGGCCGGCGGTGAGGTGCCGACGGATGTCCATCTCGTAGAACCGCTCCTGTGCGTGCACGTACCCCTGCGCCCGCATCAGGTCGTTCACCGAGTCGCCGTAGAGCTGCGGGATGCCGTAGTCGTCGCGGACGACGGTGACCTCGCCCTCCAGCCCCGGCACCTCGAGCTCGCCGGTCGTCTGCGGGAGCGGCCGATGGGTCAAGACGAAGCTGGTCACCAGGCCGGCGACCAGGAGCAGCACCACCACCACGACCGCGTACACCGACGCCCTCGCGGAGCCAGGCCAGCTCCGGAAGGTCTGCCGCCAGGAGCGTTCGTCCGAGGGGTCGGACTTGGTCTGGTCGGCCATGGTGCTGGCCATTGTGCCGTACCATTGGCAGTCGTCCGGGGTGAGTGCCAGCCCGCTCCCCCGTGCGCCACCCCGAAGTCCAAAGGATCCGACTCGTGCCGACCTACCAGTACGCCTGCCGAGAGTGCGGGCACGCCTTCGAGCAGTTCCAGAGCTTCTCCGACGACGCGCTGAGCGAGTGCCCCGAGTGCTCCGGCCGGCTGCGCAAGGTGTTCAACGCGGTGGGTGTGGTGTTCAAGGGCTCCGGCTTCTACCGCACCGACTCCCGGACGCCGCAGAAGTCAGAGACCGGTTCCAAGAGCGAGTCGTCAGACTCCGGCTCCACGAAGTCAGAAACCCCAGCGGCGAGCAAGCCCAAGGAAACCGCAAGCAGCTGACAGCCGAGCAGGCGTGAGTTACCGGAGGAGCGAAGCGGGGGAGGTAACTCGCGACGGCTCGGCGCCCCGGGCTCTAGCAGTAGCGCCGACTCGGCGTCCCGGGCTCTAGCAATAGCGCCGGCTCGGCGGGCTGTGGAGGACGCCTGCAGGTCACCCGGATCTCTCCTAGCGTCGGGTCATGCTCCAGCTGGCCGATCGACGCCCCGCCCGCCTCTTCCGGCGGGTACGCCGCGCGGTACTGGCCCGACGCCGGTTGCTGGCCGCCCTGCTGACCGGGGTCGCGGTGGCCGCAGGTGTGCAGGCCGCGACCGCTCCTCCCCCGCCCTCGGTCGGCGTGGTCACCGCGGCGCGGGACCTACCCGCGGGCGCGGTGCTCGGCAGCGACGACCTGGTCACCCTCGACTTCGCCCCGGACTCGGTTCCGAGCGGGGCGACCCGGGACGCGGTCGGCCGAACCCTGGCCTCACCGGTCAGGCGGGGCGAGCCGGTCACCGACGTTCGACTGCTGGGGCCCGCCCTGACCGCAGGCGAGCCGGGGCTGACCGCCGTGCCCGTGCGCCTGCCCGACGCCGGGATGGTGGAGCTGCTGGAGGTGGGTGACCGGATCGACCTGATCGGCACCGACCCGCAGAGCTCAGGCGCCTCGGTGGTGGCCACCGGTGTCCCGGTCCTGGCCCTGCCCCGTCCGTCGACAGACACCACCGGATCCGGCCAGGCCGGGGGGCTCGTGGTCGTGGGGGCCTCGCCGACGGAGGTGACCACCCTGACCGACGCCAGCGTGCGACTCTTCCTGACCTATGCGTTCTCCCACTAGCGTTGAGCAATGACTGGATTCAAGAACTTCATACTCAAGGGCAACCTGGTCGAGCTGGCCGTGGCCTTCATCATGGGCCTCGCGTTCGCGGCCGTAGTCACGGCGACTGTCGCACTGATCATGGACATCATCGGCAAGGTTGGCGGCCAGCCCGACTTCTCCAACTACGCGCCGGGAGGCGTCTCGGTCGGGGCCTGGATCACGGCCGTGATCTCGTTCCTGATCCTGGCCGCGGTCGTCTACTTCCTCATCGTGGTTCCCTACACGAAGGCGAAGGAGAGGTACTTCCCCGCCGACGAGCCCGGCACCCCAGCGGACGTCGAGCTGCTGACCCAGATCCGCGACCTGCTCGCCGGCCGCGAGGGCGGCACGACGGGGGGAGCCGGCGTCTGAGCGCGGCTCAGCCGTGGTGCGGCGGCACCTGGGCGCGCAGCCAGCTGTCGCCGTCCCGGCGTTCGTCCGTGGCGTCGGGGTCCCGCTCATCACCGGTCGTGTCCGGCAGGACGTCCCCGAACACCTCGGCGATCCGGCGCCGACGCGCCTCGGCTGACTCGTCAGGGTTGTTCATGCGCACAGCCCGTTGGCGGCGGCTTCCTCGGCTTCGTCCTGGGAGACCGCGGGCGACTTGGAGGGGGTCTGGCCGGGCTTCTTGGACTCCGAGCCGGTCGGCTTGGCGGCGCTGATGGCGTCGCTGCTCATTCGTTTCGTCAGCGGCTCGTCGGCCGCGATCTTGTCCCACAGCTGCCTGGCCTGCGGCAGCCAGGTGACGCGGCCGCGGTACTCGGGGCGCTGGTCGTACTTCCACGGCACGGTGACGAACTGGATGTTGCCGAGCCCGATGTTC
>DASSJR010000063.1:0-7819 GCA_035691135.1 Nocardioides sp. | reverse complement strand
GCTGGGGTACGGCGAGCGCCACCTCGCCGGACTCAAGTTCAACGAGATGGTGGCCTCGGGCGAGCTGACGGCACCCGTCGTGATCGGCCGCGACCACCTCGACTGCGGCTCGGTCGCCTCGCCCTACCGCGAGACCGAGGGAATGCTCGACGGCTCCGACGCGATCGCCGACTGGGCGCTCCTCAACGCGCTCGTCAACACCGCGTCAGGAGCTTCCTGGGTCTCGATCCACCACGGCGGCGGCGTGGGCATGGGCCGCTCCATCCACGCCGGCCAGGTCTGCGTTGCCGACGGCACCGAGCTGGCCGCACAGAAGATCGAGCGGGTGCTCACCAACGACCCGGGCATGGGCGTGATCCGGCACGTGGACGCGGGGTACGAGCGCGCGGTCCAGGTCGCCACCGAGCGCGGCGTGCGGGTCCCGACCCGGGACTGATCGCGGCCTGCTGACCGCTTCGTCGGCCGTTGAATTCCCGGTCAACCCTTGACAGGCGTTTACTAAACCGGTTTAGGTGGGGGTAATGCCGCGCCCCACCATCACGGACGTCGCCCGCGCTGCGGGCGTCTCCAAGGGTGCGGTCTCGTTCGCCTTCAACGGTCGTGAGGGCTTGTCCGCCAGCACCCGGGCCCGCATCCTCGCCACCGCACGTGACCTCGGCTGGACCCCCAGCTCGCGCGCTCGTGCCCTGTCGGTCTCCCGGGCCCTCGCCATGGGACTGGTGATCGCCCGCCCGCCCGAGACGTTGCGCGCGGACCCCTTCTTCCCCTCCTTCATCGCCGGCGTGGAGAGCGAGCTGTCCGACCACGGTTACGCGCTGCTGCTCCAGGTGGTGCCACAGCACGAGGGCGAACAGCAGAGCTACCGCCGGCTGAGCGACGAGGGCAGGGTGGAC
The DNA here is from genome assembly GCA_035691135.1 of Nocardioides sp. Classification (GTDB taxonomy): domain Bacteria; phylum Actinomycetota; class Actinomycetes; order Propionibacteriales; family Nocardioidaceae; genus Nocardioides. Next base: position 6,926 of record DASSJR010000063.1, on the reverse strand, counting down.
GGCGTCTTCGTCACCGACCTGTACGTCGACGACCAGCGCCCGGCCCTGCTCGCCGAGCTCGGCCTTCCCGCCGTGATCGTGGGACCGGCCCTCGACGAGGCCTACTGGCCTGCGGTCGGTGTCGACGACGGCCCCGGCATCGCCGCCGCCGTGGAACACCTCCTCGCCCACGGTCACACCCGGGTCGCGCACGTGTCCGGCCTACCGGAGATGGTCCACGGCAGGTCGCGCCGCATCGCGTGGGCGGCGACCCTGGAGGCCGCAGGGCTGCCCGAGGGACCGTGCGTCGAGACCGACTTCTCGGCCGAGGCCGGGGCTGCGGCCACCCGGGAGCTGCTGGACCTGGCCGACCCGCCGACCGCCATCGTCTACGCCAACGACCTGATGGCGATCGCGGGACTGGCCGTGGCCACCTCCCGTGGCATCGACGTACCCGGGCGCCTCTCGATCACCGGTTACGAGGACACCGAGCTCGCCGCGCACGTCCAGCCGTCGCTGACCTCGGTCAGCAGTGACGTCATCGGCTGGGGACGAGCTGCCGCGAAGCGCCTGCTCGAGCTGGTCGACCAGCGCCCTCCCACTGACATCCGGCTACCGCAGCCACGGCTCCTCGTCCGTGGTTCCAGCGGCCCGGTTCCCCCGTCCTGAACGTCCCTTGCCATCGAGTCCTAACCCGCAGCACACGAATGGAGAAACAGATGAGATCGAAGGTCGCTATCGCTACCTTGACGATGCTGGCGCTCGGCGCCACCGCGGCGTGCGGGGGTGACTCCGGAGACTCCGACAACGCCGCCACGGCCACCGGCCCGATCAAGGTGTGGCTGTCGAACAACCCGGAGGAGATCGCCTGGGGCAAGGCGATGGTGAAGGAGTGGAACGCCGACCACCCCGACGAGGAGGTCACCGCGCAGGAGATCCCCGCCGGCAAGACGTCCGAGGAGGTCATCGGGGCCGCGATCACCGCCGGCAACGCACCATGCCTGGTGTTCAACACCTCGCCCGCGGCCGTGCCGCAGTTCGAGAAGCAGGGTGGTCTGGTCGCGCTGGACCAGTTCGAGGGCGGGACCGACTACATCGAGTCGCGCAGCGGTGACGTGGCCCAGCAGTACCAGTCGCCGGACGGGCAGTACTACCAGATCCCCTGGAAGTCGAACCCGGTGATGATCTTCTACAACAAGGACCTCATGAAGAAGGCGGGGATCGACCCGGAGAACCCGCCGCTGGCCACCTACGACGAGTTCCTCGCAACGAGCCGCAAGATCGTCGACAGCGGTGCCGCACAGGCCGCCATCTGGCCGGCACCGACCAGCGAGTTCTTCCAGTCCTGGTTCGACTTCTATCCGATGTTCGCGGCCGAAACCGGGGGAGAGCAGCTGATCGAGGACGACCAGGCGGCCTTCGACTCCGAGGAGGGCATGGCCGTCGCCGACTTCTGGCAGACCATGTACGACGAGGGCCTCGCCCAGAAGGAGGTCTACAACGGTGACTCCTTCCTCGACCAGAAGGCAGCGATGGCCACCGTCGGTCCCTGGGCGATCGCCGTCTACGGCGAGTCGGTCGACTGGGGCGCCGTTCCCGTTCCGACCTCCGACGGCACCAGCCCGGAGGACACCTACACCTTCTCGGACGCGAAGAACATCGGGCTCTACTCGGCTTGCGACAACCAGGGCACCGCATGGGAGGTCCTCAAGTTCGCCACCAGCGAGGAGCAGGACGGCAAGTTCCTGGAGATGACCGGCCAGATGCCGCTCCGCAGTGACCTGCAGGGCACCTACCCCGACTACTTCAAGGAGCACCCGGAGTACGTCGACTTCGCCGACCAGGCCTCGCGCACCGTCGAGGTGCCCAACGTCCCGAACTCGATCGAGATCTGGCAGACCTTCCGCGACGCCTACTCCTCCTCGGTCATCTTCGGCAAGGAACCGGTGGACGACGCCCTCTCGAACGCGGCCGATCAGGCCGACGAGCTCGCCAGCCAGTCCTGATCCGGCCGGCATGACTCAGACCACGCAGACGAAGGTCCGGGGCAAGCCACCCCGGGCCCGGTCTCGCAGTCGGCTGGCGGCCCTCGTGGGCCGCCAGCCGATCGGGATCGCCCTGGCGGCGCCGTACGCGCTGTTCCTGGTCGCGGTGTTCGCCTATCCGCTCGTCCTGGCGGTGTGGATCAGCTTCCACGACTACTTCTTCGCCGCTCCCGGCGTGGAGGTGGAGCGTCCCTTCGTCGGACTGGAGAACTACCGGACGGTCCTCGGCGACCCGGACGTGCAGCAGTCCTTTCTCAACGTGGCCGAGTTCCTCCTGATCAACGTTCCGCTGACCGTCGTGCTCTCGCTGGTCCTGGCCGCGGGCCTCAACGGAGCCATCCGCGGGCGCACCTTCCTCCGGCTGTCCTACTTCGCGCCCTACGTGACCGCCAGCGTCGCACTGGTGGCGGTCTGGCTCTTCATGTTCAGCCAGGACGGAATGGTCAACGAGCTGCTGGGACCTCTGGCGCCTGACCCCTCCTGGCTGGTGAACAGCGCCCTGGCGATGCCGGTGATCGCGCTGTTCGTGACGTGGAAGCAGCTCGGCTTCTTCGTGCTGCTGTACCTCGCGGCCCTGCAGGGCGTGCCGAAGGAGCTCTACGAGTCCGCCGCCAGCGACGGCGCGGGGCGCCTCGGGGCGTTCTGGCACGTGACGGTCCCGGGGGTCAGGGCGGCCACCACACTCGTGCTGATCCTGTCCACGATCACCGGCGCCAATCTGTTCACCGAGCCGTACCTGCTCACGAACGGCGGCGGGCCGAACGGGGCCTCGAGCTCACCAGTGCTGGTGATGTACCAGAAGGGCATCGAGCAGGGGAACCCCGACACCGCCGCAGCCATCGGCGTCGTGCTCGTGATCGGAGTGCTCCTGATCTCGCTGGCCCACAAGAAGCTGGTGGAGAGGGACTGACATGAGCCGGATCCTGCGATACCTGGTGCTGTTCCTCGGCGCCCTGCTGTTCGTCTTTCCCTTCTACTACATGCTGATCAGCTCGTTCCAGTCCGAGCCCCAAACGACGCTGGGCAGCGTGCTGCCGTCCGGCGGGTTCACCCTGGACAACTACGCGGCGATCAACAGCCGGGTGGACCTGATCCAGTCGCTGGTCAACTCGGGCATCTTCACCGGTGGCGTCCTGCTCGGGACGGTCGTCTTCGGCGTGCTGGCCGGCTACGCGCTGGCGCGGCTCCACTTCCGTGGCCAGGGGACGCTGTTCGCCTCGATGCTGCTCGTCCAGATCGTGCCGTTCCAGCTCCTGATCATCCCGATCTACGTGATGGTCGTGCGAACGTACGGGTTGGCGGACAGCTACCTCGGGATGATCGTGCCGTTCGCGATCAACTCCACGGCCGTGTTCATCTTCCGGCAGTTCTTCCTGAGCCTCCCCGAGGAGCTGTTCTCCGCAGCCCGACTGGACGGCGCCAGCGAGATCCGCATCCTCTGGTCGATCGCCCTGCCGCTGGTACGCCCAGCACTGGTCACCGCCACGCTGCTGACCTTCATCGGTCCGTGGAACGAGTTCCTCTGGCCGTTCCTGGTCACCAAGGACGCCGACATGCAGCCGCTGGCGGTCTCGCTGGCCAACTACATCAGCAACGTGGCCGGCCGGGCTGCCAACCCGTACGGCGCGATCCTCGCCGGAGCCGTGGTGCTCTCGGCCCCGGCCGTGGCGCTCTTCACCGCCTTCCAGCGGCACTTCACGGCCTCCGATCTCGGGTCGGGTGTGAAGGGATGAACACCCCGTTCGAATGCTCACTTCGTTCCGCCAGACCACCCCACGAAGTCGCTCGCTGCGCTCCCGACTCCCCGGGGACCCCGGCGAACGGGGACCCCGGATGACCCAAGGCAGCCCGACGACACCCCAGCTCGGCCTCGGCATCATCGGCGCGGGCGGATTCGCCACCTTCCTCGCCGGAGCCACAGCGTCACTTCCCGCTGTCTCCCTGCGGGCCGTGACCGACGTACGCACCGACGCCGCACGGAGACTGGCGGACGCACACGGCGCCCAGGCGATCGACTCGTGGCCCGAGCTGCTCGATGACGACACCGTCGACATCGTCGTCCTGGCCACCACTCCGGACAGCCACCGGTCGCTCGCGCGGGCTGCGCTCGAGGCCGGCAAGCACGTCTTCTGCGAGAAGCCACTCGCCCTTCACCACATCGAGGCCCGTGACCTGGTCGCCACCGTCGAGCGCACCGGCGGGGTCCTGGTGGTCGACCACGTGCTGCGCTACAACCCGCTGTTGCGCGCGATCACCCGGCTGCGCGGTCCGCTGCTCGGGCCGGTCCAGCGGTTCTGCTTCGAGAACGACGCCAGCGACGAGGATCTCGACCCGGACCACTGGTTCTGGGACGTGTCGCGCAGCGGTGGGATCTTCGTCGAGCACGGCGTCCACTTCTTCGACGCCGCCGCGATGCTCCTCGACGAAGAGGCGACCTCGGTGAACGCGGTCGCCGCACGGCGCAGCGGCGGACCGGTGGACCTGGTCTCAGCGACGGTGGTGCACGGCGAGGACACCCTGGCCACCCACACGCATTCCTTCACCCACGCGCACCGGTGCGAACGCCAGCTGATGCGGCTCGACTGCGGAACGGCCGAGGTCCGGGTCGAGGGCTGGATCCCGGTGATCGCCGAGATCGATGCCTGGACCGACGACGCGGGCCTCCTCGTCGCGGAAGGGCTGGCCGCCCGGGCCGCCGAGCTGCTCCACGTCGACGGCTTCCGGCTGGGTCCCGCGGCGGGAATCCGGGTCAGGGTGCACCGCGATCACGCCTCGTCGCCCGCCCGGGCGCGCGGGCGGGATCTCCAGCTCCCGCACCGGGTTCGCGTCGAGCTCACGCTCGGTGGGCACGAGGCCAAGCCGACGGCGTACGCCGAGAGCGTGCGCGCCGCGATGACCGACCTGGTCGGCCGGATCGCCGATGGGGGGGCGCCGGCCAGCGGCGTCCGCGAGGGTGCCGCGGCCGTGAAGCTGGCTGATGCCGCGACGCGGGCCACACGCCACGGACGGGCCGAACCGCTGTCCGCCTCGCCTGTCACCGTCCGATGACCTAGCACTGCCCGCAGGCGGTAAACGAGCACGAACGACGAGAGAACGAGGAAACATGTCCGCACCCCCGAACCCGCACGCAGAATTTCCGCTGGGTCCCTTCCGGCCCTACGAGAAGAACCCGATCCTGACCCCGCAGGGCGAGGGATGGGAGTCCGCGAGCGTCTACAACCCGGCAGCCCTGGTCAAGGACGGCAAGGTCGTGCTGCTCTACCGGGCTCACGCCGACGACATCGTCTCCCACGTCGGCCTCGCCACCAGCGACGACGGCATCAACTTCGAGCGGCACCCGGAACCCGTCCTCTCCCCGACCGAGCCCTACGAGGAGTTCGGTGCCGAGGACCCGCGGGTCACCGAGATCGACGGAACCTACTACCTGACCTACACGGGCTGGGACCACACCTCCGCCCAGCTCTGCCTGGCCACATCGACGGACCTGTTCACGTGGACCAAGCACGGGCCGATCTTCCCTGACTTCAACACCTTCCTGCCCCAGGGCCACGGGCACGACGGACCGTGGAGCAAGGCGGGGGCGATCCTTCCGGTGCCGATCGACGGCCGCTACCTGATGTTCTTCGGCGAGGGCTCGATCTACTACGCCTGGTCCGACGACCTGATCACCTGGAAGCCGTGCCCGAACGACGAACCGTTGATGGTTCCCACCGGGCCGGGCACCTTCGGGGAGTTCCTGGTCGAGGTGGGGCCGCAACCGGTGATCACCAACAACGGCCTCGTCCTGCTGCTGCACAACGCGGCGGTGAAGAACCCGGACGGCTCGGTGCGCTACAGCTGCGGCCAGCTGCTCATCGACCCTGACGATCCGGGCACGGTCCTCGCCCAGATGAACCGGCCGTGGCTGGAGCCCTCGACGTACGAGGACACCCACGGGCTGGTGTCGAACGTGACCTTCGTGGAGGGCCTGGTGTTCTTCGAGGGCACGTGGTTCGCCTACTACGGGCAGAGCGACTCGACCCTCGGTGTCGCGACCTACCGCGTCGGGGATCGGTACTCCGACCTGGGTTCCTGATGGCGGGGAGTGCCTGGCTCGCCTCGCCGGCCCACCGCCGCTGGCTGGAGGGCGAGGGAGACCGGCTGCTGGAGTTCAGCCGCGCGTCCCGGCATCCCGCCGGGGGGTTCGCGTGGCTCGACGACTCGGGCCGCCCCGAGCTCGACCGGCCCGTGGAGCTCTGGATCACCTGCCGGATGACGCACGTGTTCTCGCTCGGTCACTTGCTGGGCCGGCCGGGCTGCGCGGCACTGGTCGACCACGGGCTGCGCGCCCTCGAGGGCCGGTTCCGCGACCCCGGCCATGGCGGCTGGTACGCCTTCGTCGACCGTGACGGCCCGACCGAGCGGGCCAAGAGCGCCTACCCGCACGCCTTCGTGGTCCTGGCCGCCGCGAGCGCGACCTGTGCCGGTCGTCCGGGCGCGCCGGACCTGCTGGACCAGGCCCTCGACGTCTTGCTCACCAGGTTCTGGGACGACGACCACGGAATGGTGGTCGAGGAGTGGGATGAGTCGTTCTCGACCCTCGACCCCTACCGCGGGGTCAACGCCAACATGCACACGGTCGAGGCGCTCCTTGCCGCGGCCGACGCGACTGGCGACCGCGAGCTGCGGACTCGGGCACTGCGCATCGTGACGCGGGTCGTGCACGAGCTGGGCCCGGCGCACGACTGGCGGCTGCCGGAGCACTTCGACGAGCGGTGGACCCCGCTGCTGGACTACAACAGGGACAGCCCGGCTGACCCGTTCCGCCCGTACGGCGCCACCGTCGGCCACTGGCTGGAGTGGGCGCGCCTGGCCCTGCAGCTGCGGGCCGCCCTCGGCTCGTCGGCACCGCGGTGGCTGCTG
>DASSJR010000062.1:0-10339 GCA_035691135.1 Nocardioides sp. | reverse complement strand
CCGACCAGGATCAGCGCCGGCAGCAGCATCAGCCCGAGCAGGATCATCGGCAGCGCCTTCGACCGCGCCGACCGCCCCAGGCCGTAGCAGTTGCGCAGGCCGGTGACGAACAGGGACCACGCGACCTTGCCCTCACCGAGCCGTTCGCCGGAGTAGGGCCGGTAGCCGATGTCGTGGATGACGCCGCTGCGCGACTCGCGCGTGGTCTCAGACGGGCTGGACACTGCCGGCACCTCCGTCCCGGAAGACGTCCTCGATCCGGTGGTGCCGCTCCTGCATCCGGACCAGGCCGAGCCCGAGCTCGGCGGTCAGGTCCCGCACCACGTCGTACGTCGTCTCGTCGGCGACCTCGACCTCCACCAGCTTGCCGTTGGGGCTGGCGCGCAGCCCGGCGTCGACCAGCGCCTGCCCGAGCAGCCGGTCGGCGTCGTGCCGACCGTCCACCTCGATCACCAGGGTGCCTGTGGCGTGCATGAAGTCGGTGGTCGCCGAGGACTGCAGCAGCCGTCCCGAGTCGAGCACCACCACGTGGTCGCTGATCCGCTCCAGCTCGCCGAGCAGGTGGGAGGTGACCAAGACGGCGATGCCGAACTCGGTGCCGATCTTGCGGACCAGAGCCAGCATGTCGTCGCGGGCGGCGGGGTCGAGCCCGTTGGTCGGCTCGTCGAGCAAGACCAGGTGGGGGTGGTGAACCAGCGCCTGGGCCAGCTTGACCCGCTGTTTCATGCCCGTGGAGTAGCCGCCGATCGGCCGGTAGCGCTCCTCGGCCAGCCCGACGTGGCGCAGCACGTCGGCGGTGCGCTCGCGGGCCGCCGCATAGGGGAGGCCGGACATCTGTCCGAGGTGGACGACGAGGTCACTGGCGGACACGTCGGCCGGGAGGCAGTCGTGCTCGGGCATGTAGCCCACCAGGGACCGGATCCGGCCGCCCTCGGTACCGACGTCGAGGTCGAGGACGTGGGCGGTGCCGCTGGTCGGAGGTACCAGGCCGAGCAGGATCTTGATCAGGGTCGACTTGCCGGCGCCGTTGGCGCCCACCAGCCCCGTGACGCCCTCGCCGACGCTGACGTCCAGGCCGTCGAGCGCGGTCACGCGCGGGTACCGCTTGGTCAGCCCCGCGGTCTCGATCACCCCCACCCGGACAACGTACCGGCTGGGCGAAGTTCATTTTCTCCGTTCCTTCGGCGCGGTCCGGCGTCTACCGTAGATACGTGAAACTTCAACCCTCGGGTCCCGCGCATCGGCAGACGTTCTGGGAGGACGTCCACGTCGACCGCGGCGTCCACGGGGTCTCCTGGTGGCAGCAAGTGCCCGAGCTGTCCCTGGACCTGATCGAGTCCGCGGAGCTCGGCCCGGACGACCCGATCATCGACGTCGGCTCGGGGTGGTCGACGCTGGTCGACCACCTCCTCGAACGAGGTCACCGCGACGTGACGGCGATCGACCTGTCGAGCAACGCCCTGCAGGCGGTACGCGACCGGCTGGGACCGGCCAGGGACCAGGTCGTGCTCGAGGTCGCCGACGTCCTCGAGCTCAACCAGGGCCGCCGGTATGCGCTCTGGCACGACCGGGCCCTCTTCCACTTCCTGACCGAGCCGGCCGACCGCGACGCCTACCGGGCCTCGCTGGAGCGCAATCTCGGGTCGTGGGGGTGGGCGGTCGTGGCCACCTTCGGGCCCGGCGCCCCGGACACCTGCAGCGGCCTGCCGGTGGTGCGCTACTCCCATCAAGAGCTGGCCGCGGAGTTCCCGGGCTTCAAGCTGATCTCTCGCAGCGGCGAGCAGCACCACACCCCCTGGGGGAGCACCCAGCAGTTCACCGCCGTGCTGCTGCGCCGCCAGTCCTGACCGCGTCGGCTCAGACGCCCAGCAGCCCCCGGACATAGGCCGCCTGACCGGCATGCTGCAGGTCATCGGAGACCACGCTGACCAGCCTCACGCCCAGCGTCACCGGCGGGTCCCACCGGGTGTCGACGACGCGGTCGAGGTCGTCGGCGTTCAGCGTGGCCAGGTACGACGCCGTCTGCTCGTGCACGGCACGGAGGTACTCCGCCAGCAGGTCCGCCTCGACCTGGACCTGGCCCACCTCGTCGCTGGTCTGTCCGTAGCCGATCGCCGCCTCGTCGAACGGCAGGTCGAACCGGTCGGCGAAGCCCTGGTCGGTCCACACCTGTGGCGTTCCTGCGACGTCGGCGACGTGATCGTCCTGCACCCGCGCCAGGTGCCACACCAGCCACCCGATCGGGTTGGCGTCGGGTCCCGGCCGGTGGGCGAGCTGCTCCCGGGTGAGTCCGTCGACGGCGTCGGTGGCCGTCTGCAGCACTCGTTGGAAGGCGTCGTTCAGGAGGTCGACGGGTGTCATGCCCTGACCCTAATCGCGCGGTCGGCACCTTCCCGAGATCCCGGGTAGGGCAGGCTTGCGGAGTGCACTACGTCGGCGTGGACCTGGCCTGGGGAGACCGCAAGCCCACCGGGCTGGCGGTCCTCGACGACGGCGGCCGACTGCTGCACGTCGCGACTGTGCGCAGCGACGACGAGATCGGCGACGCGTTGGCGGCGTACGTCGAGGGCGACTGCCTGGTGGCCATCGACGCGCCGCTGATCGTGAAGAACGCCACCGGCAACCGCCCCGCGGAGGCGGCGCTCAACCGTGACTTCGCGCGGTTCGACGCCGGCGCGCACCCGTCCAACACCGGCAAGCCCGAGTTCCGGGACGGCACCCGCGGTGGTCGCCTCTGCTCCAGGTTCGGGCTCGACCTGAATCCCAGGTCGGGTCGCCCCCGCCGCGCGATCGAGGTATATCCCCACCCGGCCACCATCTCCCTGTTCCGGCTTGGCCGGACGCTCAAGTACAAGCAGAAGCCGGGCCGCACCGTCGATGAGCTGCGGTCCGAGCTGACCGTGCTGATGGGACTGGTCGAGGGCCTCTCGGCCGCCGATCCGCCGCTCGAGGTGTCCGGCAGCAACTGGGCGGGGCTGGTGACGGCCGTAGAGGCGGCGACCCGCAAGAGCCAGCTGCGCGTGGTCGAGGACCAGGTCGACGCGGTGCTGTGCTCCTACGTCGCGCTGTTCGCCGACCGCCGGCCCGGCGACACCACCACCTACGGCGACCTCGAGCACGGCTACATCGTCACGCCCGCCCTGCCCGACGGGCTGCGTCCCAGCCCGCGCAAGGAACGTGCCCCGGTCTCGGTCCAGGACCCGGTCGGCGACGCGGTGCGCGAGTACGCCGCACTGCAGCCCGTGCTCCGTCTCGCCGCCGAGGAGTTCTCAGGCCTGGTGACAGCCATCCTCGACGACGCCGGCATCAACTACCTCAGCGTCACGGGCCGGGCCAAGGGCGTGGCGTCGTTCGCCACCAAGGCGGCTCGCACTCTGGACGGCGTCCCGGTCTTCGCCGACCCGCTGGCCGACATCACCGACCAGATCGGCATCCGCGTCATCACCTACGTGCAGAGTGACGTCGACGCCGTGGCCGATCTGCTCGACGACCAGGTGGTGGTCCACGACGACCGTGACATGGGCCGCGAGACCGCGAGCGAAGGACGGTTCGGCTATGCCAGCCGGCACCTGCTGATCGGGCTGGACGCGGCGCGCGAGGGGTTGCCCGGCTACGACAACCTGACCGGGCGCCGGGCCCAGGTGCAGATCCGCACCGTGCTCCAGCATGCGTGGGCAGAGTTCGAGCACGACATCCGCTACAAGGGCACCATCCCCGACGAGCACGTCCCGGACTTCGACCGCCGGTTCACGCTGGCCGCCGGGCTTCTGGAGCTGGCCGATCGCGAGTTCTCCACGATCCGCGACCGGTTGCGCGAGGGCATGACCGAGCCCGGCCCGGAGTCGGTCGACGACGACCCCCGGATCAGCCCACGCGAGCTGGCCGCCTATCTGGCCGGTCAGTACGCCGACGCCGGCTGGTCCCGCACCGACCACTACGCCTGGATCTCCGGGCTGCTGCTCGAGCTCGGCATCACCTCGCTGGCCGAGCTGACCGAGGTGCTGCGGCCGATCGACGGCGAGGCCCTCAACGAGCGGATGGGCTACCGCTACCCGCCCGGCGCCGTACGCCGTCTCGACGATGCCTTGCTCGCGGCGTTCGGGGAGCGGTACATCGCGCTGCACGGCAACTCCCACCGCGTCCCCGCCCTGCGGGCACGCCTCGAGAAGCTGCGCGAGGACTGACCAGACGGTCTAGACAGTCCCGCATCGGCGGGGGTAGGAAAAGAAGATGCCAACCCCCGCGGAGAGAAGCCAGACGCCCCTGCCCACCCGCGTGTCCGGTCCCACCCGACGCGTCTTCCTGACGGGATCCGCCGCCGCGGTCGGTGCGGTCGGTGGAGGTGTCGCTGCACCGGCAGGAGCGGCCTTCATCGGTGGGCCACTCGACCAGGGCGAGGACTGGCCTGACGGCCCCGGGACGGCCAACGGCCCGCAATCCCCCGACGCCGAGCTCCGCGCGATCCTGGCCGATGTCGACGAGAAGAACGTCCGCGCCATCATCGAGAAGCTGGTCTCGTTCGGCACCCGGCACACCCTCTCCTCGCAGGACGATCCGAAGCGCGGGATCGGCGCCGCCCGCGACTGGATCTACAGCGAGCTGAGCCGCTACGCCGCGCGCTCCCAGGGGCGGATGACCGTCGAGAAGCAGTCCTTCGTCCAGCCGATCTCCAACCGGATCCCCACCCCCACCACGATCACCAACGTGATCGCGACGCTGCACGGGTCGGAGAACTCGACGCGCACCTACGTCGTCTCGGGTCACTACGACTCCCGGGTCACCGATGTCATGAACTCCACCAGCGACGCTCCCGGCGCCGACGACGACGCCTCGGGCGTCGCGGTTGCGATGGAGCTGGCGCGGGTGATGGCCACCCACAAGCCGGAGGCCACGATCGTGTTCGCGGCAGTCGCCGGTGAGGAGCAGGGGCTCTACGGGTCGACCCACATGGCCCAGACGTTCAAGGATGCGGGCACCGACATCCAGGGCATGTTCACCGACGACATCGTCGGGTCGTCCACGGGCGATGACGGCACAAGCGACCCGTTCAGTGTGCGACTCTTCGCCGAGGGGGTCCCGACCGACGAGACGGCAGCCGAGGCCACCACCCGCCGCAGTGTCGGGGGTGAGAACGACTCACCGGCTCGCCAGCTCGCCCGGTTCGTCACCGAGGTCGCCGACAACAACCAGACCGGCATGCGGGTCCGGGTCATCTACCGCCGCGACCGCTACCTGCGCGGCGGCGACCAGATCCCGTACCTCGAGCGCGGCTACCCCGCCGCCCGGTTCACCGAGCCCAACGAGAACTTCGCCCACCAGCACCAGGACGTCCGGGTCGAGAACGGCCAACAGTTCGGCGACCTGCCCCAGTTCTGCGACTTCGCCTACATCGCCCGGGTGGCGAAGGTCAACGGCGCCGCTCTCTGGTCGCTGGCCACCGCCCCCGGCACCCCGAAGGACGTCGGGATCAACACGGCCAACCTGACCAACGACACCGAGCTGAGCTGGGCCGCCAACACCGAGGCCGACCTGGCCCGCTACGAAGTCGTGTGGCGGCCCACCCTCCAGGACGACTGGACCAACGTCATCGACGCCGGGACGGCGACCCGGAAGGTGATCGATCTGTCGAAGGACAACGTGTTCTTCGGGGTCCGCGCCGTCGACCGCACCGGTCACCGGAGCCCGGTCGCGTTTCCGGTGCCGAAGAGCACCTGACCGGCCGCACCGACGAGGTCGGAGGAACGGGGCGGGCGGCCCGCAGGTCGCCCGCCCCGTTCCCCCTTCAGGGGTGGTCACCTCACTGCGCGGTCACCGCGCTCGAGGCGGCCGAGAGGTTGCCGACGGTGCCGGCGTCGTCGGCGGCGATGGCCTGCACCCGGAAGACCACCGACCTCGCCGATGCGAACCCGACCGTGCGGGTGCGGCTGGCGTCGGCCGGCGCGGTGGGCTCGTCGAGGAACACTCGCTTGATGCGAGCGTCGGTCGCGGCGTCGTACGCCGTGATCCGCCAGGCCTCCACGGTGACGCCAGCCGGCTGCGCCGGTGCGCTCCACGAAACGGTGGCGTCCACGGACAGGTCCGCCAGCGAGCCTGCCGTGGCCGTGACGGCGGTGGGAGCCGCCGGCCGGATCACGCCGACGCCCGACGGCGACACCGTTGCGGCGGCCTTTCCGGGCTTGCTGTACAGCCCCGCGTCACACAGTGCGCGCACCTCGATGCGGTACGTCGCGCCATTGGTCAGGCTGGGAACGGTGGCGGTGCACGTCGTGGTGCAGAGCCCCACGTTGACACTGGTCTCCACGTTGGTCGTGGTGTTGACCGCCGTGACCTTGTAGCCGGCGACCGGTGAGCCGTCGGGGGCGATCGTCGCCGGGGTCCAGGACGCCGTCGCCGACAGGTTGCCGGCCGTGGCGGCCACGTTGGTCGGTGCGTTGGGCGCGAGGGCCGACGGGCCCGGGGGGCATCCGCCGAGTCCGGGGCCACCGAGCTCCCCGAACTCCGAGATGGTCAGCCCCTGCCGGTTGCCGGCCGCGTCGGCGACCTGCCAGCTGAGGGCGCGCATCTGTCCCGCCGCGGCGATATCACGCATATCGGTGGCCTGGGCCGGCGTCGTGTCACCGTCACTCACGAAGTGGTAGGTCGCCCGCCAGGTGGTGGACGTCGGGCCGGTGAGGGTCGATGTGTACGGGCCAGGGCGCCCCGGCGCGCGGATGTCGCGGCGGCCGACCTGGGTGGTGGTCAGCCCCGGGGCGACGATGCGCTGCTCGATGCGCGCGAGCGGGTAGCCGGCGCTGCGCTTGCCTTCCACGACGAGGTCGGCCGAGCCCACCTTCCGGAATCCGGTCGCGTCCGCCTGAGGGGTGACCTCGGGGGTCTGGACCGTGGTCGAGTCGGAGGCCCCGCCCGGGAACGCCACCTTCACGACGTCACCGGGCTTGATGTCGGGAGTGACCCCTTGCCAGCACGATCCTCCGGGGTGGTTGACCTCCAGGCCGCCGTCCGTGATCGTGCCCACGGCACGGCTGGTCTCGACGCCGCTGCGGGTCACCGTGACGGTGGCCTGCTTGCCTTCGAAGGCAAGCTGGTCGTATCCCTCGATGGAGACGAAGTCCCGCTGGGGGAAGACGACGATGTTGTGCGGGAAAGCGGGTGGAGTCGCTGCCTGGGCCGCCGGAACGGCGACCACTGTGATGCCGGCGGCGGCGAGGCCGACGAGCGCGGTCCGCGCGAAAGTGCGGCGGGATCGCTCCCCGGCGGTGGCGGGTGAAGAGTTCATTGGTCTGCCTCTCGTTCTGCGGTTCGCTGGTGTGGGCAGACAGGGTCAAGGTCCCCCCATGAAGCACTTGGCTGGCGCAGCGGTCGCTCGCAAGATGCACGGCGACCGCCCGGCAACGAAGGTCCGCGAAAAACGTGAAACCGGTGCAAAACAGGCGAGTTTGCGGTCCAGCCCGCTACATGACGGCGACGTCATGTGCGGTAGTACCATAGGGGGGTATAGTGTCCACTCCGACGACTCCGATAGCCGGGAAGAAGGCCACCGAGATGTCCGAACACCAGCACGGTTACATCCACAGCAAGGACGCCTACCTGAAGCGGTTGCGACGGATCGAGGGGCAGGCCCGCGGCCTGCAGCGGATGGTGGAGGAGGAGCAGTACTGCATCGACATCCTCACCCAGGTCTCGGCGATGACCAAGGCCCTCCAGTCGGTGGCCCTGGGCCTGCTCGACGAGCACCTCAGCCACTGTGTGGTCGACGCGGCCCGCGAGGGCGGCCGCGAAGCGGACGTGAAGGTGAAGGAGGCCTCCGACGCCATCGCCCGACTCGTCCGTTCCTGAGCTGAGAAAGGCATAGCCATGAGCGACACCCGTACCTACAACGTCCAGGGCATGACCTGTGGCCACTGCGTCGCCTCGGTCACCGAGGAGGTCCAGGAGATCGCCGGTGTCGAGCACGTCGACGTCGTACTCGAGACCGGCGCGGTCACTGTGACGAGCAGCCGGCCACTCGACGACACCGCAGTACGCGACGCCGTCGAGGAAGCCGGCTACCGGTTGGGGTGACCATGACCGACGTGACCTTCGACGTCGAGCTCGAGATCACCGGGATGACCTGTGCCTCCTGCGCGAACCGGATCGAGCGCAAGCTGAACAAGCTCGACGGCGTCGTCGCCACGGTCAACTACGCGACGGAGAAGGCGAAGGTCACCTACCCCGAGCGGTTGTCGGCCGAGGACCTGATCGGCACCGTGCGCCAGGCCGGCTACGACGCCGCCCTGCCCAGCGCCACCGTGGAGAGCGACGCAGGGCAGACCGACGACGAACCGACCCGCGCACTACGAGACCGGCTCCTGATCTCCGCTGCCCTCTCCGCGCCGGTGGTGGCGATGGCGATGGTCCCGGCGCTCCAGTTCACCTACTGGCAGTGGCTCTCATTGACGCTTGCGGCGCCGGTCGTGGTGTGGGGGGCCTGGCCCTTCCACCGCGCGGCCTGGGTCAACCTGCGGCACGGTACGACGACGATGGACACCCTGATCTCGATGGGGGTCCTCGCCGCCTTCGGATGGTCGGTCTACGCGCTGTTCTGGGGCACCGCGGGCATGCCCGGCATGACCCACGTCTACGAGCTGACGGTCGAGCGCACTGACGGGGCCGACAACATCTACCTCGAAGCCGCCACCGGGGTGACGACGTTCCTGCTGGCAGGTCGGTACTTCGAGGCTCGCTCGAAGCGTCGGGCGGGCGCGGCCCTCAGGGCCTTGCTCGAGCTGGGTGCCCGAGACGTGGCAGTGGTGCGCGACGGCCCGGATGGTCGGGTCGAGCAACGGATCCCGACCGACCAGCTGATGGTCGGGATGCGCTTCGTGGTCCGTCCGGGCGAGAAGGTCGCGACCGACGGCGTGGTCGAGGAGGGAAGCTCCGCGGTCGACGCCTCGATGTTGACCGGCGAGTCCGTGCCGGTCGAGGTCGGCGTCGGGGACCCGGTGATCGGGGCCACGGTCAACGTCGGCGGTCGGCTCGTCGTGCGCGCCACCCGCGTCGGCGCCGACACCCAGCTGGCCCAGATGGCGCGGCTGGTGGAGGACGCCCAGAACGGCAAGGCGCAGGTCCAGCGTCTCGCCGACCGGATCTCCGGGGTCTTCGTCCCGATCGTGATCGCGCTCGCCGCTGCCACTCTGGGCGGGTGGATCGTCGCCGGTGCGGGGTTGCCGGCCGCATTCACCGCCGCGGTCTCGGTGTTGATCATCGCCTGTCCGTGTGCCCTCGGACTGGCCACGCCGACCGCCCTGATGGTCGGCACCGGACGCGGCGCCCAGCTCGGCATCCTGATCAAGGGGCCGGAGGTGCTCGAGGACACCCGCCGGGTCGACACGATCGTGCTGGACAAGACCGGCACCGTCACCACCGGCCAGATGACGTTGCGCGGGGTCATCGCGGTTGACGGTGAGGACGAGGATCAGGTGCTCCGCCTGGCCGGAGCGGTCGAGAGCGCCTCCGAGCACCCGATCGCCCGCGCGATCGCCGACGGCGCCCGGGCCCGCGCCGGCACGCTGCCGGCGGTGCAGCAGTTCACCAACCTCGAAGGTCTCGGCGTGCAGGGTGTCGTCGTCGAGGACGAGACCAGACACGCGATCGTTGTGGGCCGTCCTCGCGTGTTCGAGGAGCGGTCACAACACCTCCCGCCCGAGCTCGACCGGGCTCTCACCGAGGCCCGGGACACCGGGGCGACCGCCGTCCTCGGCGGCTGGGACGGTCGGGTCCGTGGCGTCCTCGTCGTCGCCGATGCGGTGAAGCCGACCTCGACCGAGGCCATCGCGCGGTTTCGCGAGCTCGGTCTGGCGCCGGTGCTCCTGACCGGCGACCACGAGGCCGTGGCCCGCGCGGTCGCGGCCGAGGTGGGGATCGGGACCGAGGCGGTGGTCGCCGACGTACTCCCCGCCGACAAGGTCGACGTGGTCAAGCGACTGCAGGCCGAGGGGAAGGTCGTGGCCATGGTCGGCGACGGTGTCAACGATGCCGCTGCGCTCGCCCAGGCCGACCTCGGGCTGGCCATGGGCACCGGCAGCGACGTCGCCATCGAGGCCGGGGACCTGACCCTGGTCCGGGGCGACCTTCGGGTGGCGGCCGACGCGATCCGGCTCTCCCGTCGTACCCTGGCCACCATCAAGGGCAACCTGTTCTGGGCCTTCGCCTACAACGTGGCCGCCCTGCCGCTGGCCGCGGCCGGCCTGCTCAACCCGATGGTGGCCGGCGCCGCGATGGCGTTCTCGTCGGTGTTCGTGGTCAGCAACAGCCTGAGGCTGCGCCGGTTCCACCCCCTCGCCTCCTGAGGCCCTGCGTC
>DASSJR010000061.1:0-5083 GCA_035691135.1 Nocardioides sp. | reverse complement strand
AGTGGTTCTCCCGCCAGCTGACCCGGCGCGAGCACACCGCGATCAGCCTGCACCCGCACAACGACCGCGGGACGGCGGTGGCGGCGACCGAGCTGGCGATGATGGCGGGTGCGGACCGGGTCGAGGGCTGCCTCTTCGGCCACGGCGAGCGCACCGGCAACGTCTGCCTGGTCACCCTCGGCATGAACCTGTTCAGCCAGGGGATCGACCCGCAGGTCGACTTCTCCGACATCGACGAGATCCGCCGGACGGTGGAGTACTGCACCCGGCTGCCGGTCCACCCCCGGCACCCCTACGCCGGTGACCTCGTCTACACCGCGTTCTCCGGCAGCCACCAGGACGCGATCAAGAAGGGCCTGGAGGACCTCGACCGCCGGGCCCGCGAGGCCGGGGTCGAGGTGGCCGACATCGACTGGGAGGCGCCGTACCTCCCGATCGACCCGAAGGACGTGGGCCGCACCTACGAAGCCGTGATCCGGGTCAACAGCCAGTCGGGCAAGGGCGGCGTGGCCTACCTGCTCAAGTCCGAGCACAACCTGGATCTGCCGCGACGGGCGCAGATCGAGTTCAGCAGGGTGATCCAGGAGCGCACCGACACCGAGG
Organism: Nocardioides sp.; assembly: GCA_035691135.1. Taxonomy (GTDB): domain Bacteria; phylum Actinomycetota; class Actinomycetes; order Propionibacteriales; family Nocardioidaceae; genus Nocardioides. Next base: position 4,480 of record DASSJR010000061.1, on the reverse strand, counting down.
GCGGCGAGATGACCGCCGACCAGATCTGGGCCGTCTTCTCGGCCGAGTACCTCGACCGGGACGCGCCGCTGCGGCTCAACTCCGTGCACACGTCCTCGGCGGCGGGAGAGAAGGACCAGCTCTCGGTCAACGTCTATGTCGACGGTTCACCGGTGTCGCTGACCGGTGAGGGCAACGGCCCGATCGCCGCCTTCGTCAACGCGATCAACGATCTGCCGCAGAACTTCGATGTCAGGGTGCTCGACTATCACGAGCACGCCCTGTCGTCGGGTGGCGACGCCATCGCGGCGGCGTACGTCGAGTGCGCGGTCGGGGACCAGGTCCTCTGGGGCGTCGGTCTCGACCCCAACATCGTGACCGCCTCATTGAAGGCGGTCATCTCGGCAGCCAACCGCGGGGCGAACCGCTAGTCAGGCCCGGTGGCCGGGTTCTGTCTCCGCCCGGTGCAGCGGGAGCAGCACGGTGATCGTCGTTCCTTCGAGGTGGGCGGACTGGACGCCCACGCGGCCCCCGTGGGAGGCGACGATCCCGGACACGATGGAGAGTCCGAGCCCGGCGCCCTGGATCGCCTTCGCCTGGGCGGTCGTGGACCGGAAGAACTTCTGGAACAATCCCGGCTGCTCCTCGACGGGGATGCCGATGCCGGTGTCGCGCACCATCAGCCTGGCGTCGGAGGCGTCCGTCTCCAGCTGCACAGTGATCTCACCACCGTCCTCGGTGAACTTGACCGCGTTGGACAGCAGGTTGTCGACGACCCGCTCGAGCTGCATCCGGTCACCCAGCACGACGATGTGGTCGTCGGGGAAGTCGAAGTTGAGACTGAGGTCTCGTCCTCGTGTGAGGTGGCCGAGGGACACCTCGGCGAACTTCATGAGCGCGACCAGATCGACCTCCTCGCGGGCCATCTCGGCCGCGCCGGACTCGAGCTCTCCGATCATGAGGAGGTCGTTGCAGATTGTGATCAGGCGCTCGCCGTTGCGGGCGATCGTCTCCAGGAGCGGGAGCTGGGCCGGGTCGGGCTTGACCATCGATCCGTCGGTCAGCAGCTCGGTGTAACCGATGATGCTGGTGACCGGCGTGCGGAGCTCGTGGCTGACCGTGGACACGAACTCGCTCTTGGCCGCGTCCAGCCGGCGGAGCCGCTCCACGGCCCTGCGCTCGGTCTCGAGCGCGGTGATCAGCATGGCCTGACTGTGGCGCTGCTCGGTGACGTCACGACCGACGCAAAGGAAGCCGTTGCGGGCCGCGGGTGCGTCGGCGGCCACGCTCAGCGTCATCGACACCGTCGGTCGGGTGCCGTTGGCGGCCAGCCACGTCCAGTCCTGGGGCGGCGTCTCGCCCTGGTCGCCCAGGCCCTCGACCAGGGCCGCGAAGGTGCCGGGCGCGGCGCTGTCCTTGGTGCGGATCGCGAGGTCGTAGGGGTCGAGCAGGTCGGTGAACGCCGTGCCGATGGCCTCGTCGGGCTCGTAGCCGAGCAGGACGCTGGCCCCGGAGTTGAACAGCGAGATCTGGCCGCGGTGGTCGATCCCGATCAGGGCCGTGGTGTTCGACGCACGCAGGAGATGGTCGACCAGGCCGGCAGCGGTGCGTTCGGCCGTGACGTCGATGCCGGTCATGACGACGTACGCCGCCCGGCCGGAGTCGTCGAAGACGATGTTGTTGTTCCACACCACCCGCAGCAGGCCGCCGTCCGCCTTCGCCACGTCCGCCTCGCGGGTGCCCGGGACCGCCGCCCCGTCCGGCGAGGAGAACATCTCCTTGACGAACGGCACGCGGTAATCGGGCACGATCGTCTCCCACGCGGGGCGACCGAGGACCTGGTCCTCGGTGAAGCCTGTGAGCCAGCAGGTGGCCGCGTTGACGCGTACCACCGTGCCTCCCATGTCGGCGACCATCACGATGCAGGCGGCGGTGTCCAGGGTGGCGCTCGTCAGCCGCTCGGCCTCCTCGATCCGTGCGCGCGCACGGTGCTCCGCGGTGACGTCGAGCAGCTGCGCGGCGAGCACGGGATCGTCCCCGCCGGAGATGAGGGAGACCGCGACGTCGATCCGGGTCTGCGGCCGGTCGACGAGGCCGAGCTGCGCCGTCCAGCCGTCCCGTTCGCCGTCGAGGATCTCCTGCGCGGCCGCCCGCACCAGCGTCGGGGCGTCGACCACCCGGTCGAGGAAGCGACCCACGAGAGGTCCCCGCGGCTCACCGATCAGGCGGAGGGCGGCGTCGTTGGCGTCCACGATCTTGAGCCGCTCGCGTTGGGGCTTCAGCAGCAGCATCCCGGTCAGGGACTCGGTGAAGTTGCGGCGGAAGAGCTCCTCGCGCGCCGTCACCTCGTCGAGCAGCTGGCGGCGCTGCTCGACCGTGACGGTGAGGGGGAGGGACATCAGAGCAGCGCTGAGCAGCCACAGCTGGACCATGGCGCCCGCACCCGAGAGCGTGCTCGCGCCGGTCGCGACGTTGGCTGCGAACGGGCCGTGCCCCTCGGCGGTCAGGACGGTGCCCAGCACGCTGGTGCCGAGCAGTTCCCAGCTGAGGGCCCGGACTCCCAGCCGGAGCGCGGCCCAGACGAGGAGCGGCAGCGGCGCGAAGGCGATCGCCAGCGGCTGATCCGGCGCGAAGACGATCAGGGTCACCGCAAACAGGGCGGTCGCCTGGATCCCCAGCTCGACCAGACGCGGGTCGTGCCCCTTGCGGTGCAGGGTCAGCGCGACCGGCACGATCACCAGGGTCGACGCCGCGTGCGACGCCCAGACGTAGCGCCAGGTCTCGGAGAACCCGCCACCTTCGAGTGTGGCGACGGCGAGGGCGGCGCCGGTCGCGATCACGACAGCACCCAGGACCGATGCACGCACCAGCTGGAGGAAGTCGTCGAGCGACTCGAAGCGTGGGCGTGTGTCTGCGCCCCGTCGCAACACGACGGCAGCTACGACTGCCTCGGCGGCGTTGGCGAGGCCGAAGCAGAGAGCGACGTCGAACGCACGCCCTCCGGTGAGGTTCGCGGCGGTCACGGAAACCACGACCCCTGCCCCCAGGACCGGCCACCAGGCCCGGGGCGCCAGCGCCAGGAGGCTCACCGCGATGCCGGCCGCCGGCCACCATGCGGCAACGTGGCTGCCGTCGGGTGCGAAGTGGACCGCTTGGGTCCCGGCGAGGTAGATCGCGACCAGCGCGCCGAGCGCGGAGAGCGCGCCAGCGTACGGGATACGGCCCGAGCCGGTCATACGGTCCATTGTCGTTGATGGGGGCACCGAATGGGTCCGAATGAGAGCACCGATCTGCGGCCGGACGCTGCCGCAGATAAATTGCGCACCATGCTCGTCTCCGAACGGATCGGCCAGTTCTTCCTCGACACCGAATCTTCTCGCGACCGCCTCGAATACACCGAGTACGGCGGCGGCGAGTCGTGGGTGGTCTTGCTGCACGGCCAGCTGATGCCGCGACGGATGCACCAACCACTGGCCCGGGCCCTCGCCGCCGAGGGGCTGCACGTCGTGACGCTCGACCTGCTCGGTCATGGTCGTTCCGACCGACCGGCCGACCCACACGCCTACTCGATGACCGCGTGGGGTCGCCAGGTGATCGCGCTACTCGACCACCTGGGCGCTCCCCAGGCCGTCGTCGGCGGGACCTCGCTCGGGGCCAACGTCTCGCTCGAAGTGGCTGACATCGCGCCCCAGCGGGTGCGTGGTCTGATCGTCGAGATGCCGGTCCTCAACAACGCGGTGGAGGCGGGGATCCTGGCCTTCGCTCCGCTGATGTTCGCCGCCCGGTTCCTGCCCTTCACGGTCAACGGTCTCCGGCTGCTCACCCGGCCGGTCCCGCGTGGCCTGGTGCCCTTCTGGGTGGGCATCGGCCTCGACACCTGCGACCAGAGGGCCGACTCGGTGGCAGCGGTGGTGCACGGACTCTTCTTCGGGCGGGTCGCCCCGTCGTCGCGCGAGCGGCGCGCCATCGAGGCGCCCGCGCTGATCGTGGGGCATCCCGCCGACCCGATCCACCCGGCCGCGGACGCCGCGATGCTCGCCGAGGAGATGCCCAACGCCACATTCCTGCGGGCGCGCAGCATTTTCGAGTGGCGCGCCCGTCCGGCCCGGCTGAATCGCGCGGCGGCCGAGTTCGCCCTGTCGTGCTGGGAAACACCGGGTCGGCGGCGGCGTACCAGCCCCTGAGGCGGGCAGAATGGGGGAGTGCCCCTCTATCGCGACGAGGCGGTCGTGCTGCGCACCCACAAGCTGGGCGAAGCCGACCGCATCATCACCCTGCTGACGCGTCAGCACGGACGGGTGCGTGCCGTTGCGAAGGGAGTACGTCGCACCAGCTCGCGCTGGGGATCCCGGCTCGAGCCGTTCACCCACGTCGACCTGCAGCTGGCCGAGGGGCGCAGCCTCGACGTGATCACCCAGGCCGAGACGCTGACCCCGTTCTGGGGCGGGATCGGGATCGACTACGACCGCTACACCGCCGGCACCGTGATGCTCGAGACCGC
>DASSJR010000060.1:0-27423 GCA_035691135.1 Nocardioides sp. | reverse complement strand
AGCCCGGTCGGCGGGCATCGCCGTCCGTGCCCTGCTGATCGCGCTCCTGGGCCTCTACCTGGGTGCCCTGGGCTCGGGGCTGGCGATCATCCTCACCTACTACGGCCTGCTGTTCCTGTTCGGTCTCCCGTTCGTCGGCCTGCGCGCCCCTGCCCTGTTCGCCGTGGCCGGCGCCTGGGTCGTCCTCACGCCCTTGCTCTCGCAGGTCGTCCGGCCCGAGCTCCCGCCGCGAGGCTTCGCCAGCCCCACCTTCGACCAGCTCTCGGAGCCCGCTCACCTGCTCAGCGAGCTGATGTTCACCGGCTACTACCCGGTCGTCCCGTGGCTGGCCTACCTGCTCGCCGGAATGGCGCTGGGGCGTCTCGACCTGGCGAACCGGCGCGTCCAGGTGTGGATCACCGGGGTCGGAGCCGTTCTGGCGACCGTCACGTTCGCGACCTCGCGGATCCTGACGGGGCCGCTGGGTGTCGCCGAGGACCTGGCCGGCTCCCCGGGTGCGCCCGCCGCCACCGGCTCCGGGGTGCTCACGGAGATCGCCGGCGGGATGTTCGGGACCACGCCGACCGGCGGACCCTGGGAGTGGATGCTGGTGGTGGCCCCGCACAGCGCGACCCCGTTCGACCTCGCCCACACCATCGGGACGTCGTACTTCGTCATCGGCGCCTCGCTGCTCCTCGTCGGACTCGTTCCGACGAGCCGGCGCCGGGCCGTGGCGATCGCGTTCGGGGCGGGCACGATGACGCTCACGCTCTACACGCTCCACGTGGTGATGCGAACGCCGGCGGTGCTGCCGGAGGAGACCCCGTCCTCATTTCCGCTGCACGTGGTCGCGCTGCTCACGATCGGTGGCCTCTACGTCTACGGCCGGCGCCGCGGGCCGCTGGAGTGGGTGGTCGCGTCGACCTCGGCGCGCGCCGCCGACGGCGTACGTCGATCGGACTGAGCCTGTTCAGGGCTCGTTCGACAGCTCCTCCGCGGTGGGGATCGGCCCACCCCCGTTGGGTATCCACCGCCCGGAGTCGCGCCACCGGACCGCCGCGTGGAAGCCGTGGGTCTCCGCGAACTCCTGGAACCAGCGGCCTTCCGGCGAGTGCCGGGTGATGCCGTCGAAGAGCGTGGCGAGGACCTGGGTGCCCTGCAGGCCCATGTTGTCGAAGGCCTGGTTGATCATCAGCTTCTGCATCGCCAGCTGATTGATCGGCACGCCGGCGATCCGGTCGGCCAGGCGCTCGACGGCCTCGTCCAGGTCGGCGGTCGGCACGGACTCGACGACCAGCCCCCAGTCGGCGGCGGTCGCGCCGTCGATGGTGTCGCCGGTCAGAAGCATCCGCTTCGCCCGCTCGGCGCCGAGGCGGTAGACCCACATGGCCGTGGTCGGGCATCCCCATACCCGGGACGGCATGTAGCCGATGCGGGCATCGTCGGCCATCACCACGAGGTCGCAGGACAGCGCGATGTCACTGCCTCCGGCCACGGCATGTCCGTGCACCTTGGCGATGGTCGGCTTGAGCGACCGCCACAGGGTGAAGAACCCGTCGGTGTTGGTCTTCATCAGCCGGTAGTCCTTGATCGGGTCCCACACCGGCGGCTGGAAGCTGTCGCCCTCCTCGGCGAAGATCTTGAGGTCGTACCCGGCGCAGAACGCCTCGCCGGCACCCTGCAGCACGATGACGTGCACGTCCGGGTCGTCGTCGGCGGTGGCGACGGCGGCGGGGATCTCCCTGGCCATCGCCGAGTTGATGGCGTTGAGGCGCTCGGGCCGGTTGAGGGTGAGGTAGGCCTTGCGGTCGCGGGTCTCGTAGGTGAGGGCCTGGAAGGTCTGGGTCATGGGCCTGCTTACTCCTCGCGCACCCGGCCGCGCAACGCCTTGGTCTCGCCGCGCTGGCGCTTGGTGTCCAGCCGGCGCTGGCGTGCCCGGCGGGATGGCTTGGTCGGGCGTCGCGGCGGGGGAGGCGGGGCCAGGGCGGTCCGCAGCAGTTCGGCGAGCCGCTCGCGGGCGGCCACCCGATTGCGGTGCTGCGACCGGTGCTCCGAGGCGTCGACGACCAGCTTCCCGTCGATCAGGCGGGAGGCCAGGTTGGCGAGCGCGCGCGTGCGCTGGGTCGGCGAGAGCGCGGTCGATCCGGCGACGTCGTACTCGAGCTCGACCCGGCTGTCGGCGGTGTTGACCGACTGCCCGCCCGGGCCCGATGACCTCGAGAACCGCTCCACGAGCTCCGCGGCCGGGATCACCAGCCCGGACGGGAGCCCCGGCCCAGGGCTGACCGTGAGATCACGGCCGGGCGTGGTCACGGCCGGCGTCGCCCCCACTCGATCGCGGGGCAGGTGTCCATCACCATCGGCACCCCCGCGTCGGTCGTCCGCCGGAACGCCGCGTGGTCGATGACCCCGAGCTGGAACCAGACGCCCTTCGCCCCGACCTTCACCGCCTGGTCGGCGAACTCACCGGCGGACTCGGAGCGGCGGAAGACGTCCACCAAGTCGATGGGGAAGGGGACCTCGGCGAGGGTGGCGTAGCCCCGTTCTCCCAGCACCGTTGGCGCGTCCGGGTGGATCGGCACGATCCGCTTGCCCCGGTCCTGCAGCATCTTCGCGATCCGGTACGCCGTCCGGTCCGGGTTGCCGGACAGCCCGACCACCGCCCAGGTCTCGCAGTCGTCGAGCAGGAACCGGATGGTCTCGGGGTCCAGCCACTCCGGCGTCGTCGTGTCCTCTGCACCGGTAGCCATGCCGCCAAGTCAACCAGCCCCGGGAACCTGGTCGCTCCCACGCGCGTCGGAGTGGCATGAGCACCCACCCGCGCCACGCTCTCGCGGGACTGGTCCTGCTCTCGTCGGTGCTCGCCGGTTGTGGGGAGGTCTCCGTCCAGGGGACCGGCGAGCCCACGGACGACCTCGCCGGTGAGTACGTCGGGGACGGCCCGGTCGGGCTCTTCCCCGACGGCTCAGAACCGATCCGGCTCACCCTGCGCGACGGCGAGATCTCGTTCACCGCCGGCTGCAACCAGTTCTCCGGGCGGGCCACCTGGGGCGACGGCGTGCTGCGGACCGATGCGCTGGGCGGCACGGAGATGGGTTGCCCCGGGGGCCGCCAGGAGCAGGACGAGTGGATGGTCCACTTCTTCGGGTCGTCCCCGAGGCTCCAGCTGGACGGGACCGACCTCGCGGTCCGGTCCGACAAGGCCGGGGTGTGGTTCGTGCCGACCGACGAGATGGCGTCCGACCGGCCGGGAGACGAGGCCGACCTCGTCGGCACCACGTGGGAGCTCACCGGCATCAGCGAACGGGACGGCGACTCGGTCGGCACGATGGTCATCCCGGATGACGTCCTTGCCACGATCCGCTTCGAGGGCGACGAGTTCACCGTCCACACGGGCTGCAACACCGGCGGCGGGCCCGCCGTCGTCGAGGGCGACGCGATCGCCTTCGGGAGGTTCGCGGCCACGCTCTTGCCATGCAGGGGAGCTGCCGGTGAGGTCGAGCGCGGCGTGGTGCGGGTTCTCGAGGGCACGGTCGCCTGGTCGATCTCGGGCGACGAGCTCCGGCTGCGCTCGAGTGACGGACGGCACGAGCTGGTGTTCCACCGCTGACGGCACGCACGGTCGGCGGTCCGGCCGGAAGTACGATCCGGGCATGAGCAGCTTCCCCCTCTTTGCCCTCTCCGAGGAGCACCAGGCCATCCGCGAGGCCGTGCGCTCGGTCTGCGATGCCAAGGTGGCGCCGTACGCCGCCGACGTCGACGAGAACGCCCGCTACCCCCGCGAGGCGGCCGAGGCTCTCCAGGCGGCCGACTTCCACGCCCCCCACGTCCCCGAGGAGTACGGCGGCGCTGGCGCGGACGCGCTCGCCACGGTCCTGGTGATCGAGGAGGTCGCCCGCGCCTGCATGGCCAGCAGCCTGATCCCGGCCGTCAACAAGCTCGGCTCACTGCCGGTGATGCTCGCGGGCTCCGAGGAGCTGAAGAAGCACTACCTGGGCAAGCTGGCCGCCGGCGAGGGCGGCTTCTCCTACTGCCTCTCCGAGCCCGACGCGGGGTCTGACGCGGCCGCGATGAAGACCAAGGCGGTGCGCGACGGCGACGACTGGGTGCTCAACGGGGTCAAGCGCTGGATCACCAACGCCGGCGAGAGCGAGTTCTACACGGTGATGGCGGTGACCGACCCCGAGAAGCGAAGTCGCGGCATCTCGGCGTTCGTCATCGAGAAGTCCGACGAGGGAGTCTCGTTCGGGGCGCCGGAGAAGAAGCTCGGGATCAAGGGCAGCCCGACCCGCGAGGTCTACCTCGACAAGGTTCGCGTGCCGGCCGACCGGATGATCGGCGAGGAGGGGACCGGCTTCGAGACCGCGATGCGGACCCTCGACCACACTCGCGTCACCATCGCGGCCCAGGCGGTCGGCGTGGCCCAGGGCGCGCTCGACCATGCGTTGGGCTACGCGAAGGAGCGCCAGCAGTTCGGGAAGCCGATCGCCGACTTCCAGGGCCTCCAGTTCCTGCTCGCCGACATGGGGATGAAGGTCGAGGCGGCCCGCCAGATGACCTACGCGGCGGCTGGCCGCTCCGAGCGCAACGACAAGGACCTGACGTTCTTCGGGGCCGCCGCGAAGTGCTTCGCCTCGGATGTGGCCATGGAGGTCACCACCGACGCCGTGCAGGTGCTCGGCGGCTACGGCTACACCCGCGACTACCCCGTCGAGCGGATGATGCGCGACGCCAAGATCACCCAGATCTATGAGGGCACCAACCAGGTCCAGCGGATCGTGATCGCCCGCCAGCTGCTCGCGGGGGTCCAGAGCGAGCTCTGACCGGAAACACGAACCGCCGCCCAAGATGACTCGGGCGGCGGTTCAGGTGGCTTGCTTGAAGCCACCAGCGGGGGTCTTGGGCACGTCAGCAAAGCGGGACCCCGGGCTGTTACAACCTTCGGGTCGCCCTGCCTGCGTGTGTAACAAGACTAGGCGCGAAGGCCCGGGTCCGCAGAGGAATTCGCGAAACCTCGCGGATCGGTCTAGAGGTTCACACCAAGTGGTCGAGCTGGTGGCGGGCGCCGGTCGAGGTCTCGATCAAGGCCGCCCTGGTCACCGGCGCGTTGAGCGGCAGGACGTCGTAGACGATCCGGGCGAGAGCCGGCAGGTCCGCGGTGTGCAGACGCGGGGCGAGGGTCAGGTGGGGCACCCACACCCCGGGTCGGTAATGGCGGTGGAGCTCGGCGCCGGTGGCCAGCGTGGCCTCGACCACCGCCTCCTGCCGGACCACCAGGTCGGCCGAGGCGGCCGGCGCCAGCCAGCAGCGGCTGCGACGGAAGGCACCCAGGGCGTCGAGGTGCAGCACGTCGGGGGCGGCGGTCGGGAGCGCGGCCAGGGCCCGCTGCACGTCGGGGATGCGGTAGGTGCGGAGCGCCGCCAGCGTCAGGTGCGGGACGTGCCGGCCGTGCGTGTGGGTGGCCAGGCTGGTGATGCCGGCTACCTCGAGGCGCCGCCAGAGCTCACGGATCGCGGCGTCGGCGGGGTCGTCGATCAGCAGGCACACTGCCAGGCTCATCGCAGCAACCGCCGGACAGCGAGGCTAGGACTTGTCGCGGGGCCGGCGCTCGGCGTTCTGGATGACCTCGTGTGCGACCTCGGTCAGCTTCATGTTCATGTCGTTGGAGGCGCGGCGGAGCAGCTCGAATGCCTCCACCGAGCCGATCTCGTGCGCGGCCATCAGGAGGCCGATCGCCTTGCCCACCTCGCGGTTGCTCTCGAGGCCGCGCCGGAGCGAGTCGGCGCGCTCCCGGTGGGCCACCGAGCCCAGCGCGATCGACGCGAACGCCGAGAGGACGATGCCCTCGTTGGCGCCGGTCTCCAGCGCCCCCGGGGTGTCGGAGAAGAGGTCGAGGGCTCCGATCTTCTTCCCCTCGATCACGATCCGATAGCCGGCCATGCCGCGCACCGGAGTCTCGGCCAGCACCCGCTCGGCCAGCTTGGGCCAGGCGCTGTGCTTGCTGATGTCGGGATCGACCTGCCCGGCCTCGTCGTCGATCGCGTCGACACAGGGTCCTTCGCCCAGCTCCCGCTCCAGGGCGTCGATGTGCCGTGCTATGTCGTCGCTGGCCGCGGCTGTCTCGTACCCGTCTCCCCGGGCCAGCATCAGGCTGGCGTGGTCGCAACCGCGGACGACCTTGGGTGCCGTGTCGACCAGGTGCTGGTAGATCTCGTCGAAGGTGCTTCCGGCATAGATCAGCTGCGCCAGCGTCTGGAAGACCGTCTTGGGGTCCGCGTTGCCCGCATTGTCCGGTTGGCTCACGGCGACATCCTGACACGCAGACCCCCGCGCCGGGTCCGGATGGGCGGGGTCAGCTGAACAGATTCACGAGCTCCTCGTTGAACGCGGGGAGGTCGTCGGGCTTGCGGCTGGTCACGAGGTTGCCGTCGCGGACGACCTCGCGGTCCACCCACTCGGCGCCGGCGTTGCGCAGGTCCGTGCGCACGCTGGGCCACGACGTCACGGTCCGGCCGCGCACCACGTCGGCCTCGACCAGCGCCCACGGCCCGTGGCAGATCGCCGCCACTGGCTTGTCGTCGGCGAAGAACTTCTTGACGAAGCCGATGGCGTCGTCGTCCATCCGCAGGTTGTCGGGGCTGACGACTCCACCCGGCAGCACCAGTGCGTCGTACGCCGCAGGGTCGGCCTCCGCGACCACCTCGTCCACCTCGAACGTGTCGGCGCGGTCCCGGTGGTTGAACGCCTGCACCTTGCCCGCCTCCGTCGACAGCAGCCTGGGCGTGCCACCCGCCTTCTCGACCGCTTCCCACGGGTCCGTGAGCTCCACCTGCTCGACGCCCTCGGGCGCCACCAGGAACGCGATCGTCTTTCCGTCCAGGCTCGCCATGTCGGCCTCCTCGGTCTCATCGGTTGCAGTCGTTGCCGCGGCCGTCGTACCCCTCGCCAGCCGGCCTCATGCCAAGTTTTGCGTGAGGGGCGAACGGGTACGACCGGTCGGACGAGCCAGAACCCAGCGCGGAGAGGAGCCGAGATGCCGCAGCAGGCCTGGAGCAAGAAGCGCGAGCGCCAGTACGAGCACATCAAGGAGGGCCTCGAGGACCGGGGGCGCAGCGAGGACACCGCCGAGGAGATCGCCGCCCGGACGGTCAACAAGGAGCGGGCGCGTCAGGGCGAGGCCGAGGAGAGCAGCCCGACCTCGACCGAGGACATCTCCTCGTCGCGTCGCGGTGGGCTTCGGTCCCACTCGGGCTCCGGCGGCAGGACGCGGGACCAGCTCTACAACGAGGCGAAGCAGAAGAACATCAAGGGCCGCTCGAAGATGACCAAGGACGAGCTCGAGAAAGCGGTCGGTCGCTGACACCCGAGGAGACCGCCCGGCGCAGTGGGGAGTCCATGGCGGCGGGCGACCGCACCGCCGCGGCGCTGGGGATCGTCGTCGACGAGGTGAGGCCCGGACGGGCGACCGTCCGGATGACGCTGCGCGACGACATGGTGAACGGCCACGACATCGGCCACGGGGGCCTGACCTTCACCGTGGCCGACTCCGCGTTCTCGTTCGCCTGCAACTCCTACAACCGGCGCACGGTTGCCGCGGCGGCCGAGATCCGGTTCCTGGCACCGACCCGGCGCGGCGACGTGCTCGTCGCGACGGCGACCGAGCGGGAGCGCGCGGGCCGCGACGGCGTCTACGACGTCACGGTCACGGTCGGCGAGAAGATCGTGGCCACGTTCGTCGGGCGGTCGAAGGAGATCGGCGGCACCCTGTGGTGACGTCAGAAGATCTCGGGTAGTTCCGAGGCCCGGCCCGTGAACTCGGGGTCGCGCTTCTCGCGGAAGGCGGCCACGCCCTCCTTGCCGTCGCCGATCGAGGTGTAGTACATCGCCAGCGAGTCCGACAGGTGGGCCTCCAGCGGCTCCGCTGCCGCGCTGTTGCGGTAGACCAACTGCTTCGCCAGGGCGAGCGCGACCGGCGAGCGGCCGACGACGAAGGCCCGGGCCAGGTCGTGGGCGGCCGGCAGCAGGCCGTCGGGCTCGTGGATCGAGCGGACCAGACGGCCGGCCAGCGCCGCCTCGGCAGTGAGGATGTCGGCGGAGTAGATCCACTCCAGGGCCTGTTGCACCCCGACGATCCGGGGCAGGAACCACGTCGAGCAGGCTTCGGGCACGATGCCCAGCCGGCCGAAGACGAACCCGATCCGTGCCCGGGTCGAGGCCAGGCGCAGGTCCATCGCCAGGGTCATGGTCGCCCCGATGCCCACGGCCGGGCCGTTGATCGCCGCGATCACCGGCTTGGGGCAGGCATGGATTGCGAGTGCCACCCGTCCGCCGGTGTCGCGCACGCCGTCGTGGTACGGCGCCTCGGAGAGGTGGTCGCGAAGCTCGCTCGGCGTGGGGAGGACCGACTCGTCGAGGCCGAAGACGTTGCCCGTGGCCGAGAGATCCATGCCGGCGCAGAAGACGCGGCCGGCGCCGGTGACCACGATCGCCCGCACCGAGTCGTCCGCGGCGGCGTCGAGGAAGGCCTGCTCGAGCTCGCGGGCCATCGTCACGTCGAAGGCGTTGAGGGCCTCGGGTCGGTCCAGGGTGAGCGTCGCGATGCCGTCCTCGTCCACCGACCAGGACAGGGTCTCCCAGTCAGTCGCGGCCACGTCCGTCACGGCTCAGCCCGTCACGGGGCGAGGCCGGTGGGTGTGCAGAGCCGCCTGCCGACTCCGTCGGTGTCGTCGTCGATGATGTGCTGGAACAGCTCCTCGGACCGCTCGGGGTCCCAGTTCACGGCCAGGTCGGCGATCGGCACGGTGCAGGTCAGTCCGTCCCCGTTGACCCGGGTCATGGCGTAGGCGAACCGGGCCGCGGAGAAGACGTTGGTGCCTTCGCTGACCCGTACCGCCTCGGCCGCCGACATGTTCAGTCGGTAGTAGCGGATCGGGTTGATGATCGACCAGGGCGAGACCGCCTCGTGCCCGATGGCCGACACGACCTCGCGCTGGGCCCGCGCACGGTCGATGTCGCCTCGGGCGGCGTAGGTCTTGCGCGAGCGGGAGTAGGCGAGGGCGGTGAGGCCGTCGGCCTCCTGGCAGCCCTTCTCGATGTCCAGCCGGGCGTCGGGATCCTTCATCGCCTGCTTGGGACAGATCTCGATGCCGCCCACGGCGTCGACCATGTTGATCACGCCCCCGAAGCCGATCTCGACGAAGTGGTCGATGCGGATCCCGGTGTTCTGCTCGATCGTGCGGACGAGCAGCTTCGGGCCCCCGAGCGCGGTGGCGGCGTTGATCTTGTTGGTGCCCTGGCCCGGGATGTCGACGATCGAGTCACGCGGGATGGACATCAGCAGGCTCGGCCCGTTGCCGGTGTGCAGCAACATGATGGTGTCCGTACGGTTCCCCGAGCGGTCGCCCGCCTTGACCACCTGTCGCTGCTCCTCGGTGAGGTCGTCGGCACTGTCGCTGCCGACGACGAGGTACGTCGTCCCGGACTGCTCGTCCGGTCGGTTCCCGGAGGGCTCGGCGTCGACCTTCTCCACCCGCGTCCACGCCCAGATCGGGATCGCGATCAGGTAGACGAGCCACAGCAGCAGAAGGATCCACAGCCACCGCAGCCGGGGCCGGGGGAGGCGCGACCGCCACGAGGAGCCGGAGCTCGAGCGGGGTGGCGGGGCGATGTTGGGGGGCACCGGGCGGCTCGGGCGCTGCTCACGGGCGGTCCCCGCGGGCATCACTCGGGTCTCGTCCCCGGCCGACGGCGGTGCCGACTGCCGGGGCACTCGGCGGGTGGCGTCGTCGGAGGTTCCGGAGCCGCGTTTGTTGCCGTAGAGCCAGTTGTACTCGGGGGTGCCCTCGCGGGGACCTCCGTCTCCCCGGGGAGGATCAGCCATGGCGACGACCGTACCGTGCCGGGCGGTGGTCGCCCGAGACGGGACGAGCGTCGGGACGCGTCACCGGATTCCGGCGCGTCGCGGCCGGCTGTGACGCGTGTGACTGGTGATACTTGCTCCGACCCTGCTTCCTTCCCCGAGCAGAGAGGCACCCGCCCATGTCCTCTGGGCCGCCCGCAGCTTCCCCCGGGTTGCTCACCGGCATCGACCCCTCAGCACGGACCCCAGGCGACCGTGCCGCTCGCGTCCGCTTCCGTCGTGCCGTCGCGCTGATGCTGATGACCCTGGTCCTGCCGGGGTCCGCCCAGCTGGTGGCCGGCAACCGCCGGGTGGGGCGCGTGGCCCTGCGGATCTGGATGGTCCTCGTGGCCGGGACGCTCGCGGCCTTCGGGCTCGGGCTGGTGTGGAACGGCTTCGCCTTCTGGCTGGTCTCCGATCCCCACGTCCTCGGCCTGCTGCGGCTGGTGCTGACGGTCCTCGCGGTCGGGTGGGCCGCCCTCTTCATGGATGCGTGGCGAATCGGGCAGCCGCTCACTCTGTCGGCCCAGCACCGACGGGCGGTCGTGGGGGTCAACGGGGTGCTGAGCCTGTCCGTGGCCGGCGCGCTGCTCTTCAGCGCCCACCTGGTCAGCGTGCAGCGCGACTTCATGATCACGACCTTCGGTGACGGCGCGGCGACCAGCGCCCACGACGGCCGCTACAACGTGTTGCTGCTCGGAGGTGACTCCGGCGCCGGGCGGTGGGGACTGAGGCCGGACTCGCTCACCGTCGCCAGCATCGACGCGGAGACCGGACGGACGGTGCTGATCAGCCTGCCCCGCAACATGGCGCAGTTCCCGTTCGCCGAGGGCTCGGTCATGGACCAGCAGTTTCCCGACGGCTTCGACTGCGACGGCTGCTACCTCAACGCGGTCAGCACCTGGGCCCAGGACCACACCGACCTGTTCGGCAACTCCGACAATCCCGGGGTCGACGCCACGATCATGGGGGTCGAGGGGATCACCGGGCTCAAGGTGAACTACTGGGCGATGGTGAACCTGGAAGGCTTCAAGGACCTGGTGGACGCCGTTGGCGGCGTCACCCTCAACGTCCGGTCCCCGATCCCGGTCGGTGGCCTCGGGAGCGACGTGACCGGCTACATCCAGCCCGGCATCCGGCGGCTCGACGGCCACGACACGCTCTGGTTCGCCCGCTCGCGGGAAGGCTCCGACGACTACTCGCGGATGGCCCGGCAGAAGTGCGTGATGGACGCGATGCTCCAGCAGATCAGCCCGCAGTCGGCACTGAGCAACTTCCAGAGCATCGCCGAGGCCAGCTCGGAGATGATCTCCACCGACATCCCCTCCAGCGAGGTCGACCGCTTCATCGACCTCGCGATGAAGGCCAGAAACCAGCGCGTGGCCTCGCTCTCCCTCGTACCCCCGATGATCAACACCGGCGACCCCGACATCGACCTCGTCCAGGAGAAGGTCGCAGCAGCGATCGACAAGGCCGAGGGAGAGGCGCCTCCGCCCAGCCACCGGAAGAAGAAGCCCGAAGCGGTCACCGGCGGATCGCTGGGGAGCCTCAGCGAGGGCTACGCCGCCAACCAGGCCGACGACGTCGGCAGCGTGTGCTGATCAGCCGAGTCGGCGCGTCTGCCAGCGATTGACCCATCGAGTCGGCGCGTCTGCCGGCGACTGGACCGTCGAGTCGGCCCGTCTGCCACTCGCATGCTTGCACTAGCGCCGACTCGGGTGCGCCGAGCCTTGCAGTAGAGCCGACTGGAGGGCTTTGAGCCTTGCAGTAGCGCCGACTCGGCGAGCCGTAGGGTGTTCGCCGTGACCGACCAGCCCACGCACGACGCTCCCCGCGTCATCGCGGTCGTGGTCACCTTCAACCGCCTGGGACTGCTCCAGCGGCTCGTCGAGGCGCTCCGCGACGTGCCCGAGCTGGCCGAGATCGTCGTCGTCGACAACGCGTCCACCGACGGCACGGGGGAGTGGCTCGCCGGAGCCGCGGCGGCACCAGGCGAACCGGAGCTGCTCGCCCGCACCCTGGACCGCAACCGCGGCGGCGCCGGGGGTTTCCACGAGGGCCTGCGGCTGGCGGTCGAGCGCGGCGCCGACCTGGTCTGGCTGATGGACGACGACGGCCTGCCCGACCCGGGTTGCCTCAAGACCCTGCTCGTCCACGCGGGTGACCACGACTTCTGGGGCCCGGTCGTGGTGGACGAGGACGATCAGGATCGCCTCGTGTTCCCGATCCGCCTGCCCGGCGGCGTCAACGTCGTCCATCGCATGGAGGAGGTCCGTGCGGCCGCCCGGGACGGAGTGATCCCGGATGTCGTCATCCCGTTCAACGGGGTCCTGGTCACCCGGGCGCTGGTGCAGCGGATCGGCCTGGTCCGCGAGGAGTACTTCATCTGGGGTGACGACCACGAGTACCGCCTTCGGGCCGAGCAGGCCGGGGCCCGGATCGCCACCGTGACCGACGCACGGGTGCTGCACCCGGCGGTCGGCGACCTGGGCACACCGATGATGTTCGGCCGGACGACCTACAACCACACGCCGAGCGACCTCAAGCACTACTGCATGGCCCGCAACAACCTGGTCAACCTCCGGGAGTACCGCGGCTGGCCGCACGCGCTCGCGTTCGTCGCCAAGACGCTGTGGTTCTACAGCTTCACGCGTCGCGACCGGGCCCGGCTGGGGCTCAGCCTGGAGGGGATGTGGGCCGGGCTCCGCGGCGACTTCACCGGGCACGAGAGGTTCATCACGTGAGCATGACCGAGTCCGTAGCGGTCGTGATCGTGACCTTCAACCGGGCCGACCTGCTCACCCGCATGCTCGACGGGCTGGCGGCGCAGACCCGGGTCCCGGACGCCGTCTTCGTGGTCGACAACGCCAGCACTGACCACACCCGGGAGATCCTGACCGCCCGGCGCGAGCACCCCGAGCTGCCGCTGCAGGTGACGCACACCGAGGAGAACCTCGGCGGGGCGGGCGGCTTCCGGCTCGGCGTGCGCCTCGCCTACGGCGACGGTCACGACCGGATCTGGCTGGTCGACGACGACGTGGTGCCCGCCCCCGACTGTCTCGAGGTCCTGCTGGCTCAGGACGAGCCCTGCCTGGCCGCGATCCGCGAGGACCTCGCCGGCCGTCTGGTCGAGAAGGCAGCGATCGAGTTCGACCTCAGCAATCCTCTCGCGATCCGCCCGAAGCGGACCTCGGTCGACGACACCTACGCGGACCGGAAAGACCTGCCGGACCGGGTCGAGCTGGAGAACGTGTCGTTCGAGGGATTCATGTTCCGCCGCGAGGTGGTGGACACCATCGGGCTGCCGGACGCGTCGTACTTCATCTTCTACGACGACGTGGACTTCGCGGTGCGGGCCCGACGCGCCGGCTACCGGATCTGGGGGATCCGGGACGCCGTGCTCGTGCGCCAGCTGGACTTCAGCCAGCAGCACGCGCTGGACACCTGGAAGGGCTTCTACATGTTCCGGAACCTCTTCGTCGTCCACTTTCGGTACGGGGAGAACCGGCTCGTCCGGCTCAAGCCGTGGCTGATCACCGCTGCGGTCGTGGTCCTCAGCCCTCTGCGCGGCGGCCGCGCCGAGGCCCGCAACGTGATCCGCGCCATTCGGGCGGCGCGGGGAATGCGGACCGTGCCCCCGACGACCGTAGACTGACCCACTGCGTCAACCCCCACGAGGAGAATCACCCCCTTGACCCATCCAGACTTGGTCATCGTCGGCTCCGGCTTCTTCGGCCTCACCATCGCCGAGCGCTGCGCCAACGAGCTCGACCTCCGGGTGCTGGTGCTCGAGCGCCGCCACCACCTGGGCGGCAACGCCTACAGCGAGAGGGAGCCCACCTCCGGTGTCGAGGTGCACAAGTACGGCGCCCACCTCTTCCACACCTCCAACGAGAAGGTCTGGGAGTACGTCAACCGGTTCACGTCGTTCACCGACTACAAGCACCGGGTGTTCGGCAAGTACCAGGGGCAGGTCTACTCGCTGCCGATGAACCTCGGCCTGATCAACCAGTTCTTCGGCAAGTCCCACACCCCGGACGAGGCGCGTGCGCTGATCGCCGAGCAGTCAAGCGAGATCCGTACCGAGGAGGCGTCTAACCTCGAGGAGAAGGCGATCTCCCTGATCGGTCGCCCGCTGTACGAGGCGTTCATCAAGGGCTACACCGCCAAGCAGTGGCAGACCGACCCGACCAAGCTCAGCGCCGACATCATCACCCGCCTTCCGGTCCGGTACACCTTCGAGAACCGGTGGTTCAACGACACCTACGAGGGGCTTCCGGTCGACGGCTACACCGCCTGGCTGACCAGGATGGCCGACCACCCCAACATCGAGGTGCGGCTCGAGACCGACTTCTTCGACGTGGCCGACGAGTTCAAGGGGCAGGTCCCGATCGTCTACACCGGGCCGGTCGACGAGTACTTCGGCCACGCCGAGGGCCGGCTGTCCTGGCGCACGGTCGACCTCGAGGAGTCCGTCGAGGACGTCGACGACTTCCAGGGGACCGGCGTCGTCAACTACAACGACCAGGAAGTCCCCTTCACCCGGATCATCGAGTTCAAGCACTTCCACCCCGAGCGGGTGAAGACCCACCTTCCCGGCAAGACCGTGATCGTCCACGAGTACTCTCGGTTCGCCGAGGACGACGACGAGCCTTACTACCCGATCAACACCGCCGAGGACCGCGAGAAGCTGCTGAAGTACCGCGAGCGCGCCAAGAAGGAGCCGATGGTCCTCTTCGGGGGACGGCTCGGCACCTACAAGTACCTCGACATGCACATGGCGATCGGCTCCGCCCTGACGATGTACGAGAACAAGCTGAAGCCCCACTTCGCCGACGGTGTGGCCCTGACCAGCGGAGGAGTCGACGAATGAGCGTCACACATACCCGGACCCAGGCCGACCCGGAGAGCACGAGCACCCCCGGCACGGAGCGTCGGCTGCTGCAGCGCCAGATCATGCCCAAGGACCGTGACACCGACGTCATCCGGCTGTACGTCGACCCGGACCCCGCCGTGCTGGACGCCGACAAGTACGAAGTGGGCCACAACCGGCAGGCGCGGGAGCTGAACGCCGTCGCCATGCGGCAGGCCGTCGGCACCGGCAGCCAGGTGCACCCCGACCGGATCGAGTCCCGCACCGCCTACCGGCTGAGGGTGGGCGACACGCTCTCGTTCGGCACCTACTTCAACGCCTTTCCGGCGTCGTACTGGCGGCGCTGGACCATCGTCGATGAGGTCCGGCTGACCGTGCGACTGAGCGGGACCGGCGCCACCGTGACGGTCTACCGCTCGATGGCCAACGGCCGGTCACAGCGGGTCGACAGCGCCACCAACGAGGGGTCGAAGGGGGAGTACTCCTTCGACCTGACACTCAAGCCGTTCGTCGACGGCGGTTGGTACTGGTACGACGTCGTTGCCGCGGACGAGGACTGCGTGGTCGAGGGGGCCGAGTGGACCGCCGAAGTACCGCCGGAGCGCCTCGAGCACGGCACGGTCACCGTCGGCATCACCACCATGAACCGTCAGGACTTCTGCGCCAAGCTGCTCACCCAGCTCGGCGAGTCGACCGCCCTCGAGGACTACCTCGACGAGGTCGTCGTCATGGAGCAGGGCAAGGACAAGGTCGTCGACTCCGAGTTCTTCCCGGACGCGGAGAAGTCCCTTGGCGACCGACTGAGGATCATCGAGCAAGGCAACATCGGCGGCTCCGGTGGCTTCGCCCGAGCGCAGTACGAAGGCCTCAAGTCCGGCCGCTCCCGCTACGTGATGATGCTCGACGACGACGTCGAGTGCGAGACCGAGGGCATCGTCCGGGCGATCACCTTCGGTGACCTGTGCCGCAAGTCCACGATCGTCGGCGGCCACATGTTCAGCCTGTTCCACAAGACCCAGCTGCACAGCTACGGCGAGCGGGTCGCGCCGTACAACTTCTGGTGGGGCCCGGCCAACGGCGTGTTCCCGGCGTGGGACCTCGGCGCCCGCAACATTCGGTCCACCCGCTGGCTGCACGCACGCGTCGACGTGGACTTCAACGGCTGGTTCATGTGCCTGATCCCGCGCGACGTGATCGCCGACATCGGGCTCTCGCTCCCACTGTTCATCAAATGGGACGACTCCGAGTACGGCCTCCGGGCCAAGGAGGCGGGGTACCCGACGGTCACCTTCCCGGGTGCCGCCGTCTGGCACGTCCCGTGGACCGACAAGAACGACGCCCTGGACTGGCAGTCCTACTTCCACCACCGCAACCGGTTCATCGCCGCGCTGCTGCACTCGCAGTACCCGCGCGGTGGCCGGCTGATCCGCGAGAGCCTCAACCACCAGATCAAGCACCTCGTCTCGATGCAGTACTCCACCGTCGAGCTGCGCCACAAGGCGCTCGAGGACGTCCTCGCCGGCCCGCACGGCCTGCATGCGTTGCTCCCGACAACGCTGCCGGAGCTCAAGGATCTGGTGAAGGAGTTCGACGACGCGAAGCTTGTCGCCGACCCGAGCGGGCTCCCTGAGGTGAAGCGGCACAAGCTGCCGCGCAAGGGCAAGGAGGCGTCCCCGGTGCTCTCGGGCCGCCAGGCGACGGTGCAGGCGCTCCTCCAGCCGCTGCGCCAGCTGCGCAAGCCGCGCGACCTCGCACAGGTCCACCCGGAGGCCGAGATCATGGCCCAGGACTCCAGATGGCACAAGATCGCCCGCTACGACTCGGCGATCGTGACCATGCCCGACGGCACTGCGGCGGCGTTCTACCGCCGCGACCGAGCGAAGTTCGCCGAGCTGCTGAAGCGCACCATCGCCATCCACCGCCGACTGGCGGCGGAATGGGACGAGCTGGCGGAGCAGTACCGCACCGCGCTCCCCGAGATCACTTCGCCGGAGGAGTGGGAGAAGACCTTCGCACCCTGGCTGGACGGCGATGATGGCCGCTAGTACCACGATGGAGGGCACGACGCCCGAGCTGCCGCCGCTCGTTCAGGCCAGCCACAACAACGGGCTGCTCGAGGTCTTCCGACGACGCTATCTGCTGCGGCTGCTGGTGCGCAGCACCGTTCAGGCGCGCTACCAGGGGACCTTCCTGGGGTGGTTCTGGAGCTACCTGCAGCCGGCGGTGCGGTTCTGCATGTACTACTTCGTGTTCCAGGTCCTGATCGGGCGGGGTGGGCCGGATGTCTATCCCTTCGCCATCCACCTGGTCTGCGGGATGGTCATCGTTCACTTCTTCACCGAGACGTTCAACGGCGGCACGCGATCCCTGGTGAGCAACCGCGGGCTGATCGTCAAGCTGCCCATGCCACGAGAGCTGTTCCCGGTGGCCAACATGCTGGTGTGCCTGTGGCAGACCACGCCGATGTTGGTGATCACGATCTTCGTGAGCGTCCTGCTCGGCTGGACGCCCGATCCGTTGGGCCTGCTGGCGGCGCTGATGGCGATCCTGCTCGTCGGCGTGCTGGGGCTGGCGCTGGCCCTGATGTTCAGCGTCGCCAACGTCTTCTTCCGGGACTTCAGCAAGGTCACCCAGACCCTGACCCAGTTCACCACCTTCAGCGTGCCGATGATCTACCCGTACTCCATGGTCGCGGACCGTTTCAGCAAGGTGCCCGAGGTCGCTCACCTCTACATGCTCAACCCCGTGGCGGAGGCGGTGCTCCTGATGCAGCGCTGCTTCTGGTTGCCGCTCACCAACGATCCCGCGGTGTCCAGGGTCGAGGGCTTCCCGCCCGATCTGTGGAGCCGCGGCGTGATCATGCTGGTGCTGTCCTTCGTGGCGCTCGGCCTCGCGCAGGTCTGGTTCAGCAAGCTCGAGCGGCGAGTGCCGGAGCGCCTCTGATGGCGAACTTCATCGAGGTGGAGAACGCCACCAAGTCCTTCACGATGCAATACCACCGCTCGATCAAGCAGATCGCGCTTGCGCGGATGCGTGGCATGAAGACGCATGATCGGTTCAATGCGGTCGACGACGTCTCCTGCACCGTGCAGCAGGGCGAGTCGGTCGGTCTCATGGGTCTCAACGGGTCCGGGAAGTCCACCCTGCTCAAGCTGATCAGCGGGGTCATGCAACCCGACAGCGGCCGGGTCATGACCCGCGGTCGGGTCGCGGGCCTGATCGCGACGGGCGCCGGGTTCCAGTCCCAGGTCAGCGGCCGCGACAACCTCTGGCTCAACGCCGCCATCCTCGGCATGAGCGAGGCAGAGACCCGGCGGAAGATGGACGAGATCATCGACTTCGCCGACCTCGGGAAGTTCATCGACACCCCGGTCGCCTACTACAGCTCTGGCATGAAGGCCCGTTTGGGCTTTGCCGTTGCCATCAACGTCGAAGCCGACATCTTCATCGCCGATGAAGCGCTGGCGGTCGGGGACCGGCCGTTCAAGAAGAAGTGCAAGCTGAAGATGCGTGAGATCCGGGAGAACGGTACGACCATCTTCTTCGTCAGCCACGCGCCCGGCGCGGTGATCGAGCTGTGCGACCGGGTACTCGTCCTCGAGAAGGGGAAGCTGGGCTTCGACGGCGGCGTCCAGGAGGGCATCAAGTACCTCCACTACGACGACGGTGACGACGGCGACGACGACGAGGGCCTGGGCCAGGACGACTGACCAGACTCCCCGAGTCTGACGATTCTCCGCGTCCTCATCGGCGTGTCGAGTGGAAATTACAGTTCTGTAGTTACTCAGAACCGCTATCGCGGACCCTGTGACTGATGTGAAACTTGCGGCTCCTGTGGTTCCTTCCCCGCACTGGAGTAGCCGAAATGCGTCCGAGCCAGGCTCGCTTTGTCACCGCCTGCCAGCAGCTGCTGGCGCTGGGCGTCGTGCTCGCCGTGCTCACTCCCGCCGCGGGCATCATCAGCATCGACGTGGTCGGTGAGGTTCCCGGCGTCGCGCCGAGCGATCCCGCGGGCGGTGCCACCTTCGCGGCGTACACGCGGGAGGCCGCACGGCCTTCGAGGCTGCCCGCCGAGCCGGTGGACGCGAAGCTGAAGGAGTACCCCCTCACGCCGGCACCGGGCGCGAAGGTGCGACCGGGCCTCGCCGCCCGGACCACCGCCGTGCGCCCCGGCGCCACGGAGGTGACCAGCAGCCCCGAGCCTGTGGTCGGGTACGGCGCGGTCGGCGTCACCTGGGCCAGGGATCAGCAGCCTGCCGACGGATCACTCGCCTTCGAGGTGCGGACGCGCACCGATGCGGACTGGTCGGAGTGGATGACCCTTCCCTACGACCCCGAGCACGGGCCCGACCCCGGGAGCGAGGAGGCGCGGCACGCGCGGCCGGGCACCGACGTTCTGCTGGTCGGCAGGGTCGACCAGGTGCAGGTGCGGTCGGAGAGCGCCGAGGGCGCACCGCCGGCCGACATGACGATGGCCGTGATCGCACCCGGCCACGCCGAGACCACCACCACCGAACGGGCCGCCATCGAGACCGCCGACCTGGACGGGGGCTCCACCGTCGAGCCCGCGCCGAGTTCTCCGGGCGGCGCGACCGACGGGCTCGACCTGCAGGCCACGACGTTCACCCCCAAGCCGGTGATCTACTCCCGCAAGCAGTGGGGAGCCGACGAGAGCATGCGGGACAAGGGCTCGTTGCACTACAACGAGGTTCACGCAGGGTTCGTCCACCACACGGTGAACGCGAACGACTACACGCGGGCGGAGGTGCCGGGGATCCTCCGCAGCATCTACGCGTACCACACGCGATCGCTCGGCTGGAGCGACGTCGGCTACAACTACCTCGTCGACAAGTTCGGTCGGATCTGGGAGGGCCGGGCCGGTGGGGTGGACCGCCCCGTGGTCGGCGCCCACACCCTTGGCTACAACGACTGGTCCTTCGCCATGTCGGCGATCGGCAACTACGAGACCGCCCAGCCCAGCGACCCGATGCTCCAGGCCTACGGCACCCTCTTCGGCTGGAAGCTCTCGCTGCACGGCGTCGACGCGTCATCGCCCGACCAGTGGGTCGGCACCCGCAGCTTCCGGGCGATCAACGGCCACCGCGACGCGGGTCAGACTGCGTGCCCCGGCCGCTTCCTCTACGCGAAGCTGCCCCTCATCCGGCAGTACGCCGCGAAGGCCCAGCACAGCTGGGCGGGCCGCGAGCTGAAGGCGAACCTCGTCGGCACCCCCAACCCGGACCTGGTCGTGCGCCGGGCGAGTGACGGGCAAGGGTTCATCATCCCGACCGGGGGGCTCCTGCGCCTCCAACCGCCGGTCACCCAGACCGGGCTCCTGGCCGGCGCGGACACTGCGGTCGGCTCACCCGACCTGACCGGCGACGGCCTCGGCGACCTCGTCGTCCGGGCCACCAACGGCAACGCCACGGTCCGACCGGGCTCCCCCACCGGCTTCGGCGCCCCGATCAAGCCCACGTCGGTGTTCGCCGGCCGTGACCTGCTCACCTCCGTGGGCGACCTCGACGAGGACGGCCACAACGACCTCGTGGCCCGCAACGCCACCACCGGCGTCCTGAACACCTACCTCGGGGACGGCAGTGGTGGATTTGCCAGGAAGGTCGTGCCGGGCAACTGGACCGGTGACGACAAGCTGGCCGCCACCGGCGACCTCGACGGCGATCGCCACGTCGACCTGCTGGCCCGCGACGCCGCCGGAAGGCTCTGGCTCCACCCCGGCACCGGAACCGGAGCGTTCGGCAACCCGGTTCAGCTGGCGGGGAGCTGGGGTGGCTACGACACCATCAGCGGCTTCGGCGACTTCACCCGGGACGGGAAGCCCGACCTCGTCGTCCGGTCGGTGGGCGGCAAGGGCTACATCGTTCCCTCGCACGGTGACGGGACGTTCGGTCGCAGGATCGGCCCGTTCGGCCAGCTGAGCCGCGGCGCCGCGATCAGCGGTGTCGGAACCACGGTCGGCGATCCGGCCCCGGACTTGGTCGCACGGCGCGGCGACGACCTGGTCACCATCGCGCACCGTGGCACTTTCAACCTGGGCCGGCCGATCCCGACCGGGGTCAACCTCGCGGGTGCGAACGCGATCCTCAACGTCGGCGACTGGGACCGGGACGGCGCGGGCGACATCCTCTACCGGCGCAGTGCCGACGGTGCGCTGGTACTCCGGCGCGGCGACGGCCTGGGCGGCTTCGCCGCCGCCCTCAAGATCGCCGACGGGTTCGGCCCGGTCCGCCTCCTGGCCGCGGTGGGTGACATGACCGGGGACGGTTACCCGGACCTCATGGGACAGCCCCGGGGCGGCAGTCTGCGGATGTATCCCGGCAAGGGCCTGGCCGGGCTCCAGCCCAGCTACGTCGCGCACAGCCCGATCACGGCGGCGAAGCAGGTCGGGATCGGCCGGTGGGACGCCGACGGCGCACCGGAGACGATTTTCCGCCGGGACAACCGTCTGCACGTGTACTTCGGGAACGGCCCCGGTGGCCTCATGGGGTCCACGATGGTGGGGCCCGACCTGGCGCCGTACAGCTCGGTTGTCGGGATCCCCGACGAGCGCCTCAGCGGACGCGGAGACGTGATCGCGAGGGTCCGCGGGACGGGTGACGTCTACCTGCTGGAGGCGACGTCGAACGGGTTCCTGCCCCGCCGGTACCTCGGGGACGGGCTGGCCGGATTCGACCTCGTCGGATGAAATCACCCCAGATGAATCTCAGCCCCGTGGGTAGCGGGTGGTGGCGCGCTCGGCGGCGTACGTCGCGTCGAGCCGGCCCGGATCCGCGTGGGCGACGAGGACCAGCGAGCCGCCGCGGACGAGCGGCTCGGTGAAGGAGGAGAGCCCGGACGGGGAAGCCGGGTTCTCCTCGGTGAGGACCCGGCCGCCGTCGGCGAGGACATCGCCGGCGGCGGCCGCGGACCACAGCCGCGCGTGCGTGGTGTCCCCGACCGCGAGGTCCTCCGGACCCGGCGGGTCAACCGCCACCCAGGCATCGGGCTGCGACCACACCTCCACCCCGTAGTCGTGCACGCCTGGCGGCAGGGGATCGGCGAACCGGGTGCCCAGCGGCCGCAGCGCGCTGGCGAGCACCACTGCGTCACGCTGGACCGATCGCGCGGCCCACCGGGCAACGCCGTCGGGGCCGCAGACGTAGGCGTCAGCGTCATCGCCGTCGGTCACCGCGAGCCCGACCGTCCAGGCGGCACCCAGGAACACCGGGCCGAGCCAGTGGGTCGGGAGGTCGAGCCGGACCACCTCCCCGCGTTCGAGGTCGAGCTCGTCGGCGAGCAGGCCCGCGGTCTTGGCCACCCAGTTCGCGTACGTCGTCACCGACAGCTCGGTGCGCTCCCCGCTGGCGTGGTCGTAGAACGTGATGAGCGGGCGGCCGGCGTCACCGCGCAACAACCCGTCCAGCACCGCGGCAAAGGTCGTGGGGGTGATCATCCGGCCACCCTAGGGAGCCGTCGGCCTAGGGTGGCCACCATGCCAGTGATCGAGAACCTCTGGGCCGTGATCCCGGCAGGGGGTGCGGGCACCCGGTTGTGGCCGCTCTCGCGCACGTCGTCGCCGAAGTTCCTCCACGACCTCACCGGGAGCGGCCGGTCGCTCCTGCAGGAGACCGTGGACCGGATGTCACCGCTGGTCGAGGACCGGGTCCTGGTGGTGACCGGTGCGGCCCACCGCGACGCCGTGGTCGCCCAGCTCGACTCGCTCGACCCCGCCGCGGTGCTGGCCGAGCCGTCACCGCGGGACTCGATGGCCGCCATCGGGCTGGGGGCAGCCCTGCTCGAGCGTCGTGATCCAGATGCGGTGATGGGCTCGTTCGCGGCCGATCACGTGGTCACCGATCCGGACGCCTTCGCCGAGGCGGTCCGGATCGCGGCGGAGGTGGCGCGCGACGACTGGCTCGTGACGCTGGGCATCGAGCCGACTCACCCGTCGACCGCGTTCGGCTACATGTTGATGGGGGACCCGATTGCGGAGCATCCGGGAGCCTACGTCGCGGCCGGCTTCGTGGAGAAGCCGGCGATCGACCTCGCTGGTGAGTACCTCGCGTCGGGGAGCTACCGGTGGAACGCGGGCATGTTCGTGGTCCGGCCGGGCGTCCTGCTCGACCTCCTCGGGCAATGGCACCCCGACTTCGCCGACCGGCTGCGCCAGCTCGCCGCCGACCCGTCCCGGATCGAGGACGTGTGGCCCACGCTGCCACGGATCGCACTGGACCACGCCGTGGCCGAGCCGGCGGCGGACGCCGGCCGCGTCGCCGTCGTACCCGCCGCGATCGGCTGGGAGGACATCGGTGACTTCGACTCCCTGTCGCACCTGCTCGAGGCCGACCTCGGTCACCTCACCGTGCTCGGAGACGGTGCGTGCGTCCGCGGAGTCGACAGCTCGGGGCTGGTCGTGGCCGGCAGCGGGCGGGTCATCTCGGTCGTGGGCCTCGACGACATCGTCGTCGTCGACACGCCCGACGCGCTCCTGGTCACCAGCCGGGAGCGGGCGCAGGACGTCAAGCAGGTCGTCAGCAGGCTCCGGGCCGACGGTCGATCCGACCTGACCTGACGCTCAGGCGGAGGTGGGCTCCGGGGAGTCGGTGTAGGGGTACTTCAGCATGAAGTCCTCCAGTGCCGCGCCGCTGACGTCGGAGCAGTACTGCCAGACGCCGACCTGGGCGTCGGCCGAACCCTGAGCGTCCTCGCCACCGGCCGACCAGTGGCTGAAGGAGATGTGCTGCCCGTCGGGGAACTTCTTGCCGTCCTCGTCCGAGGAGGTCCAGGGCGCGGCGATGAACTTCGTACGGAGGTTGGACGTGCCGGCGAGCTTGTCGGCAATCGCCCGCAGCTCCTGCATCTGCTCGTCGTCGTTGGCGACGGTCTCGTCGTACCAGAGGATGGTGTAGCCGTGCTCGAGGTTGTGCACCAGCGACTCGAGCTCCGGACGGTCGCCCTCGGTGTAGAGCTTGCGCTCCATGGGAGCCGGCGCCACACCGGGCTCGTTCCAGTGCGGACCGAACGCCGGCGGCGCGTCCTTGTAGGGCACCGGCGTGCCCGTCTGGATGTGCTCGGCACTGCCGTTGGCCGGCTTCGTCTCGATCTTCTGGCACGCCGACGCGGGGGCACCGACGTCGGCCAGGGCCAGGTCGTTGAACTGCCGCTGGTCCCACCAGTTCATCACCGGGCGGAAGGCCGCTGCGCCCACGATCAGCACCGCGATCACCACACAGACACCGACGATCGCGAACCCGCGACGGCGCTCGGCGCCCTTCTGCTGGCTGCGAATCTGGTCGATCTTCGCCTGGCGGTCGGACTTGGCGGTCTTGGTGGTCTTGGCCACGAGTGCGTTCCTCGGTGTGGTCGTGAGAAGAGAGGTCGAGCGGGTCTTTCGAGGGCAGAGTCTACGGAGTCGCCGGTCGGAACCGGAGATCGTCCGCGGCAGGCGGGTCGACCGGACGCCAGCCGAACGCGAACGCGAGTGCCTCGACCAGGCGGCTCTCGCAGCCCGAGACGATCAAGGTGTCGTCCTCGACCGCCACCGAGGCGTCGGGTAGCGCGGTTCGGATCGCCGCGGCGAGCTCGCCGGGCTCCGCCGCCGCACCGAACGCGGCGCGGTCCTGCTCCTCGCCGCGCAGTGCGCGGATGACGGCCTCGCGGGCGCCGAACCCGAAGAGGTCGGCACCGTCGGGGCGGACCAGACATGCAGCGCCCGTCCCGTGCTCGCCCGGCGGCAGGACCAGGTCGGCGCGGCCGCGCACGGCGGCGAACGGACGGGCGGCGAGCTTGCCCTGGGCCAGCTCCGCCGCCCCTGCCAGCTCGTCGCCGACGGCCGGCTCGGTCACCGCCAGCTCGTTGCCGTGGGCATCCACCGAGCCGGCGAGGTCCACGAGCACCCTCAGCCCGGCAGCCCCGATCGCGAGGTCGGTCTGGCCCTCCCGCCACGCGCGGCCGGCGGTGTCGGTCACCAGGACCGCGACGTTGCGGCCGGTCCGTGCGAGCAGGGACTCGCGGATCGCCCGCGCCGAGGCGTCGGGGTCCTCCGGCAGCAGCACCACCGTGCCCGGGGCGACGTTGGAGGCGTCGATGCCGGCGGCGGCCAGGGTCAGTCCGTGCCGGGTCCGGACGATCGTGGTCGGTCCGCGGCGGGCGACCACGCGCTGGGTCTCACCGGGAAGCGCCTCCTCGCGGGTGCCCGGCCGGATCCGGCCCTCCGCCTTGCTCACCACTTTGCTGGTGACGGTCACGATGTCGCCGTCGGCCAGCTCGAAGAGCTCGGCCACGATTGCTGCAAGGTCGTCGCCCGGACCCACCTCCGGCGCTCCGTCGGGGGCCTGGACGGTGATCACGGCTGGTCCCCGCGGACCAGGTCGACCGCCGCCGCGGCCATCGCAGCGGTGGCGTCGTGGTCGGTCATCATCAGCGGTACGGCGCGGCACGCGATGCCGGCGTTCTCGACCCGGGCGACGTCATCGGCGTCGGTGTCGTCGACCAGCCAGCCGTCGAGGATGCCGCCGGACGTGCGGGCGCCGTAGTGGAGTCCGACCCCCGCTGCGCTGACCTCGACCCCGATCGAGGTGAGCATCTGCTCGGCCATCCCCCGGACGTGGGTCCCGCCGACGATGGGGGAGAGGCCGACGACCGCGGCGCGGGTGGCGCTGATCGCCTCGCGGACCCGGGGCACCCCGAGGATCGTGCCGACGGACACCACCGGGTTCGACGGCGGCAGGATCACCAGGTCGGCGTCGGTGATCGCGTCGATGACCCCGGGTCCCGGGGCCGAGGCGTCCTGGCCCACGAACACCAGGGTCTCGGCGGGCACCTCCGCCCGGAGCCTCACCCAGTACTCCTGGAAGTGGACCACCCGCCGCCCACTCGGGGCGTCGGCGTCGGCGATCGCGACGTGGGTCTCCACCCGGTCGTCGGTCATCGGGAGCAGCCGAACGCTCTCCCCGAGCTGGGGAGTGATCCAGCGGCGGCAGAGCGCCTCGGTGACCTGCGAGAGGGGGAAGCCGGCGTCCAGCATCTGGGTGCGCACCAGGTGGGTGGCGATGTCGCGGTCGCCCAGCCCGAACCAGGTGGGCTCGACGCCGTACTGCTCGAGCTCGGCGGACACGCTCCAGGTCTCGTCGCGTCGGCCCCACCCGCGCTCGGGGTCGATCCCGTCCCCGAGCGTGTACATCACGGTGTCGAGATCCGGGCACACCTTGAGCCCGTGGATCCACAGGTCGTCGGCCGTGTTGGCGATCACGGTCACGGTCGCGTCGGCCGCCACCCCCGGCAGGATTCCGGTGCGGATCCCGTGGCACAGTCCCTGGAGGAACCGGGCTCCGCCCATGCCGCCGGAGAGCACAGTGAGGGCACGCATGCGATTAGCCTGCCGCACACGAAAGATGGCCCAGATGGGTGGTTGTGCCCCATACCAGACTGCCGCTTGACTTCTCGCGTACGACAGGCATGTAATTCCCACAGTGTTGTTCGTCGTCGGTCCGAAGCTTCTCCGGTAGGGCCGGTGGCGAAGTGGGAACACGAAACGGGGTGCGCGGGACGGCAGGTCCCGTGTGCAGGGTCGAAAGGGCGAGTGCCGTGAGGGAACTACTTCTCCTCGACGTGGAAGCCGACGAAGCGGGATGGCAGGAGCGTGCGTTGTGCGCGCAGACCGATCCCGAGGCGTTCTTTCCGGAAAAAGGGGGATCGACGAGGGAGGCCAAGAAGGTCTGCCTGACGTGCGAGGTGCGCGATGAGTGCCTCGAGTACGCGTTGATGAACGACGAGCGCTTCGGGATCTGGGGCGGGCTGTCGGAGCGCGAGCGCCGCAAGCTCAAGAAGCGCGCCGTTTAGCGGAGCCGCGCCAGCAGGCCCGCTGGTGGTGGTCCAGCAAGCCGTCGCCGGCCGAGCCTGCGACGGCGGCGAACCGGCGTGACGGGCCCAGACGTAGTCGGCTGCGTCACACCTGCGCCTGACGAATCACGGTCGGTCCCGGGTGGCCGTTAGGGTCGACGACCGTGAATTCTTCGGTCGCCGCACTCCTCGTCAGCCATGACGGCGCCCGCTGGCTTCCGGCCGTCATCGAAGGGCTGGCCGAGCAGCGGGTGCCGGTGGATGCCGTGGTGGCCGTCGACACCACCAGCCGCGACGAGAGCACCGACCTGCTGCGGGAGGCGTTCGGCACGGTCGTGGAGGCCCACGGGTCGACCTCCTTCCCGGACGCGGTGACGCTCGGGCTCGAGCACGTCGGCGACTGCGAGTGGATCTGGCTCCTGCACGACGACTCCAGGCCGGCACCGGGGGCGCTCGAAGCGCTGCTCGCCGAGGCCGAGGCACAGCCCGACGTCGACATCCTGGGCCCCAAGCTGCGCGAGTGGCCGTCCCTGCGCCGCCTGCTGGAGCTCGGCGTCACCATCAGCGGCACCGGCCGCCGCGAGACCGGTCTCGAGCGAGGCGAGTTCGACCAGGGCCAGCACGACGAGGTCCGCACCGTCCTCGCGGTCAACACCGCTGGGATGCTGGTACGCCGCTCGGTCCTCGAGGAGCTCGGCGGGTTCGACCAGCAGCTGCCCATCTTCGGCAACGACATCGACTTCGGCTGGCGGGCCGCCGCCGCCGGCCACCGCACGATCGTGGTTCCGCAGGCCGTGGTCTTCCACGCCGAGGCGGCCCACCGCGGGGTGCGACG
>DASSJR010000059.1:0-10278 GCA_035691135.1 Nocardioides sp. | reverse complement strand
TTGACACTCACCTTCAGCTCGGACTTGGCGAGCTGGATCTCCTGGGTGATCAGCGAGGAGATGTCACGGCTGGCATCGGTGACCAGGCGGCCGATGGTGGGCTCACCTTCGAAGGGCCCATCGACGGGCCCATCGACGGGCCCATCGACGGGCTGGGCGGCCTTGACCGGTTCGGTTGCCATGCGTGGGGTCCTCCGTGGGTCGGGGTCGCGAACGACCCTACAACGGCGCGAGCGGTGCGCTGCGTTGGTAGCATCCCCCGTGACCAGCCGCCCTCCGCTCTTCGGGGCACCCTCCGATGCCGAGAGCACCTTCATCGGCGATCTGCTGCGGCGCGAGGTGGTCGGAGGCTCCATCGCCCTGGTCTGCGCCGTGGTCGCGGTGGTGTGGGCCAACTCGCCGTGGGGCTCGTCGTACGACGCACTGCGCCACCTGCAGGTCGGGCCGCTCGACCTCGAGCACTGGGCGGCCGACGGGGCGCTGGCGATCTTCTTCTTCGTGGCCGGCCTGGAGCTCAAGCGTGAGTTCGTGGTCGGGTCCCTGAGACGACCGGCGGACGCGGCGGTGCCGATCGTGGCCGCGCTGTGCGGGGTGGGCCTGCCGGCCGCGATCTACCTGGCCGTGAACAGCGTTCCGGACGGGAGCCCGGTCGGCTGGGCGATCCCGGCCGCGACCGACATCGCCTTCGCGCTGGCCGTGCTGGCGGTGGTGGGCTCCAACCTGCCGACCCCGTTGCGGGTGTTCCTGCTGACCCTGGCGGTGGTCGACGACCTGGTCGTGGTGACCATCATCGCGGTCTTCTACACCTCCACGGTGCACCTTCTTGCGCTGGTGCTGGCGGCGGTCGCCTGTGCCGCGTGGGCGGTTCTGCAGCACTTCCGGGTCCGTACGCCGCTCGTCTACGTGCCGCTCGCGGTCACCGCGTGGTGGCTGGTGCACGAGAGCGGGGTCCACGCGACGATCGCCGGCATGGTGCTCGCGCTGCTGACCCGGGTTCGTCCGGACCCGACGGAGTCGGTCAGTCCGGCCGAACGACTCGAGCACCTGCTGAACCCGGTGTCATCGGGCGTCGCCGTGCCATTCTTCGCGCTGCTGTCGGCCGGAGTGGCCTTCAACACCGGCACCAGCCTGCTGACCGAGCCGGTCGTCATCGGCGTCGTGCTCGGTCTCGTGATCGGCAAGCCCGTCGGCGTGCTGGGGGGCGCCTACCTCGTGACCCGGGTGACCCACGCAAGCCTCAGCCCGGAGCTTTCCTGGCGAGATGTGATCGGGGTGGCGATCCTTGCCGGGATCGGGTTCACCGTGTCCCTGCTGGTCTCCGACCTCTCGTTCACCGGGGAGACCCGGGACGCCGCCAAGGCCGCCGTACTCGCCGGGTCACTGGTCTCGGCGGTCCTGGGCGCCCTGGTCCTCGGCCACCGCGACCGCTTCCACGCCACCCCCTAGCGCCGAGCCGTCGTGAGTTACCGCTCTGAGAGGTAACTCGCGACGGCTCGCGGGGGTCAGGACGGTAACTCGCGACGGCTCAGCTAGTCGTCGTCGGAGCCCTTGTCGGAGGAGAGGTTCTTCTCGATCAGGTCCATCACCGTGGAGTCGGCGAGGGTGGTGACGTCGCCGACCTCGCGGTGCTCGGCCACGTCCCGGAGCAGCCGGCGCATGATCTTCCCGGACCGGGTCTTGGGGAGCTCGGGCACGACCATGATCTGGCGCGGGCGGGCGATCTTGCCGATCTCCTTCGCCACGTGGTCGCGCAGCTCGGAGATCAGCTCGTCGGAGGCGGTCTCGCCCTCCTCGAGCGCCGACTCGCGCAGGATCACGAACGCGCAGACGGCCTGCCCGGTGTCCGGGTCGTTGGCACCCACGACCGCGGCCTCGGCGACCTTCGGGTGCGAGACCAGCGCGGACTCGATCTCGGTGGTCGAGAGCCGGTGCCCGGACACGTTCATCACGTCATCGACCCGGCCGAGCAGCCAGATGTCGCCGTCCTCGTCCTTCTTGGCGCCGTCACCGGCGAAGTAGTAGCCCTGCTTCTCGTAGCGCGACCAGTAGGTGTCCCGGTACCGCTCGTCGTCGCCCCAGATCGTGCGCAGCATCGCCGGCCACGGCTTCTTGAGCACCAGGTATCCGCCCGAGCCGTTCGGGACCGACTCACCGTCGTCGTTCACGACGTCCGCGCTGATCCCGGGAAGCGCCGTCATCGCCGAGCCGGGCTTGCCGTGGGTGACCCCGGGCAGCGGGGAGATCATGAGCTGGCCGGTCTCCGTCTGCCACCAGGTGTCGACGACGGGACATTTGTCACCGCCGATGACCTCGCGGTACCACATGTACGCCTCGGGGTTGATCGGCTCACCGACCGAGCCCAGCAGCCGCAGTGACGACAGGTCGGCCTTCTCGGGGATCTCCGAGCCCCACTTCATGAAGGTGCGGATCGCCGTGGGTGCGCAGTAGAGGATCGTGATCTTGTACTGCTCGACGATGTCCCACCACCGGCCCTTGTGGGGAGTGTCCGGCGTCCCCTCGTACATCACCGACGTGGCGCCGTTGGCGAGCGGGCCGTAGACGATGTAGGAGTGCCCGGTGACCCACCCGATGTCGGCCGCGGTCCAGAAGATGTCCTCGTCAGGCTTGAGGTCGAACACCGCCCAGTGCGTGTACGACGTTCCGACGAGGTAGCCGCCCGTGGTGTGCAGGATCCCCTTCGGCTTGCCTGTCGTGCCGGAGGTGTACATCACGTAGAGCGGGTGCTCGGCGTCGAAGGCCTCGGGGGTGTGGTCGGTCGACGCCTCGCCGACCACCTCGTGCCACCACCGGTCGCGGTCGTCGTCCCAGTCGATGTCCTGGCCGGTCCGCTTCACCACCAGGACGTTGCGGACGTCGGGGCACTGCTCGAGCGCCTCGTCGACCGCCGGCTTCAGGGGGGACGGCGCCCCGCGCCGGTAGCCACCGTCGGAGGTGATGACGACCCGGGCGTCGCAGTCCTGGATCCGGTCGCGCAGGGCGCTCGAGGAGAACCCGCCGAACACCACGGTGTGCGGCGCGCCGATCCGCGCGCACGCCAGCATCGCCACGACCGTCTCCGGGAGCATCGGGAGGTAGATCGCCACCCGGTCACCGGTCTCCACCCCGAGGTCGGTCAGGGCGTTCGCTGCCTGGCAGACCTGGTCCTTGAGCTCGGCGTAGGTGATGTCGCGGGTGTCGTCGTCGGGTTCGCCCACCCAGTGGAAGGCCACCTTGTCACCCTTGCCGGCCTCGACGTGCCGGTCGACGCAGTTGTACGCCGCGTTGAGCTTGCCGCCGACGTACCACTTGGCGAACGGCGGGTTGTCCCAGTCGACCACCCGGTCCCACTTCGTGTCCCAGTCGAGCCGTTCGGCGGCCTCCGCCCAGAACGCCTCGGGATCGGAGGCGGCCCGTTCGTAGGCCTCCTCCTTCACGTTGGCGTTCTCGGCCAGGTCGGCCGGGGGCTCGAAGCGGCGGTCCTCGTGGAGGAGGTTGGACAGGGTCTCGTCGGTCATGCGAATGCTCCTGGATCTCGTCGGCGCTGTCCGGCCAGTGGCGTTCGGTTGCGAACCTACCCCCACACGGCCGTCCGGACGACCCTCGTGGTGAGGGTCGCCCGGACGGTCGGGGCAATCAGTGGTGGACGGCCACCTCGGCGCCCGCACCGGTCAGGGAGCGGACCTCGAGCTCCGGGTAGGCCGCCTCGGCCTCCGGCTCGCGTGAGGTGATGGTGCCGAGCCACCCGAAGACGAACCCGGCGGGGATGGAGATCAGGCCTGGGTTCTTCAGCGGGAACCATGCCCAGTCGCTCTCGGGGAACATCGCCTTCGGGTCACCGGACACCGCGGGCGAGGACACCACCAGGACCACGCAGACGACCAGGCCGCCGTAGATGGCCCAGGTCGCGCCTCGGGTGTTGAACCGGCTCCAGAACAGGTTGTAGAGGAGCGACGGAAGGTTCGCCGACGCCGCGACCGCGAACGCCAGTGCCACCAGGAACGCAATGTTGAGCGACTGCGCGAAGATCGACAGCACGATCGCGATGCCGCCGATGACGAACGCAGCGACCTTCGCGACCGCGACCTCCTGCTTCTCGGTGACCGCGCCCTTCTTGATCACGTTGGCGTAGAGGTCGTGGGCCACCGACGACGCCGAGGTGAGCGTCAGTCCGGCCACCACGGCCAGGATCGTGGCGAAGGCGACCGCCGCGATGAAGGCGAGCAGGATCGCGCCCCCGGCCGTGCCGGGACCGCCGCCGACCTCCTCGGCGAGCAGGGGCGAGGCCAGGTTGCCGGCGGAGTCGAAGACCGCACTTCCTTCACCGGTGTCGAGCAGGGCAGCCGCGCCGAAGCCCAGCACCAGGGACATCAGGTAGAAGGCGCCGATCAGCGTGATCGCCCAGTTGACCGAGGTCCGGGCATCCTTTGCGGTCGGCACGGTGTAGAAGCGGATCAGGATGTGCGGCAAACCCGCGGTGCCCAGCACCAGGGCCAGGGCGAGGCTCACGAAGTCGAGCTGCGTGGTGAAGGTTGCGCCGTAGGCGAGGCCGGGTTCCAGGAAGGCCGTCCCCTTGCCGCTGTTGTCGGCCGCGGCGCCCAGCAGGTCGGACAGGTTGAAGCTGAACTTCGCCAGCACCAGGACGGTGATCAGGATCGTGCCGGACATCAGCAGCACGGCCTTGACGATCTGCACCCAGGTGGTGCCCTTCATGCCGCCGACGACCACGTAGAAGATCATCAGCAGGCCGACCGCCACGATGGTGCCGCGGATCGCCCACTCACCGGTGACCCCGAGCAGCAGGGTCACCAGCGCGCCGGCGCCGACCATCTGCGCGAGCAGGTAGAAGATCGACACGACCACGGTCGAGGTCGCGGCCGCGGTGCGGACCGGGCGCTGTCGCATCCGGAAGGCGAGCTGGTCGGCCATCGTGTAGCGGCCGGAGTTCCGCAGCAGCTCGGCCACCAGCAGCAGCGCGACGAGCCACGCCACGAGGAACCCGATGGAGTAGAGGAAGCCGTCGTACCCGGTGAGGGCGATCAGCCCGGAGATGCCCAGGAAAGACGCGGCACTCATGTAGTCGCCGGAGATGGCGAGACCGTTCTGGAACCCGCTGAACGAGCGGCCCCCGGCGTAGTAGTCGGTGGTGCCGCTGGTCTGGCGGCTGGCCCAGAAGGTGATGCCGATGGTGACCGCGACGATCACCACGAACAGGATCCCGGCGAGGGTCTCCGAGCTCATCGGACCGCACCACCCTTACCGTGACCGCCGGCC
The DNA here is from genome assembly GCA_035691135.1 of Nocardioides sp. GTDB lineage: Bacteria > Actinomycetota > Actinomycetes > Propionibacteriales > Nocardioidaceae > Nocardioides. Next base: position 5,007 of record DASSJR010000059.1, on the reverse strand, counting down.
TCGTCGACGTACCGCTGCTCGAGCCCGCGGGCGAGCGGGTCGACGTTGCGCTCCATGTACCGCCCGTAGAGCCACGCGATGAGGAACGTCGTGACGAACTGCAGCAGGCCGAACACGAGGGCCACGTTGATGTTGCCGACGACCTTGGTGGACATGAAGTCGTGGGCCCAGTTCGACATGACCACGTACAGCAGGTACCACGACATGAACGCGATGGTCGCGGGGATGACGAAGCCGCGGAACTTCTTGCGCAGCTCGACGAACTCGGCGGTTTCGTGCAGCTCCAGATAGAGCGGATGGGCGGACGTCTGGTGGACGCCGCTGCCTTCGGACTGCTCGGACACGGGGGATCCCCTCCTTGAAAGGGTGTGGTCCACGTCACGTTAGGAGTGGCGGGGCGGGTTGTCGAGGGTCAGCGAGTCCGCTGAGGGCGCGTCGCTAACGGAAGTCGATGAGGAGCATGCCGTCGTCGGGGCCGTCGTTGGGAGGCTCGGAATCGCTCGGACCTTCCGGAGCCTCCTCCTCGGCCGTCGCCGGCTGTCCCGGCTGCTCGACGACCACGGCCCGGTAGCACTGGGTGTCGTAGGGCAGCCGCATGCCGTCCATGCCGCGGCCGTAGTCGTCGTAGAACGCCAGCACCTCGGCCAGCTTGGCTTCCCGCGCTTCGTCGTCGAGGACGGCGATGTTGGATCGGGAGAGCACCATGTCCTGGATCGTGTCGCGGTTGACGTCCTGCCAGAACGAGAATGACGCGTCCTCGACGAAGCCGAACAGGCCCGAGTGCACGAGTGGTTCGGCGATGTCCTTCGCCAGCAGCTCCTGGTTGCCGATCAGTGTGCCGAGCTTGCGCACCCACGGGATCTTCTCGTTGCGCAGGTTCCAGACCAGCGAGAGGTGACCGCCCGGACGCAGTACCCGCGCGATCTCCGGCAGTGCCCGTTCGAGATCGAACCAGTGGAAGGACTGGGCGGCCACGACGACGTCGACCGAGCGGTCGGGGACCGGCAGCTCCTCCGCGGATGCCTGCGACGTCCGCGTGTCCGGGAGGTTGCGGCGCAGGATCTCGAGCATCTCCGGCGCGGGTTCCGTGGCGTGGACGTCATGGCCGAGACCGACCAGCCGCTCGGTCAGCTTGCCGGTACCTGCGCCGACCTCGAGGACGGTCGTGGGGTCCTGGCCCACCAACCAGCGCACCGCCTGATCAGGGAACGACGGGCGGCCGCGGTCGTAGGCCTCGGCCACCGACCCGAACGAACGCGCGAGGCGCTGGTGCTCTTCATCCATTGGCTGCAGGCTAACCCGATAGTCCGGCACGGAACGCACCAGTTTGCCGGGTACGCCGGTGCGGATCGTGACGGACTATCTGTCTAACCTTCCGCCATGACCGACGATCCGCTGAGCGGACTCATGTCCTTCGAGGGCGTGCCGTCCGCGTTTGCCGCGGTCCGCGACGGGATCGACGCGATGCTGCGTGACCGAGGCCTGCGGCGGACGTCGCCGGAGACCACCGCCGAGTCGTTGCTGCGCGGTGCGCAGGCCAGCGCCGTGCTGGAGGGTTCCGCCTCCTCTCTCGAGGAGGTACGAGGCGGCCGCGGGGACGAGGTCGCGCAGGCGTCGTTGCGCGTGTCGACCGAGCTGTTGGGTCAGGCGCAGGTGCTCGGCCGGTCCCCGGGACAGGCGCTGGCTCGCCTCCACACACTGGCCGCCGGCGGGTCGCTGCCCCGCGAGGACCTCGGCCGACCCCGGGACGCCGCGGCGGCCGACCGGCTGCAGGGTGTGGCGAGGTTGCTGACGACGCCGACTCGGGCTCCGGCGCTGCTCGTGGCCGCCGTCGTACATGCCGACCTCGCCGCCGCCGCGCCCTTCGCCTCGCACAACGGGATCGTGGCGCGCGCCGCCGAACGGCTGGTGCTGGTCGCCCGCGGGGTCGACGAGAAGTCGCTCGTCGTGCCGGAGGCGGGACACCTGGTCAACCGGGCAGCGTACGAGTCGAACCTGCGTGGCTACCGCGACGGTGGTCGCGCCGGGGTGCATGCCTGGCTCCTGTACGCCGCAGAGGCGTATGCCGCCGGGGCCGAGGCCAGCCCGCTGCGGGACGGTTGACCAGCGAATGCGAGCGGCACCCGAACTAGTTCGGATGCCGCCGCTGACACGTGAGACCGCTGGCTACCAAGCGTGCATCATCTAGTTGCTGCCACGGGAGTTTCCCGAACGGCAGGCGCCCTGTAGGAAGGGTCGATCGCCGCGTGGGTACCCGGCTCACGTGCGGGTCTGGAGTTGTTGTTGTCCGTTCTACGCTGCATCGGTTGGGACTTCAAGGCTTGACATTGCCCCTGCCAGCGGCGAAGTCACGCGCTGTGCCGGCGCTTTCGGCCCGCCCACCACATGCCGCCGAGCGCGACCACGCCTCCGAACGCGAACGCCGCCAGCGTGGGCTTCGCCGGCGGCAGTGGGACTCGCGACCGCAGCGTGACCGGCTTGGTGAAGACCAGCACCGGCCAACCCCGGGCAGCGGCGACACGGCGGAGCTCGCGGTCGGGGTTCACGGCATGCGGATACCCGACCACCTCGAGCATGTGGACGTCGGTGACCGAGTCGCTGTAGGCGTAGCTGTTCTCGAGGGCATAGCCGTTCGTGCGGGCGAGCTCCTCGATCGCGCGCGCCTTCTCGTCGGCGTACGCGTAGTACTCGATGCCGCCGGTGTACTTGCCGTCCGCGATCTCCATCCGGGTCGCGATCACCCGGTCCGCGCCGAGCATCTCGCCGATCGGTCCGACGACCTCCTCGCCCGAGGTCGAGACGATGACGATGTCGCGGCCGGCCAGACGGTGCTCCTCGATGAGTGACACGGCCTCGTCGTAGACCAGGGGGTCGACGATGTGGTGCAGGGTCTCGGCCACGATCTCGCGCACCGTCGCGACGTCCCATCCAGCGCACAGCTGCGACATGAACTGCCGCATCTTCTCCATCTGGTCGTGGTCGGCGCCGCCGACGAGATAGACGAACTGGGCGTACGCCGACCGCAGCATCGCCCGACGGGAGATCAGGCCCCCGGCCTGGAAGGACTTGCTGAACGCCAAAGTGCTCGACTTGGCAATGATCGTCTTGTCGAGGTCGAAGAAGGCCGCGGTCGGGCGGTGCGACATGACGCCATCGTAGGAGGGAGCCCGGTCCGGGCCGGCCCACCAACTCTCCACCGCGCGCCGCCCGGGACCCGTTGTCCACAGCTCCGGCCCTTCCGCGATGTCGCCGCCGGCTCCTGCGGGCAGCATCCCGGCCATGAGCAACCCGATGTTCGTCACCGATGACGAAGCCCTGCTCGACGAGCTGCTGCGACTCGCGGCCGCGGCCGGGGTCACCCCCGACGTCGCCCGCGACGGAGTCGGTGGACTGCGCGGCTGGTCCGCGGCGTCGCTCGTCCTCGTCGGCGCAGACCAGGCCCGGGCGATGGCCCGCACGTTCCCGCCCCGGCGGGAGAAGGTGCACGTGGTGGCCTGGGGTCAGGTGCCCGACGAACTGTTCCGGGTGGCGGTCGCCGTCGGCGCCGAGAGCGTGGCCGCACTTCCCGGTTCGGAGGCGTGGCTGGTCGAGGAGCTGACCGACCTCGGCGACCAGCGCACCGGCCGGGGTCTGACCGTCGGTGTCGTCGGGGGCTCGGGAGGGGTGGGCGCCACGACCTTTGCCTGCGCGCTCGGACAGATGGCCGCGCGCTCGGGCCAGACCGTGGTGATCGATCTCGACCCGCTGGGTCCGGGCATCGACCGGGTGCTGGGCCTGGAGGCGCGCGACGGCGTGCGCTGGGACGAGCTCGGCCAGACCACAGGAAGGTTGAGCGCGCGATCCCTCCGTCAGGCGCTGCCGCGCAGCACCCGCCTCGGCGTCCTCACCTGGAACGCCGGGCCGCACGGCACCCTGCAGGCTTTTGCCGTCCGGGAGGCACTCTCGGCCGCCCAGCGCGGACACGACACGGTGGTGCTCGATCTCCCGCGCCGGCGTGACGACCTGCTGGAAGAGGTCGTCGCTCGTTGCGACAAGGTGCTGGTCGTCATCGCTCCCACGGTCGCGGGGGTGGCGTCGGCGGCGCGCGTGTGCGCCGGGTTCTCCGACCCCCGGCAGCTCGGCCTCGTGGTCCGCGGCACCGGTGCCGCCTCTCGCGACGTTGCCCGGGTCGTGGGGGCGCCGGTGATCGCCGAGATGCCGGACCAGCGTGGGCTGGGCGAGAGCATCGATCTGGGACTCGGGCCGGTCCGCTCGCTGCGGGGTCCGCTCGGACGCACCGGGCTCCGGGTGCTGGAGGCGCTGCAGCATCTGGACCCCGCGGCATGAGGAATCACGCATGAACACCTCGATGAGCGTGGAGGTGGCCCCTGATGTGGTCGACGCCGTCCGCGAGCGGCTCGCACGCCGGCCGGGTGACCTGACCCCGCACCGGGTAGCGGAAGCCCTCCGCGAGACGGGTCGACCGGTGGGCGACGCCACCGTCCTCGCGGTCCACGAGGCGCTGCGCCGCGACGTGGTCGGTGCCGGGCCGCTCGAGCCGCTCCTGCGCACCGAGGGCGTGACCGACGTCCTGGTCAACGGGCCGGACGAGGTCTACCTCGACCGGGGGGATGGCCTCGAGCCCACCGACATCCGGTTCCGTGACGACGACTCGGTGCGGCGTCTGGCACAACGGCTTGCGGCGCTGGGAGGCCGCCGGCTCGACGACGCCTCTCCCTACGTCGACAGCCGACTCCCCGACGGCACCCGCTTCCACGCGGTGCTGGCCCCGGTTTCGCGGCCCGGGACGGTCGTCTCGCTCCGGATCCCGCGGGCACGCGGCTTCTCCCTCGGCGAGCTCGTCGAGTGCGGGACCCTCAGCCCCGAGGGGGCACGGCTGTTGGGCCGCGTGGTGTCCCGTCGGCTCGCGTTCCTCGTCTGCGGGGGCACCGGTTCCGGCAAGACCACCCTGCTCGACTCCTTGCTGTCCCTGGTCTCTCCCGACGAGAGGATCGTGCTGGTGGAGGA
>DASSJR010000058.1:0-4072 GCA_035691135.1 Nocardioides sp. | reverse complement strand
AGCAACCTCGGCTTCGTCCAGGCCATGCGGTCGGCCGGCATCGGGGTCCGCCAGACCAAGGTGGGCGACCGCTACGTGCTCGAGGCGATGAAGGTCTCGGGCTACTCCCTCGGCGGCGAGCAGTCGGGCCACGTGATCATGACCGACCACGCGACCACCGGCGACGGCATCCTGACCGCCCTGCACGTCCTGGAGCGGATGGCCACCACCGGCAAGAGCCTCAAGGAGCTGGCCTCGGTGATGACCCGGCTGCCGCAGGTGCTGGTCAACGTCTCCGGCGTGGACAAGTCCCGGACCGACGACGACGCCGTCCTCGCGGCCGCCGTGGCCGAGGAGGAGGCGGCGCTCGGTGACGGCGGCCGCATCCTGCTCCGCCCCTCGGGCACCGAGCCGATCGTCCGGGTGATGGTCGAGGCCGGCACCGCCGACGAGGCCCAGTCGATCGCCGACCGGCTCGCCGGCGTCGTACGCAATCAGCTCGCGCTCTGACCGATCGGCCTGCCCCGGCGAAATGCGGTCGACATGACCGCGGCCGGTCGTCAGGCTTCGGGTCATGACCAGCAGCGACCTGTGGGACGAGGAGGACGCGCGCCGTTACGACGAGACATCCGCGGCCATGTTTGCTCCGGAGGTCCTCGACCCGGCCGTCGAGTTCCTGGCCCGGCTCGCGGACGACGGACCGGCACTCGAGTTCGCCGTCGGCACCGGGCGGGTGGCGGTCCCGCTGGCTGCCCGGGGTGTGCCCGTGCACGGCATCGAGCTGTCGGAGCCGATGGCGGCGCAGCTCCGGCAGAAGGTCGACGAGCGGTCCCTGCCGGTGGTCGTCGGCGACATGGCGACCACCCGGGTGCCGGGCGAGTTCTCCCTCGTGTACCTCGTCTTCAACACCCTCGGCAACCTGCGTACCCAGGAGGAGCAGGTCGCCTGCTTCCGCAACGCTGCACATCACCTGCGACCGGGTGGGCGGTTCGTGATCGAGCTCGGCGTGCCGGCGATACGTCGCCTGCCACCGGGCCAGCTGGCGGTCCCGTTCGACGTGGGTGAGCGGCACCTCGGATTCGACACCTACGACCTGGCGACCCAGGCCGGCACCTCGCACCACTACTGGCCGGATGAGGACGGGCACGTGCGGTACGGCGTGCACCACTACCGCTACGTCTGGCCCGCCGAGTGCGACCTGATGGCGCAGCTTGCCGGGCTGGAGCTGGAACAGCGGCTCGCCCACTGGGACGGCTCGCTCTTCACCTCCGACAGCGAGAGCCACGTGTCGGTGTGGCGCAAGCCCTGACAGCCCGGGAGACATCAGCGCACGGGATCCGGTCGCTGTACGCGCTCAGCTGGGGTTGTGCGACTGCCACCCCTCAGGCAGGGCCAGTCCCGTCCACTGCCGAGGCGGCGTCCAGTCCGCCCACCCCTCGTCCCACCACGTGGAGCCGGAGCTCAACATCTCCACGACCTGAGCGCCGGTCGCGCGAATGGACTCGGCCTGCTCTGAGGTGTAGCGCCTCTCGGCGACCCGCTCCTCGAACAGCTCGTCGTCCTTGACCGACCAGTCGCCCGAGGCCGGAACCCAGTAGTCCAGCTCGTGGTCGAGGGTGTCGAAGCCACGGTCGTGACGCCGGAACGGATCCTGCAGGTTGATGTACCAGCCTGCGAACGTGCGCTCAGGTCCGGTCCAGAAGACATCGACGGAGTAGTGGTCGCCGGGGCGGTGGAGCATGAGCTTCCCGTGACCCTGCCAGGCGCGGTGCCCGGCGGTGCGCCACGGGTGTTCCCATCGGTCGAACGGCCAGTCGGGAAAGGCCAGCTCGGATCCCCCGGCCAGGTAGACGGCGAGGAGGTTGTCGGTGTCCTCGACGACGTACGTCGAGAAGCCGACCCAGGGGTGGCCGTGGAGGAACTCGCGACGTACGACCGTGTCGCCGAAGGACCAGCGCTTGTTCGTCACGGCGCGAGGGTACGCGTGGCCACCCACCCGGACCTCCTGTGTCTGTCTACAGCTTGCGCAGCCGCACGTAACGCACGGAGTGGTCGCGGTCCTTGCGGAGCACCAGGGTCGCGCGGGACCGCGTGGGCAGGATGTTCTGGGTCAGGTTGGGGCCGTTGATGGTGTCCCAGAGGCGCTCCGCCTCGGCGACAGCCTCCTCCTCGGTGAGCGCGGCGTACTTCGCGAAGTACGAAGCCGGGTCGCGGAACGCGGTCTCCCGCAGCCGCAGGAAGCGGTCGACGTACCACGAACGGATGTGGTCGGTGCCGGCGTCGACATAGACGCTGAAGTCGAAGAAGTCGCTCAGGGTCAACCCGGTGCGGCCGTCCTCGCGGACCCGGGCCGGCTGGAGCACGTTGAGCCCCTCGATGATCACGATGTCGGGCCGCTTGATCACCAGACGCTCGTCGGGGACGACGTCGTAGACGAGGTGGGAGTAGATCGGCGCGTCGACCTCGTCCTCGCCGGACTTGATGTCGACCACGAACCGGAGCAGTGCCTTCCGGTCGTAGGACTCCGGGAACCCCTTGCGGTGCAGGATCCCGCGCCGCTCGAGCTCGACGTTGGGGTAGAGGAACCCGTCGGTGGTCACCAGCGCGACGTTGGGGTGCGCGGGCCAGTGGGCCAGCATCTGCTGGAGAACGCGGGCGGTCGTGGACTTGCCGACCGCCACCGAGCCGGCCAGCCCGATGACGAACGGCGTCCGTGGGGGCTGCGGCTGGTCGAGGAACTCCTCCTGCTGGCGGTGCAGCCGGCCCGCGCTCTCGACGTACAGGCTGAGCAGTCGCGACAGCGGCAGGTAGACCTGCTCGACCTCCTCGAGGTCGAGCGCGTCGCCGAGGCCACGCAGCTGGGTGATCTCGTCCGCAGTCAGCGGGCTCGCCGTCGAGTTGGCCAGCGCCGCCCACGCCCCCCGGTCCAGCTCGACGTACGGCGAGGACTCGCGTCTGACGTCGTCGGAGCCCGGCTGGGCGCCGTGGGAGGACATGGCGATCACCCTAGACTCCCTGCCATGTGCGGAATCGTGGGCTACGTCGGTCCGAAGCAGGCGCAGGCCGTGGTGGTCGAGGGCCTGCGACGGCTGGAGTACCGCGGCTACGACTCCGCCGGCATCGCGCTCGTGGCCGACGACTCCATCGAATCCGCCAAGCGGGCCGGCAAGCTGGCCAACCTGGAGAAGGCGATCGCCGAGAACCCCCTGCCGGAGTCCACCACCGGCATCGGCCACACCAGATGGGCGACCCACGGCGCGCCCAACCACAGGAACGCGCACCCGCATCCCGGCGCGACCGGGCGGGTCGCCCTGGTACACAACGGGATCATCGAGAACTTCGTGACGCTGCGGACCGAGCTCGAGGACGCGGGGCATGAGCTGGTCTCCGAGACCGACACCGAGGTGGTGTCCCACCTGCTCGAGAACGAGGTGCTGGGCGGCGCGGACCTCACCGCCGCGATGCAGAACGTCTGCCGTCGGCTCGAAGGGGCGTTCACGCTGGTCGCCGTGGACGCGCACGACCCCACCCGGGTGGTCGCCGCCCGCCGCAACTCGCCGCTGGTGGTGGGGATCGGGGACGGGGAGAACTTCCTGGGCTCCGACGTCGCGGCCTTCATCGAGCACACGCGGGAGGCGGTGGAGCTCGGCCAGGACCAGGTCGTCACCATCACGGCCGAGGGCTTCTCGGTCACCGGCTTCGACGGGACACCCTCGGAGGGGAAGCGGTACCACGTCGACTGGGATCTGTCGGCGGCCGAGAAGGACGGCCACGACTGGTTCATGCGCAAGGAGATCCACGAGCAGCCGCGCGCCGTCGCCGACTCCCTGCTGGGACGTCGTACGACGTCCGGAGAGCTGCAGCTCGACGAGGTGCGCCTCTCTGATGAGGACCTGCGCGAGATCGACAAGGTCATCATCATCGCCTGCGGCACGTCGTTCTACGCAGGTCTGGTCGCGAAGTACGCCATCGAGCACTGGACCCGGATCCCGGTCGAGGTGGAGCTGGCCTCGGAGTTCCGCTACCGCGATCCGATCCTGACCCACTCCACCCTGGTGGTGGCGATCAGCCAGTCCGGCGAGACCGCCGACAC
>DASSJR010000057.1:0-29098 GCA_035691135.1 Nocardioides sp. | reverse complement strand
GGCCCCGTCGGCCCGCAACGACAGCCACCCGATGGTCAGTGGTCTCGGCAAGGACGTCGAGGGCGGATTCGTCGTCGCCAACCTGGCGAAGATGCCGCACCTGCTGGTCGCGGGAGCTACCGGCTCCGGCAAGTCGAGCTTCATCAACTCGATGATCTGCTCGCTGCTCATGCGGGCAACGCCCGACGAGGTCCGGATGATCATGGTCGACCCGAAGCGGGTCGAGCTCACGGGGTACGAAGGCATCCCGCACCTGATCACGCCGATCATCACCAACCCCAAGAAGGCCGCGGAGGCGCTGGCCTGGGTCGTGCGCGAGATGGACCTGCGCTACGACGACCTGGCCAACTTCGGCTTCCGCCACATCGACGACTTCAACAAGGCGGTCAGGGCGGGCAAGGTCGAGGTGCCGGCCGGCAGCGAGCGCCAGCTGTCGCCGTACCCCTACCTGCTGGTCGTGGTCGACGAGCTCGCCGACCTGATGATGGTCGCCCCGCGCGACGTCGAGGACGCGGTCGTGCGGATCACCCAGCTCGCCCGCGCGGCCGGCATCCACCTCGTGCTGGCCACCCAGCGCCCGTCGGTGGACGTGGTCACCGGGCTGATCAAGGCCAACGTGCCTTCCCGGCTGGCGTTCGCGACGTCGTCGCTCGCCGACAGCCGGGTCATCCTCGACACCCCGGGCGCGGAGAAGCTGGTCGGCCAGGGCGACGGGCTGTTCCTGCCGATGGGCGCGTCCAAGCCGGTCCGGGTCCAGGGGTCCTGGGTCACCGAGGCCGAGATCCACCAGGTCGTCCGTCACTGCAAGGAGCAGCTGGCGCCGACGTACCGGGAGGACGTGACCGTGCCCCAGCAGAGCAAGCGCGAGCTCGACGACGACATCGGCGACGACCTGGACCTCGTCGTCCAGGCGATCGAGCTGGTGGTGTCGACCCAGTTCGGCTCCACCTCCATGCTGCAACGCAAGCTCCGGGTCGGCTTCGCCAAGGCCGGCCGGTTGATGGACATCCTCGAGAGCCGCGGCGTCGTCGGGCCGAGCGAGGGATCGAAGGCACGTGACGTACTGGTCAAACCGGACGAGATCGACGGTGTGATCGCAACCATCCAGGGGGAGAGCTCGTGATGAGTGCTGCAGAGTTCCGCGACCACATGGACGTCGAGGTGGAGGAGACGCCCACCACCGAGCCGCTCGGCCTGGCTCCCGACGCCGTGGAGGTACGCCGCAACGCCGGGCTGGCCGCCTTCGTCGGCGCGCTCGCCTCCGGTGTCGCCATCGCCTACCTGGCCCGGGCCGCCAACACCGGTGCCCCGCTCGACTGGGGGCTCGCCGCGATCATGGGCGTGCTCGGCATCGCCCACCTCGCCGCGTTCGTCGACGCGCGGACGCCGCTGCTCGTCGCGGACACCCAGGGAGTGCGGATTCGCCTCGGCAACACCTGGCGTGGCCTCCCCTGGGGTGCGCTGTCCCGGGTCGAGCACCAGCCGCGACGTGGCCCGCTCCGGGACGGTCGCCTGGTGCTGGTGGTCCGGCACCCTGCCCGCCTCATCGAGGAGCTGGACTCCCGCGGTCGCCGCCAGTCCCGCTTGTCCGAAAAGCTCTACGGAGCTCCGTTCGCCGTCCCGCTCGCCCTCTCGACCCGGGTGAGCGGGGCGGGCGACGACCTGACCGCCGCCCTCACCGCCCTGGCTGGCGGGGAAGCGCGGATCGTGGTCGTCCAGCCCGAGCCCGAGCCGCAGCCCGAGGCCGAGCCCGAGTCCGAGGTTCGGACCGACCCGGTCGCGCCCGAGCCCGAGCCGACCCTGCCGGAAGAGGAGCAGGCCGAGCCGCGCCGCCGCTGGCGCGACCCGCGCCCGGCCATTGCCCACGGGATCGGCGTGGTGGCCGGGCTGCTGACCCGCCGCGCCGACGACAACGACGACGCCGACGACCAGGACCTCATCGTCGACGAGGACCCCGTGGTCGCCAGCGCCACCCCCAGCCCGCTGCGCGAGCCGGTCACCGCCCAGCGGGCCGAGGTCCGACGCGACGGAGGGATGGAGGAGGAGACCGACACCGAAGGTGGCCGCGAGCTGCGTCGGCCCGGCAGCGTCAACCTGGTCGAGGACACGCAGGTCTGGGGTGAGCGGGTCAGCCCGATCGCCCGTCCCGGCCACGCGGTGGAGCCGCTGCTGGTCGACGACTACGTGGTCGAGCCGGCCGAGGACCCGGTGGTCGGGCCCCAGCTGGTCGCTGCCCGCACCCGGCTCGGTCTCACCGTCGACCGGCTGGCCGAGCGCACCCGGATCCGGCCCCACGTCATCGAGTCGATCGAGGTCGACGACTTCGCGCCCTGCGGTGGCGACTTCTACGCCCGTGGACACCTGCGCACCCTCGCCCGGGTGCTGGGCATCGACGTGACGCCGCTGCTGACGGCGTACGACGAGCGCTACGCCGACGCCCCGATCAACCCGCGCCGGGTCTTCGAGGCCGAGCTCGCCACCGGCACCCACGGCTCGATCCGCGGTACCCGCGGCGGCCCGAACTGGTCGGTGCTGATCGCGGTCGTGATGGCACTGGTCCTGGCGTGGTCCGTGGCGCGGCTGATCATGGACAGCCCGGTCGACCTGAGTGGCGCGGCCCCCGTCCTCAACGGCTCCGCCGGCGTGCACAACACGTCCTCCCAGCCCTCCGCCCCGGTCCCGGTGGTCATCACCGCCGCCGGCGGCGGCGCCCGGGTCCTGGTCCGTGACGCCACCGGCGAGCTCGTGTTCGGCGGCACCCTCACCTTCGGCGAGACCCGGAAGTTCCAGGCGGTCCCGCCGGTCCGGGTCCAGTCGTCCGACGGGTCGGTCGAGATCGGCATCGACGGTGAGTCACGCGGCGCCCTCGGCGCCACCGGCGAACGCGCCCAGAACACCTTCACCGTGGGTTAGGGCGCCTCGCGACGGCCCTGTGGATGACGCGCTACGCCGTCGCCTCGGCCGACCTCGCTCGGGTCCGAGCCGGAGCTTCGTGGCGTCGCCTCACACCTGAGTGCCGCGACGCTCCATGGCCGGGAGGTGGCCTTCCCGGCGACCTGTCCCTGGATCACGGTTCCGCGCAACGCGGGCGTCTCAAGGCGGGACGACTGCTTTGTCTTCTGGGCCGACCTCTCCGGGGTGGAGGGATCGGTGACGTCACCGGTGGGGCGGCCCACGAGACGAACGCGGGCCTGAAACGGTCCGTTCAGACCGCACAGCACCCGACTGCCTCCGCCGCCGGCGTTTCGGCGTGCGGAGCCGGAGGCGGCATACTCGTGAGCGATCATGACCTCCTCTTCCCCTGCCCTGCAGCCGATGTCGGTCGCCCTCGTGACCCTCGGCTGTGCCCGCAACGAGGTCGACTCCGAGGAGCTGGCGGGCCGGCTCGCTGCCGACGGGTTCACGCTGGTGGCCGACGCCGCCGATGCGGACACGGTCGTGGTCAACACCTGCGGGTTCGTCGAGGCGGCCAAGAAGGACTCGGTGGACACGCTGCTGGCGGCCGCGGACCTCAAGGAGTCCGGCCGCACCCAGGCCGTCGTGGCGGTGGGCTGTCTGGCCGAGCGGTACGGCGACGAGCTTGCCCGGTCGCTCCCGGAGGCCGACGCGGTCCTCGGCTTCGACGACTACACCGACATCGGCAGCCGGCTGCGCTCGATCGTCGCCGGCGAGCAGCACCGGGCCCACGTGCCCCGCGACCGGCGTACCCTGCTTCCGCTCGCGCCAGCCGACCGGCAGAAGCCCGACCCGGTGCCGGTCGTGACTCCGCGTCGTCGTCTCGAGTCGGGCCCGATGGCACCGCTGAAGCTGGCGAGCGGTTGCGACCGCCGATGCTCCTTCTGCGCGATCCCGCGCTTCCGCGGCTCGTTCGTGAGCCGTCGCCCGAGCGACCTGCTGGCCGAGGCGCGGTGGCTCGCGGGGGAGGGCGTGCGAGAGCTGTTCCTGGTGAGCGAGAACTCCACGTCCTACGGCAAGGACCTCGGCGACCTGCGGCTGCTGGAGACGATGCTCCCCGAGCTCGCGGCCGTCGAGGGGATCGACCGGGTCCGGGTCTCCTACCTCCAGCCGGCGGAGATCCGACCGGGCCTGATCGAGACGATCGCCACGACCCCCGGGGTCGCGGCCTACTACGACCTCTCGTTCCAGCACGCGAGTGCCACGGTGCTGCGCCGGATGCGCCGGTTCGGCGACCCCGACAGCTTCCTCGGCCTGCTCTCCGAGGTCCGGACCCATGCGCCCGAGGCGGGTGTCCGCTCCAACGTGATCGTGGGCTTCCCCGGCGAGACCGAGGAGGACCTCGAGACCCTATGCGCCTTCCTCGTGGCGGCCCGGATGGACGTCACCGGCGTCTTCGGCTACTCCGACGAGGACGGCACCGAGGCCGCGTCGTACGACGACAAGCTGGACGACGACGAGATCCGTGCCCGGGTCGAGCACGTGTCCGGACTGGTCGAGGAGCTCACCTCGCAGCGGGCCGAGGAGCGGGTCGGCGAGGCCGTCCAGGTTCTTGTCGAGGACGTCTCCGGACCGCGGCCCGTCGGACGCGCCGCCCAGCAGGGCCCCGAGGTCGACGGCACCACCAGCCTGGAGGTTGCGCCCGCCGAGGTCTCCGTCGGCGATCTCGTCGAGGCGGTGGTGGTTGCCAGCGACGGCGTCGACCTCGTGGCGCGACTGGCGGGGGGCGAGCCCGCGTGACCGAGACCGGAGCACAGGCCAGCAACCTCAACCTGCCCAACGTGCTCACCACGCTGCGCATCGTGATGGTGCCCTTCTTCGGCTGGGCGCTGCTGCAGGACGGCGGCGACTCGGTGACGTGGCGCCTGGTCGCGTTCACCCTGTTCGTCCTGGCGATGATCACCGACAAGATCGACGGTGACATCGCGCGGGCACGCGGCCTGGTGACCGACTTCGGCAAGATCGCCGACCCGATCGCCGACAAGGCGATCACCGGCATGGCCTTCATCGGGCTGTCGATCGTCGGCGACATCTGGTGGTGGGTCACGATCGTGGTGCTCCTGCGGGAGTGGAGCGTCACCCTGCTGCGGCTTTCCGTGCTCAAGCACGTCGTCATCGCGGCGTCGGGAAGCGGCAAGCTCAAGACCGTCTTGCAGGCGGTCGCCCTGTCGGTCCTCGTGCTACCGCTGCCACACGGAGACGCCCACGGCGGGGCGTTCGACCAGTTCGGCGTCTTGGGTGAGGTGCTCTTCTACGCGGGCCAGGTCTGCCTGGCGGGGGCCGTGGCGATGACCCTGTGGTCCGGCTACGAGTTCTATCGCGACGTCTGGCGCCAGCGGCACTCCATGCGTGGCAACTGATCACAAATCGCTCGCCCGGACTTCGTCAAGACTGGACCGCTGAATCCGTCAGCGTCGGGTTAGGGTAACGCTGCTTCCGTCGCGGAAGCCGATCTCGGGTCCTTCCCCGGACTCCCCGACACCGTCGGGAGCCAACTCCGAGGCCGCCTCACCCTCGTCACTCGGAGTCCCTTCATGCGCTCATTCCGCCCGCGCCTCGCCGGTGCTCTCGGAGTCGCCCTCGTCGGCACCACCCTCGCGCTGGGCTTCAGCGCGCCAGCCCAGGCGGCCAGGGACGGACTCGTCATCTCCGAGGTCTTCGGGGCCAACGGCACGACCAACCTGTTCAACCAGGACTACGTCGAGGTCTACAACCCGACCGACCACCCGATCGATGCAAGCAACTACTCGGTCCAGTACAAGTCGGCGGCGGGCGCCAACCCCACCTCCAAGGTCGACCTTGCAGGACTCATCCCCGCCGGCGGGTACTTCCTGGCCGGCGGCGCTGTCGCGACCGGCGGCACCTCGATCCCCACCCCGGACGCCGCCAACACCAACATGAACCTCTCCGGCACCGCCGGGGTCATCGTCCTCGCCAAGCAGAAGACCCTGCTGACGGCCGTCGAGTTCGGGACCCACGGTGCGAACTACACCAACCCGCTGGTGGCCGACCTCGTCGGCTACGGCACCACCGCCGACACCTTCGAGGGCGGCACCCGCGCCGCGGCACCGAGCAACACCACCGGCATCTACCGCAAGCAGGCGGACACCGACGTCAACGGTTCCGACTTCGCGGTCACCTCGGCCACCAACCCGGCCAGCCCGACGGCGTGTGACTGCTTCGCCCCGACCTTCAAGATCACCGAGGTCTACACCGACGGCGGCGCCGCCGGCGCTACCCACGACCACGACTACGTGGAGCTCTACAACCCGAACAACACCACTCTGTCGATGAACGACCTGACGCTGCAGTACCGCGGCCCCGCCGCCACCGGCCCGGCCCAGGTCGTCGCGACGCTCAGCGGCACCATGGCCGCGACCAGCTACGACATCGTCGAGCTGGGCACCTCGGGCACCTCGGGCACACCTGTCGCGGACATCCAGTACACCAACCACGCCCTCGACCTGTCTGCCGCCGGCGGCACCCTGATGCTGGTCAAGAAGAACGCCACCGGCTTCGACCCCGGCACCGGCGACTTCGCCGGCTCCCAGTACGTCGCCGACCTGGTCGGCTGGGGCTCGACCAACGCCTTCGAGGAGACCACCGCCGACGCGTCGGGCCTCTCGGCCACCAGGTCGATCACCCGCGCCCCGGGCGCGCCCGACACCGACAACAACGCCGACGACTTCACCCCCTACGCCCCGACCCCGAACACCTCTCCGGTCACCCCGGTCAAGACGATCGCGGAGATCCAGGGCGCCGGCGCCACCAGCCCCGTCAACAACGCGCTCGTCACGACGAGCGGTGTCGTCACTGCGGCGTACCCGCGCGCGACCGGAGACTTCGCGGGTTTCTACCTGCAGACCGCCGGCTCCGGCGGGACGCCCGACGCAACCCCGGGCGCCTCGGACGGCGTCTTCGTCTACACCGGCCTCCAGACGATCAGCCCGGCCGTCGGCGACAAGGTCACGGTCACCGGCAAGGTCACCGAGTTCTTCGGGATGACCGAGCTCACCGTCACCAGGGTCGCCGACTACACGAACAGCGGCCCCGCCACCGCCCCCGAGGCGGTCAACCCGCAGTCCGTCCTGCCCGGTACCGAGTGCGCCCTCCCCGGCACCGACTGCCTCGCCGGGGCCGCGCTCGAGTCGGCGCGCGAGGCCCACGAGGGCGAGCTGTTCCAGCCCACCCAGCCCTACACCGTCTCCGATTCCTACGACGGGACGCCATGGACCCAGGGCAACGGCCGTGGCTCGCAGATGGCCGGCGAGATCGGCCTGGCCGCCAACGACGAGCAGCCCCTGCTGATCGCGACCGAGGTCGCCAGCCCGCGCACCGACCCGCAGGACATCGCCGACCGCAACCGTTACAACGCGGCCCACATGATCACGCTGGACGACGGCGCCAATGTCAATTACGCCAACGTCACCGGCTCGGCCTTCCCGTGGCTGGCTCTGGACCACACCGTCCGGATGGGCGCCGCGGTCACCTTCCCGAAGCCGGTTG
Organism: Nocardioides sp.; assembly: GCA_035691135.1. Lineage (GTDB taxonomy): Bacteria > Actinomycetota > Actinomycetes > Propionibacteriales > Nocardioidaceae > Nocardioides. The sequence continues at coordinate 21,637 of DASSJR010000057.1, read as the reverse complement.
TCCTCGACTACCGGAACGACCTCTGGAAGATCCAGCCGCAGGGCAAGGTCACCGGGGCCGGGGACAGCCTCGTCTCGATCGAGCAGGACCGTCCGGCCGCCCCCGAGGACGTTCTCGGAGAGACTGGCGACCTCAAGATCGCCACGTTCAACATGCTCAACTACTTCAACACCACCGGCGAGGCGTGGGACAACTCGACCGCTCGGCACTGCACCTACTACAGCGACCGCGCCGGCGCCCACATCACCAACAACACCTGCGAGGAGGCCGCCGTCGACCCGGTGACCGGGCTCGACACCGTGCTCCCCGGCCCCCGTGGTGCTGCCAACCAGGTCAACTTCGAGCGCCAGGAGGCCAAGGAGCTCGAGGCGATCAACACCATGGACGCCGACGTGATGTCCCTGGAGGAGGTCGAGAACTCCACCAAGATCGGTGACGCCAACCGCGACGACGCACTGATCCGGCTGGTCCAGCAGCTCAACCTGCACTGGGCCAACGCCCACGCGTCGTACGTCGGTGACCGTTGGGACTACGTCCCCTCGCCGCGCACCGAGGCGCAGCCGACCCTGCAGGAGCAGGACGCCATCCGCTCGGCGTTCATCTACAACCCGAGCAAGGTGGAGACCGTCGGCCGGTCGCGGATCCTCGTCAACTCGGCGCCGTTCCGCAACGCCCGTGAGCCGCTGGCCCAGGCCTTCAAGCCCCTGGGCTCAGGCCGCGCCAACGCCTTCGGTGTGGTGGTCAACCACTTCAAGTCCAAGGGTGGTCCGACCGCTCCCGCCACCGTCAACGGTGACAACGTGGACGCCGGCGACGGCGCCGGCTTCTACAACGGAGACCGCAAGCGCCAGGCTGCGTCCCTCGTGGCGTTCGCCGACCAGTTCGCGGCGGACAAGAACATCGAAGCGATGTTCCTGACCGGTGACTACAACGCCTACGCGATGGAAGACCCGATCCAGGTCATCAAGGACGCGGGCTACCACGACCTGCACCCCGCCAACGGGGAGAAGACCTACAGCTTCGGCGGCCTCGCGGGCTCGCTCGACCACGTCTTCGCGAACGGTCCGGCCCACGACATGGTGACCGGCACCGACGTGTGGTCGATCAACGCCAACGAGCCGGTCTTCTACGAGTACAGCCGGTACAACTACAACGCGACCAACCTCTACGCCGTCAACCCGTTCCGAAGCTCTGACCACAACCCGGAGATCATCGGGATCAACTCCGGCGGGATCGTGCCCGACACCGACGTCGACACCGTTCGGATCCTGGCCACCAACGACTTCCACGGCCGGATCCTCGACGATCCGGGCAGCGCCGCCGCCGGTGCGGCCTCGCTCGCCGGGGCGGTCAAGACCCTGCGAGCCGAGGACAAGGACCTGGTCTTCGCCGCCGCGGGCGACCTGATCGGCGCCTCGACGTTCGAGTCGTTCGTCGCCCACGACAAGCCCACCATCGACGCCCTCAACGAGGCCGGCCTGGAGGTGTCCGCCGCGGGTAACCACGAGTTCGACCGCGGCTACCGCGACCTGGTGGACCGGGTGATGACTGACTACGACCCGGAGACGAACCCCGAGGGTGGTGCCAAGTGGAAGTACATCGCCGCCAACGTCCGGTTCAAGAACACCGAGGACGGCCACGACGCCGGTGACGCTGCCCTTCCGGAGACCTGGTACCGCAAGCTCCCCAACGGCAAGACCGTGGGCTTCGTTGGCGCCGTGACCGAGGACCTCCCGGCGCTGGTCGCCGGCGACGGCATCTCGGAGATCGAGGTGACCGACATCGTCGACTCGGTCAACACCCACGCCGACGAGCTCAAGGCGCCTGGTGGCTGTGCGGACGCGGAGGGTTGCGACCTGGTGGTGATGCTGGTCCACGAGGGTGCGGCCAACACTTCGTACTCCGCAGTGACCGACGACTCGACGTTCGCCCACATCGTGAGCGGCGCCGACGAGAACATCGACGCCATCGTGTCCGGCCACACCCACCTGGCCTACAACCACCAGGTCCCGGTCCCCGAGTGGAGCGAGGAGGGGCGTGCGGTCACCAGGCGTCCGGTGGTCTCCGCCGGCCAGTACGGTGCGAACCTCAACAGCCTCGAGTTCGAGTACCTGCCCGGAACCGACGAGCTGGTCAACATCCGCCAGACCGTGCTTGCGCTGAAGGACTACGACGCTGACGGGGCGACCCAGGACATCGTCGCCGCAGCGGTCGACGCCGCCGCCGAGGTGGGCGACCGTCCTCTCGGCGACATCGAGGGTCCGTTCCAGCGGGCGCGCCGCCACGACCCGGTTGCCGGGGGCGATGTGGAGAACCGTGGTGGCGAGTCCACCCTGGGCAACCTCGTCGCCGAGATCCAGCGCTGGAAGACCGGCGCCGACATCGGGTTCATGAACCCCGGGGGTCTCCGCGCCGACATGATCGGTGCCCTGGAGGGTGACAGCCGCGTGCTGACCTACCGCCAGGCCGCCGACGTCCAGCCGTTCGCCAACACCCTGGTGACGATGGACCTCACGGGTTCCCAGATCAAGACGATCCTCGAGCAGCAGTGGCAGCGCGACGCCGACGGCAACATCCCGTCGCGCCCGTTCCTGCGGCTCGGCACCTCCAAGGGTTTCGCGTCGACCTATGACGCGTCCCGCGACGAGGGTGACCGGATCACCGGCATGTGGCTCGAGGGAGAGCCGATCGACCTCGACGGTGTCTACCGGGTTGCCGCGACGTCGTTCCTGGCGTCCGGCACCGGCGACAACTTCTGGGGCTTCGACGAGGCGACCAACGAGCAGGACACCGGCAAGACCGACCTCGAGGCCGTCGTCGACTACATGGCCGCCAACGCGGCCCACGGCCTGGACACCCTTCCGGTCGACTTCCGCCAGCACGCAGTGGGCGTGACCTTCCCCGCGGGTGCGCCGTCGACGTACGCGGCCGGTGACCGGCTCACCTTCGACGTCTCGTCGCTGGCCATGACCGGTCCTGGCGACCTGAAGGACGACCAGGTGGAGCTGCTTTCCGGGGGCACGGTGCTCGGGACGTTCGACGTCACGAACTCCCTGACCGACCTGCCTTTCGACGAGGCCGGTACGGCCTCCGTTGCGGTGGACGTGCCCGCGGGTGTCGCGGACGGCACCACGGAGTTCACCCTCCGCGGCGTCACGACGGGCACCACGGTGACCGTCCCCGTCTCCACCATGGACGGTCTGGCCACCCTGAACCTGCTGGGAATCAACGACTTCCACGGCCGGATCAACAGCAACACCGTGAAGTTCGCCGGAACGGTCGAGCAGCTCACCCAGGAAGGCGGCGAGGACCACACGGTCCTGGTCGGGGCCGGTGACCTGATCGGCGCCTCGGAGTTTGCCTCCGCCATCGCCAAGGACCAGCCCACCATCGACGTGATGAACGCCCTGGGTCTCGATGCCTCGGCCGTGGGCAACCACGAGTTCGATCAGGGCTGGGTCGACCTACGTGACCGCGTGATCGGCCGGGACGGCAACCGCAATGCCCTGTGGGACTACCTCGGCGCCAACGTGTACGCCAACGGCACGACGGACCCGGTGTTGCCGGAGTACGCCCTCTTGCAGGTGGACGGCGTCAGTGTCGGTGTCGTCGGTGCGGTGACTGAGGAGACCTCCAGCCTGGTGAGCCCCGCTGGGATCGCCGACATCGACTTCGGGAACCCAGCCGACGCGGTCAACCGGGTCGCCGGAGAGCTCAGTGACGGCGACCCGGCCAACGGCGAGGCTGACGTGATCGTGGCATCGTTCCACGCTGGGGCGCGTCAGGGCACCGGCTCGAACTACGCGGCCGAGCTGGCCAAGGGCGGGGAGTTCGCCGAGATGGCCACTCTGGACCCGGCGGTCGACGCCATCTTCAACGGCCACACCCACCAGGTCTATGCGTGGGACGCGCCCGTCCCAGGTGAGCCGAACCGGACCCGGCCGATCGTGCAGACCGGTGAGTACGGCGCCAACGTCGGTCAGGTGACGATGACCGTCGACCGGGCGACCGGTGACGTTCAGTCCTACACCGTGCGCAACGTTGCCCGGACCAGCCGGACCGACAGCGACCTGGTCGCGGCCTATCCCCGAGTGGCGGAGGTGAAGCAGATCGTCGACAAGGCGCTCAGCAATGCCGCGGCGATCGGGAACCAGCCGGTCGGACAGATCAGCGGCGACATCACCCGCGCGTTCAGGGTCGGCACCTACGGACCCGGTGGGTACGAGGCGAGCCGCGCGTCCGGCAACGAGGATCGCTCCGCCGAGTCGACCATGGGTGGCCTGGTCGGCAACGCCCTGCGCGACGGCCTGCCGGCGGACATGGGCACGCCCGATCTCGGTCTGGTCAACCCGGGTGGCCTGCGAGAGGACCTGCTCTACGCCGGGAACACGGCCACCAACCCGGACAACACCGACGGGATCGTGACGTATGCGGAGGCCAACTCGGTGCTCCCGTTCGTCAACAACGTCTCGCTGGTGGACCTCACGGGCGCCGAGCTGGTCCAGGTGCTCGAGGAGCAGTGGCAGCGACCGGCCCCGGGCGGTCCCGCTCCGTCGCGGCCCTACCTGCAGGTCGGTCTCTCCGACAACGTCGAGGTGACCGCCGACGCGAGCCGGCCCCTGGACTCGCGGATCACGTCCGTGCGGATCGACGGCGAGCCGGTCGACCCCGCGGCGACCTACACGGTCTCGACGTTCAGCTTCCTGGCCGCGGGTGGCGACAACTTCCACACGTTCAAGGAGGGCGTTGCCCGCGACACCGGCCTGGTCGATCGAGACCTGTGGATCTCCTACCTGCAGCGGACCATGGAGGAGGGCGCGGCGCCCATCGCACCGGACTTCGCCCGCCAGCAGGTGTTCGAGCGGGAGATGCCGACCGCAGTCGACCCCGGCCAGCACGTCGAGTTCACCCTCGGCGCGGACCTGGTCGCTCCCTGGACCCCGGTCACCGGCGAGAAGCTCGACCTGAGCTCGCTGGGCAGCCCGGTCAACACCACCGTCTCCATCACCGCGGCACCGGCCGACGGCACACCACAGCTCCTCGGCAGCGTGCCGGTGAGCGGCGGCACCGCGGCCGTGGCGTTCGACGTGCCGGACAGCATCAGGACCGGTGGTGAGATCGTGCTGGAAGCGAAGCCGAGCGGCACCACCGTGACCGTCCCGGTGACCGTCCCGGTCCGCACGGTGACGTCCGCGACCGCTGACCCGATGGTCTACGGCACGGACGGCGAGGTCGCGGTCACGGTCACCTCCACCAGGGAGACCACCGGCACCGTCCAGCTCCTCGACGGCGAGACGCTGGTGGCGACCGGTGCCGTGGCCCCCGACGGAACGGCGACGCTGTCCGTACCGGGAACCGCGCTTCCGGCCGGCCGGCACACCTTGACCGTGAAGTACCTCGGGGACGGCAGCAACGAGCCGTCGGAGGGAACGGTCGACCTCGTCGTCGCCAGTGCCGCCTCGACGCTCACCGCGACGGTGACGCCGAACCAGGTCGTGGTGCACAGCGGCAAGGCAACCGTCCAGACCGCGGTCACCGCGTCGGGATACACACCCACAGGGGACGTCGAGGTCTACGTCGACGAGGTCAAGGTGACCTCGGGGGCGCTCACCGACGGCACTGCGGCGCTCGAGGTCGGTCCGTTCGTCACGGTGGGCACGCACAGTGTGGTCGTCCGGTACCTCGGCGACGCCGGCACCGAGCCGAGCTCCTCGGACCCGCAATCGGTCACCGTGGTCAAGGCGACACCGACGATGAGGATCACCGCCAGCCCTGATCGGATCACCACCAAGTCCAACGTCGGGATGACCGTCACGCTGACGGCGCCCGGCCAGGTGCCGACGGGCACGGTGACGATCACCTGGGCCAAGAAGGAGAAGGCCGTCGGCACTCTCACGGGAGGACAGGTGGTGCTCCCGCTCGGTCAGTTCTCCCCGGCAGGCGACTACACCTTCAAGGTCAGCTACCCCGGAAGCCCGACCGTGGAGGCCGCCACCTCGTCGAAGACGATCACGGTCCTCAGGAAGTGACCCGGCACTGACGGGCGAAGGCCCCGCCACCCCAACCGGGTGGCGGGGCCTTTCCTCGTGCGCGGCTCAGCGGCCGGCCAGGCGGTACGCCGCCTGTACCAGGGCGAGATGGCTGAACGCCTGCGGGAAGTTTCCGACCATCCGGCCGGTGGCGGGGTCGTACTCCTCCGACAGCAGGCCGACGTCGTTCACCAGTCCGACCAGCCGGTCGAAGAGCGCGTGCGCTTCGGCGGTCCGCCCGGCCAGTGCGTAGGCCGACACCAGCCAGAACGAGCACGCCACGAACGGATGCTCGTCGCCCCCGAGCCCGTCGACCCCGGTCTCGGTCCGGTACCGCAGAAGCAGGCCGTCGTGCAGCAGGTCCTGCTCGATCGCCTCGATGGTGCCGAGCATCCTGGGGTCGTCGCCCTCGATGAACCCGATCGAGGGCAGGACCAGCAGGGAGGCGTCGACCGCGGTGGTGTCGTAGTGCTGGGTGAACGTGTTGCGCTGTTCGTCGAACCCCCGAGCCAGCACCTCCTCCCGACACGCGTCCCGCAGGCGGCGCCACTCCTCGACCGGGCCGGTGCGCCCGTGATCCTCGACCGCCCGCACCGCGCGATCGAAGGCGGCCCACACCATGGCCCGGGAGTGGGTGAAGTGGCGCAGCGGCCCCCGGATCTCCCAGAGGCCGTGGTCGGGTTCCTGCCACGTCTTGGCGAGGTTCCCGATCAGAACGGTGAGGAGCGCCCAGGCGTTGTCGTCGTGCTCGAGGCCCGCATCGCGCGCGGTGTGGAGCGCGACCATCACCTCGCCGAGCACGTCGGTCTGGCGCTGCGCGACCGCCCCGTTCCCGATCCGGACGGGGCGGGATCCGGCGTAGCCAGGGAGGTGGTCGAGGATCATCTCGGGGAGGCGACGCGCACCGTCGACCTTGTACATGATCTGGAGATCCTCGGGGTCACCGGCGACCGCCCGGAGCAGCCAGTCGCGCCACAGCGACGCCGCGTCGGTGTGCCCGGCGGCGATGAGGGCCTCGATGGTCAGGGCGGCGTCGCGCAACCAGCAGTAGCGGTAGTCCCAGTTGCGTTCGCCGCCGAAGTCCTCGGGCAGGGACGTCGTGGGGGCGGCCACGATTCCGCCGGTCTCCTCGTGCGTGAGCAGGCGCAGCGTCAGCAGCGAACGGCGTACGACGGCGGCGTGGGGAACGTCGATCCGGCAGGCCGCCACCCACTCGGCGTCCTCGTCGAGGGTCGACTCGATGCGCTGCCCGGCGTCGACCAGCTCGGGATCCGGGTCGTACGACGGAAGCCAGGTGGTGGAGAACGTGAGCCGCTCACCCTGCGCGACGTCGAACTCGTCGGTGTGCCGTCGGCCCGAGGCCCTCGGCAGCCGAGGCCCGCGGAGGATGAGCTGGTCGGGCCCGGCCACCGCGGAGATGACCTCCTCGCCGTCGATCCGCCGTCGCCGCACCCAGGGGTGGACCTCGCCGTAGTCCATCCGCACCGCCCACTCGTGATGCATGCGCACGCGGCCGTTGATCCCGGTCAGGACCCGGACCACGTCGGCCCGGTCGTCGCCGGTCGGCATCAGGTCGACCAGCTCGACGACGCCGGTCGCGGTCGTGAACGTCGTCTCGAGAACGGTGGAGTCATCGACGTAGCGGCGGGCGACCTCGTACTCGCCGACGGGGCAGAGCTGCCAGCGGCCGTGCTCGCCGGTGCCGAGCAGGGAGGCGAAGCACGCGGGAGAGTCGAAACGGGGGAGACAGAGCCAGTCGACCGACCCATTGCTCCCCACCAGGGCGGCGGTCTTGCGGTCGCCGATCACGGCGTAGTTCTCGATCGGCAGGGCCATGGTGGCGAGGCTATCCGCCGGCGGCGGGCAGCCTGAGCACGAAGCGGGCGCCGGAGAGTCCGGCGTCGCTGTCCGCGAGTACGAGGGTGCCGCCGTTGCGCTCTGCGAGGGTGCGGGCGATGGCCAGTCCGAGTCCACTACCAGAGGTATGTCGTGAGCGGGCGGGGTCACCCCGGTGGAACCGGTCGAAGATCCGGCTCCGGTCGGCCTCCGCGATGCCCGGGCCGTCGTCGACGACGTCGAGACGCGCGCCCTCGGGATCGGCGCAGGCGCGCACCTGGACCGCTGTCCGGGCGTGCGCGAGGGCGTTGTCGAGCAGGTTGCGCACGATCCGCTGCACGTCGTCGCGGTCGGCCAGGGCGGGAGCCGCCGAGACTCCCGAAGTGTCGACGGACACGGACGCTCCGGTCCGAGCGCGGGCGGCCTCCTCCAGGGCGACGTCCTCGAGGTCGAGGGGGACCGGATGCGGACCGGTGGCGCCGTCCTCGGCGGCTGCGAGGACCAGCAGGTCCCGGACCAGGTGCTCCATCTGGGCGGTCGAGGCCAACAGATCGCGCCCGAGGGCGGCGGCGTCCGTGCGGCCGGGGTGGGCCAGCGCCACCTCGAGCTGGGCACGCTGGGCGGCCAGCGGACTCTGCAGGTCGTGGGAGGCATCCGCGACGAACGCCCGCTGCCGGGTCTGGGCGGCCTCGAGCCGTTCGAGCATCCGGTTCATGGTCGCCGCCAGCCGGCCCACCTCGTCGGCGACGTCGCTCTCCGGCACCCGGTGGCCGAGCCGGTCCTCGTTGATGCTGTCGACCTCCTCCCGGATGCGGTCGATCCTCCGGAGTGCGCGGCCCATGACCCACCACAGCGCGCCCGCCAGGAGCAGCAGCGCCAGGGGTACGCCGACCAGCAAGACATTGCGCAGGGTGCTGGTGGCCTCTGACACCGACTCCAGACTGGATCCGACGTAGACGGTGACCGGGCCGTGGGGGCTCGGGCCCTCGGCCAGCCACACCCGGTAGTCCTCGATCTCGTCATCATCCGGCGCCTGCAGGGTGCGGACCTCCGGCTGCGGGCCCGCCTCTGCGTCGGCGATCGCCGGCTGCCCGGCGACGTTGGCGGAGGCGGCCAGCACCTGACCGTCCGCGGAGACGACCTGGGCGATTCCGTCGTCGTCGACGTTGCGGATCGTGGTCGGGAGCTGGTCCTGCTCCGCGAGCGCGAGCAGGTCCTCGACCCGGGACCGGGCCAGGCCGTCGCCGTTGACCGTGAGCCGGCCCTGGAGGACGAGCACCAGCGCGACCGCTCCGGCGACGAGCGTGATCGCGGTCAGCGCGGTGGCCAGGATCGTGGTGCGGGTCCGCAGGCTGGTTCGGTTGCTCCAGCGCATGTCAGCCGCCCTCCGGGTCGAGCCGGTAGCCGACCAGCCGAACGGTCTGCAGACTGTGGCGGCCGAACGGCTCGTCGATCCGCTGGCGAAGCTGGCGGACGTAGACCTCCACGATGTTGGGGTCCCCGTCGTAGGAGAAGTCCCACACGTGCTCGAGGATCCGTGCCTTCGACAGCACCTCGCCGGCCCGGGAGATCAGGAACTCCAGCAGCGAGAACTGCCGTGGGGTCAGCTGGATCGGGTCCTCGCCGCGCCACACCCGGTGGGCCGCCGGGTCCAGCCGCAGGTCGCCGGCGGAGAGCACGGTCGGCCGTTCACGCCGCCCGCGCCTCAGCAGCGCGCGGAGCCGGGCGACCAGGACCATGAAGGAGAACGGCTTGGACAGGAAGTCGTCGGCGCCGGAGTCGAGGGCCCGGGCCTCCTCCGCCGGACCCGACCGGGCGGTGAGCATCAGGATCGGCGTCCAGTCCCCGGCCTCGCGGCGCCGCGCACACAACACGTCGCCGGCCACCTCGGGAAGCATCACGTCGAGCACCAGCGCGTCGTAGTCGTTCTCGGTGGCCAGCCACTCGCCCTCCCGCCCGTCCAGGGCCACGTCGACGGCATAGCCCTCTGCTTCGAGCCCGCGCTTGAGGGCGCCCGCGAGGTGCTTGTCGTCCTCGACGACGAGGATCCGCATGCGGCTCAGCGTGCCACGCGCGCGCTGAGTGCCGGCTGAATGCGTGCTGAATCCCGGCGCCTCGGAGCCACTAGCATCGCGGGCATGACGACTGCGGCCCCTTCGGTGATCGAGCTGCTCGAGCTCCTCGAGCAGCGAGGCGCCACGCTGGCGACCGCGGAGTCGCTGACCGGTGGCCGGGTGGCGGCTGCGGTGACCGCGGTGCCGGGCTCCTCGGCATGCTTCGTGGGCGGCGTGGTGGCCTACGCGACCGCGGTGAAGGAGTCGGTGCTCGGGGTCCCGAGGGCGGTGATCGACCAGCACGGCGTGGTCTCGGCCGAGTGCGCCCGGGCGATGGCCAGCGGGGTGCGGGCACTGACCGGAGCGACGTACGCGGTCAGCACCACCGGTGTCGCGGGCCCCGGTGACCAGGACGGCGTCCGGGCCGGAACGGTGTACGTCGGCGTGGCCGGCCCCGGCTCACCCACCGTCGTCGCGCTGGAGCTGTCCGGCGGCCGCTCGGTCGTCCAGGAGCAGGCGACCAGGGAGGCATTGTCGGCGGTGGCCGCGATCCTCGAGGTGGAAGAAACGGGACTCGGGTAGCGTTGACCCCGGACCCACGGAAGGACTTCAGGCATGGTGCTGTTTCGTCGACTGCTCGGCGAGGTGCTCCGCGACCGGCGGATGCAGCGTGGCCTGACGCTGCGTGAAGTGTCCGCGGAGGCCCGGGTCAGCCTGGGTTACATCTCCGAGATCGAGCGTGGCCAGAAGGAAGCCTCCTCCGAGCTGCTGGCCTCGCTGTGCCACGCGCTCGACATGCCGCTCTCCGACGTGCTCCGCAACGTCTCCGACGCGGTGGCGATCGAGGAGGCGGCCCTGACCGCGACCCCGATCCCCGTCGTCACCCGGTCCGACACCGGCGAGGTCGTCGCCTCCGCGGCCTAGGTTTTCATCGCGGGCTGGCACGACGGGCACCAGTACGTCGCCCGCCCGTCTCCGTTCTCGCCCACCTCGATGCTGGTCTGGCAGCGCAGGCACGGCTGCCGGTCGCGCCGGTAGACCCAGTGCCGCTCTCCTCGGCGCAGGTTGCCGGTCGTGGTCTGCTCCGAACGGTCCTTGTTCTGCTCGAGCATCTGCCGGGCGCGGCGGAGCAGGCGGGCCAGCTCGGAGACCTCGCCGATGGGCGCGAGCGGATGGACCCCGCTGGTGAAGCAGAGCTCGGCGGCGTACATGTTGCCGATGCCGGCCAGGCAGGTCTGGTCGAGGAGGGCTTCGTGGACGGCGCGGTTGGGCTCGGCGGTCAGCCGGTTGAGGGCCTCCTGCTCGTCCCAGTCGGGGCCGAGCAGGTCGGGGCCGAGGTGACCGACGACGTCGCCCTCGCGGTGGCGCGGGAGCAGCTCGACGACCCCCAGCGCGAAGCCGACCGCCTGCCGGCTCTCGCTGGTCAGCACGACCCGGGCCTCATGAGCGGGACGGCGCCACTTCTGTCCGTGCTGGTAGATGTGCCATGACCCCTCCATCTTGAGGTGGGTGTGGAGGGTCCAGGCCTCACGCGCCTCGATCCGGGTGAGGAGGTGCTTGCCGCGCGACAGGGTCCGGAGCACCTTGCCTCCGGACAGGTCGACGGTGGCCAGCTGGGGGACCCGGAAGTCGGTGTGGGTGAGGATCTGCCCCGCCAAGGCCCGGTCGAGGGACCGGGCGGCGCGCCAGACGGTGTCACCCTCAGGCACGGAGCCGCAACCCCTTCGGGGTGGTCACGAAACCGGCGTCCTGGAGGGCGTCGCGCAGCGGCGTGGACCCGGAGCGGAGCAGCTGGGTGCCGTCGGCCTTCTCCACCGTCAGCCGGCCCAGGGAGCCGCGACGCACCGCGGTGGACAGCGTCTCGGTAGCCGGGCGGAGCAGCTCGGGGTCGTCGGACCAGGTGAGCAGGGTGCGCCCGCCCCGTTCGACGTAGAGAGTGAGGCGACCGTCGACGAGCACGACCAGGGCGCCGGCCTTGCGCCCGGGGCGGTGGGCACTCCGCTCGTCGCCCTCGTCGGTGGGCCAGGGCAGGGCCGCTCCGTAGGGATTGGCGGGGTCGGTGGCCGCCAGCGCGACCGCGGTCGGCTTGGACCCGCCGTCGGCGGACGAGACCTCGGCGAACGTGCGGAGCCGGTCGATCGCGCCCGCCGTACCGAACTGGGCGGCGCCGAGCCCCGCCACGAAGTAGCCGCGACGGCACCGGCCGGACTCCTCGAAGGCCGAGAGCACGCGATAGGTGGCGGCGAAGCCACCCGGCGTGCGTTCGCCGACCACGGCTCCGCGGGTCACCACACCGTGCCGGTCCAGCAGCGCCTCGGCCGTGGCGTGGGCCCGACGGGTGGGGTCGGTGTCGAGCTCCGGCAGCAGGGCCCAGCGTCCTGCCGTCTCCGGCGGCCCGCCGCGGACGGGCATCCGCGACCGTGAGCCGGGCGAGGTGCGGATGCGGGGTGGCGGCCGGCGGCTGCGGTGGGACGCGGTGCCCGACCTGGTGAGAGCCCGAAGCGGGGCGAGCGTGTCGTTGCCGACCCGGCCGGACCAGACGAGCTCCCAGAGGGCGGCCGACAGCGCGCGGTCGTCGGTGGAGCCGACCGCGTCGGCAAGTTGTCGGAAGAACCACGCGCCGCCGGGTGACAGCGCCTCGAGCACCGCGTCGTGGAGCTCGGAGTGCTCGGATGGCTGGGGGGTGGGCAGGGTCAGCGGCGCCTGGTCGGCGAGGTGGAGCGAGATCCAGCCGTCGGCGCCCGGCAGCGCGCCGTGGCCGGCCCAGAGCACCTCGCCGGAGCTGGTCAGCTCGTCGAGGTACGACGGCTCGTAGTCGCGCACCCGCGACGGCAGCACCAGCGACTCCAGCGCGGAGGCAGGTAGTGCGCACCCGGCGAGCTGGTCGATCGCGGCGAGCACGCCGTCGACGCCGCGCAGCCCCTTGGAGTCGGGGGCGACCCGTTGCCACGACCCGAGGAAGCGAGCCAGCGCCTCGGGCTCGACCGGCTCGACCTCGTGACGCAGCTTGGCGAGGGAGCGCCGGCGCAGGCGCCGCAGGATCTCGGCGTCACACCACTCGGGGCCGGCCCCGGCCGGGCGGAACTCTCCGTCGAGGACCCGGCCCTGTGCGGCGAGCCGCTGGAGGGTGTGGCGGACCACGGCCGCGCCCAGGCCCAGCCGGGAGGCAACGTGGTCGGTCGTGAACGGTCCGTGGGTGCGGGCGAAGCGGGCGACGAGGTCGCCGACCGGGTCGTCGACCGGCTCGGCGAAGGCGTCAGGGGTGCCCGGAGGCACCGGGACCCCGAGCCCGTCGCGCAGGCGGCCGACGTCCTCGATCACCGCCCAGCGCTCCTCGCCGGACATCCGCACCTCGACGATCCGTCGCGCGGTGGCCAGGGAGGCGAGCACCTCGGCCGCGGCCACACCGTCGACCGTGCGGGCCTCGACCTCCGCCGTCGACAACGGCCCAAGCAGCCGGAGCAGGTCGGCCACGCCCTCGGCGTCGCGCGCCCGCCGGTCGGGGGCGAGCCGTTGGAGCTCGGCCTCCACCTCGGCGAGCACGTCGGGGTCGAGCAGCTCGCGGAGCTCGGCCCGGCCGAGCAGCTCGGCCAGCAACCCCTGGTCGAGCGACAGGGCGGCGGCCCTCCGCTCGGCGATGGGAGAGTCGCCCTCATAGACGAACTGGGCGACGTAGCCGAACAGCAGGCTGCGCGCGTAGGGGGAGGGCTGCTGGGTGGCCACGTCGACGACCTCGACCTCGCGGCGCTGGAGGCGGCGCATCAGGTCGACCAGGCTCGGCAGGTCGTAGACGTCCTGGAGGCACTCGCGCACGGCCTCGAGGACGATCGGGAACGAGGGGTACTTCGCCGCGACCTCCAGCAGCTGGGCGGAGCGCTGGCGCTGCTGCCACAGCGGCGAGCGGCGACCGGGATCGCGGCGAGGGAGCAGGAGCGCCCGGGCGGCACACTCGCGGAAGCGGGAGGCGAAGAGGGCCGAACCGCCGACCTCGCTGGTCACCAGATCGTCGATCTCGTCGGGCTCGAACACGATGAGCTCGCCGGTCGGGGGATCGGCGTCGGTCTCGGGAATCCGGATCACGATGCCGTCGTCTGAGGCGATGGCCTGGCCGTCGACGCCGTACCGCTCGCGTAGCCGAGCGTTGATCGCCAGCGCCAGCGGGGCATGGACCGGGGTGCCGTAGGGGGAGTGGACGACCAGGCGCCAGTCGCCGAGCTCGTCGCGGAACCGCTCGACCAGGAGGGTGCGGTCGCTGGGCAGCACGTTGGTGGCCGCGACCTGCTCGGTGAGGTAGCCGACGAGGTTGGCCGCGGCGTAGGCGTCGAGTCCGTTGGCCTGGGCGCGCTGGGTCGCCTTTTGCTCCGACATCGAGGCGAGGCCGCGGGTGAACTCGCCGATGGCGGCTCCGAGCTCGGCCGGCCGGCCGAGGGTGTCGCCCTTCCAGAACGGCAGGCGGCCGGGTACGCCGGGAGCGGGGGAGACCAGCACACGGTCGTGGGTGATGTCCTCGATCCGCCAGGAGGTGGCGCCAAGGGCGAACACGTCACCGACCCGGGACTCGTAGACCATCTCCTCGTCGAGCTCGCCGACCCGGCGCCCCGGCCCCTCGCCTCCGACGAGGAACACCCCGAACAGCCCGCGGTCGGGGATGGTGCCTCCGCTGGTGACGGCGAGCCGCTGGGCACCCGGGCGCCCCGTGAGGGTGCCGGCGACCCGGTCCCACACGATCCGTGGCCGCAGCTCGGCGAACTCGTCCGACGGGTAGCGGCCACTGAGCAGGTCGAGGGTGGCGTCGAACGCGCTCCGCGGCAGGCCTGCGAACGGGGCGGACCTGCGCACCAGCTCGAACAGCTCGTCGACGTCCCAGGCATCGAGCGCCGTCGCCGCCACCACCTGCTGGGCGAGTACGTCGAGGGGGTTGGCGGGCACGCGGAGCGACTCGATCGCGCCCTGCTGCATCCGCTCGACAGCCACCGCGGTCTGGGCGAGGTCACCACGGTGCTTGGGGAACAGCACGCCACGACTCGTCTCGCCGACCTGGTGACCGGCCCGGCCCACCCGCTGCAGCGCGCTGGCCACGCTGGGAGGAGACTCGATCTGGATCACCAGGTCGACCGCGCCCATGTCGATGCCGAGCTCGAGGCTGCTGGTGGCGACCACACAGGGGAGTCGGCCGCGCTTGAGGTCGTCCTCGATCAGTGCCCGCTGCTCCTTGGAGACCGAGCCGTGGTGTGCCTTCGCGATCACCGGACTCGCGCCGAGAGCGGTGCCTGACTGGGCCAGGATCTGGGCCGGCGGTTCGGGGGCGGTCTCCAGCCGGTCGCTGGCGATCTCGTTGAGCCGGGCGGTCAGCCGTTCCGCGAGACGGCGGGAGTTGGCGAAGACGATCGTGGAGCGGTGCTGCCCGATCAGGTCGGCGACGTGCTCCTCGACGTGGGGCCAGATCGACTGGCTGCGCGCCGGGTCGCCGTCCTCGCTGTCGTCGTACTGCTCGGGTGCGGTCATGTCCTCGACGGGGACGACGACCTTGAGGTCCCACTGCTTCTCCGACGCCGGAGCCACGATGTCGACCGGCGTCTGGCCCCCGAGGAACCTCGCCACCTCCTCGAGCGGGCGGACGGTGGCGCTGAGCCCGATCCGCTGGGCGGGCCGCTCGAGCAGGGCGTCGAGTCGCTCGAGGCTGACCGCGAGATGGGCACCTCGCTTGGTGCCGGCCACGGCGTGCACCTCGTCGAGGATCACCGTCTCGACCCCGCGCATCGACTCGCGGGCCCGGCTGGTCAGCATCAGGAACAGCGATTCGGGGGTGGTGATCAGGATGTCGGGTGGAGTGGTGACCAGCTTGCGGCGGTCGGCGGCGCTGGTGTCACCGGACCGCACACCGACCCTGAGCTCGGGGACCTTTTCGCCGAGCCGGTCGGCGGTCTGCCCGATCCCGGTCAGGGGCGCGCGCAGGTTGCGCTCGACGTCGACGGCGAGCGCCTTGAGCGGGGAGACGTAGAGGACCCGGCAGCGCTTCGCCTTCTCGGGCTCCGGGCGGGTCAGCAAACGGTCGATGGACCACAGGAAGGCGCTCAGCGTCTTGCCGGACCCGGTTGGCGCCACCACCAGCGCATGGCGTCCGGCGCCGATCGCCTGCCAGGCACCCACCTGCGCCGCAGTCGGCTCCGCGAACGCTGCGCCGAACCAGGTGCGGGTCGGCTCGCTGAAGTCCTGGAGCGCACTCACTCCCTCAGTCTCCCTCATGGCACCGACACACGCTCTGGAGCGCCGTCCCGGCGCCTGCGCGTGGTTGGATCCTCCCGTGCGCAAGCGGCGGGACTGGCAGCTCGTCGATCACGACGTCACGATCACCGACGACCTGGTGCTCCGACCGGTCCGGCCCTGGACGCCCACGATCCACGCGCTTCTCGAGCACCTCCGGGCGGAAGGCCTGACCTCGGTCCCCGAGCCGGTCGGGATCGAGGGAGACGTCGCCGCAGTCCGCTTCATTCCTGGAGACTCAGGCGTCGATGCCTGGCAGCACCAGCACGGCGAGGAGGGCTTGCGCTCGGCTGCCCGGCTGCTGCGCGAGGTCCATGAAGCCTCGCGCGGGTTTGTCCCTCCGTCCGGGGCTGAGTGGGCGCTTCCCCCGCAACCTCGCGCCGACGTGGTCTGTCATGGCGACCCCGGCCCCTGGAACATGGTCTGGGACGGGCCACGAGCCGTCGGCCTGATCGACTGGGACCTCGCGCACCCGGCACCGGCGATCAGCGACGTCGCCTACGCGCTGGAGCACTTCACACCGTTCCGCAGTGACGAGGTCGCCTGCGACACCACCGACGGCCACCACTTCCCGGCCCCGCCCGGCCGTCGTACCCGACTCTCGACGTTCGCCTCGGCCTACGGCCTGGAAAGTACGACGGGCCTCGTCGACCGTGTCATCGACCGCCAGGGCGCCACCATCATCCAGGTCCAGGACCTGGCCGAGCGACACATCCAGCCCCAGCAGGCGTGGGTCGAGGAGGGGTATCTCGACGAGCTGCGCACGCGCGTTCGCTGGACGCGGGAGCACCGGTACCTGTTCGAGTGATGCTGCGTCGACCGCCTGAGCCCGCATCGAGATGAGTGCGCTTCCACCGCGGGACGCTCTGCCATCATCGCAGGATGACTGTCATCAAGATCAATGCGATCACGGTGGCTGCCGAGAGCGGAGACGAACTGGCCCGCCGGTTCGCCGCGCGGGCAGGTGCGGTGGACGAACAAGACGGGTTCGAGGGCTTCGAGCTTCTCAAGCCCACCGACGATCGAACCACGTGGCTGGTGATCACGCGCTGGCGCGATGAGAGCGCATTCGAGGCGTGGGTCAATTCTCCCGCATTTGCCCACGGTCACCGCTCCGCGACGGAACGCGAAGGTGGACCCGAGCAGAGACCGGTCGGGACACACAGCGAGGTGTGGTCCTACGAGATCGCAGGGGGTTCCGCCCGGTAGACGCCGGCCCCGGACGCACGCACGAAGAGCCCCGACCGCAGACGCGGACCGGGGCTCTCCGTGGTGAAATCAGGAGACGCGGACGTTCTCAGCCTGCGGGCCCTTGGGGCCCTGAGTGAGGTCGAACTCGACCTTCTGGTTCTCGTCGAGCGACTTGTAGCCGCTGGACTGAATGGCGGAGAAGTGGACGAATACGTCCTCGCCGCCGCCATCCTGGGCGATGAAGCCGAAACCCTTTTCGGCGTTGAACCACTTGACGGTTCCCTGAGCCATGATCTTTTCCCTTGTTTACGTGTCGGGGGCAGTGTGCCCTCGAGCCGCTGAAGACATCCACCTGTGCTGATGTCCAGCGAACCGAAAACCAGAGGTACGAGATACGGGCCGCGACATCGTGTGCGGCCAGGACGGCTTGCAGAGCCATCCCTTCAACGAGTCCCACGATAGAGCATCAGTTGCGTGTTCAGTATTTCGACGGAACTTGCTGGTGCCTGCCGCATCAATCCGTCGTGCGCTCTCATGCGTCCGCCGTCTAGAAGTGAACGGAGTCTCGCCGCACCAACATCCCCTGCGCCACCCGCTCCTCATCTGCAGAGCGGTTGGCAGGGTCAGAGTTCAGCACGTCACCGCCAACGATCCACGCCACGTCGAACGTCGGGATCCTGCGGACCTCCACGTGATAGGGCCAGTCGCCGACGTCTGCCCCCACGGGCCTTGGCCGCTGGACGACGCCGAGCGACCAGCAGCAGCCGGAGGGAACATTCTGCCGAAGCCACGACAGAACGCCTGGCAAGTCGGTATCGGTCAGCAAGTAGCTGTCGACCGACCAGGAACATCCCCTGCCCCCGCCCTCATAGATGAAGATGAGGAACTCAGCGTCCCGCTCGCCGTCGACCATCCGCTCGTCGACACCCGCGACTCTCATGCAGCCAGCGTAGGGAACCGCTAGTCGCTGAGATTTCGATGCAGTCAGGTCGCGATGCTCGGCCGTCGTGCTGGCGCTCCGCCACCTGATCTCGACGGAACGTCCGACACGTGTCCACAGATCTGCATTCGGGTCTGGGCGGTTGTCGTCGGCGCCTCATAGAAGCGAACACATGTGCGATATCTCGCGTCGAGACCCGCACCCCGACCGGGCACAGCTACCGGTCCCAGGCGCCACCCACGAGCCACCCTGACATCTACTGGCCGCTGGAGCTCGCCTGCCGACCGCCGACCCCTTCCACCGCCCCGTCAACCGGAGCAGACTGGATGGATCACTCAGCAGGAGGAGCCATGACCACCAAGGACTGGACGATCCAGGTACGCCTCGACGAGCAGGGCGACGACACGTTTGCCGACGCGATCCTGAGCATCGAGAACAAGACCGAGATCCGCGGCTCGGGTCACAGCAGGCGCAATCCGAGCGACGAGGCCGCGCCGCAGATCGGCGACGAGCTGGCCTGCGCTCGGGCTCTCTCCGACCTCGCCCATCAGCTGCTCTCGCAGGCCGCGAGCGACATCGAGTCACACACCCACGTCCCGGCGACGTCACTCGATCTCTGAGCAGGAGCCCGGGCTCAGCCCTTCGCGTACGACGGCGACGCGCCAAAGTCGACCGCCGTGCACGGCTCGTCGCCGACGACCCAGGCGTCGTGACCCGGCTCGATGCGAGCGACCTCGTTCTCCCCGATCTCACCCTCGGTGCCGTCGTTCATCCGCACGTGCATGCGTCCGGACAGGACGTAGAGCAGGTGCGGCGACTCACAGGAGTCGGTGCCGACGATCGGACCGAGGTGCTCGGACCAGACCCAGCCCGGCTCGAACCGGGCCTTCATCACTGTGCCGTCGCCCAGTGCCACCACCTCCGCGGCCCCCTTGTCTGCGAACGGCCGAGTCTCCTCCGGTGCATCGAAGCTCTTGCTCTCCAGTCCAGCCATGACATCTCCCTCTCTAGGACCCACCCGCCTGCCAACTTAGAAGCATCGGGATGAGCCGACAATGGCCCGAACGGGTCCCCACGACCCGGTGACCCAAAACTCGGATGAGGACCGTCGGTGCCGTGATCTAGGGTCCCTTCATGTGAGCGATTCGATGATCCGGGCCACTGGCCTGCGCAAGTCCTTCGGTGACTTCGAGGCGGTCAAGGGCATCGACGTCGAGGTCCATCGCGGTGAGGCGTTCGGGTTCCTCGGGCCAAACGGAGCCGGCAAGTCCTCGACCATGCGGATGATCGCCGCGGTCTCGCCCGTCAGCGGCGGCGAGCTGGAGATCCTCGGGATGGATCCCGCCGTCGACGGCCCCGCGATCCGTGGCCGGCTCGGTGTCTGCCCGCAGGAGGACACCCTCGACAACGAGCTCAACGTTCGCGACAACCTCTTCATCTACGGGCGCTACTTCGGGATTCCGCGGGCCGAAGTCAGCAGCCGCGTCGACGAGCTGCTCGACTTCGTCCAACTGACCGAGAAGGCGAAGTCCACCGTCGAGGACCTCTCCGGCGGCATGAAGCGTCGACTCACGATCGCCCGCAGCCTGATCAACCGGCCCGACCTGCTGCTCCTCGACGAGCCCACCACCGGCCTCGACCCCCAGGCCCGCCACGTCCTCTGGGACCGGCTCTTCCGGCTCAAGCAGTCCGGGGTCACGCTGGTGATCACGACCCACTACATGGATGAGGCAGAGCAGCTCTGTGACCGGCTGGTGGTGATGGACAAGGGCCTGATCGTCGCCGAGGGCAGCCCGCTCGACCTGATCCGGCAGCACTCCACGCGCGAGGTCGCCGAGCTCCGCTTCGGTCTCGCCGAGGACGGCAACAGCCACGAGCAGCTCGCCGAGAAGGTCGCCGACCTCGGTCACCGTGTCGAGGCGCTGCCCGACCGGCTGCTCGTCTACAGCGACGACGGCGAGGAGGTCATCGCCAAGGTCCACGAGCGCGGCCTGGAGCCGATCGCGGTGCTCGTGCGACGCTCCACGTTGGAGGACGTCTTCCTCCGGCTCACCGGCCGGACGCTGGTGGACTGATGGCCACGACCACCACCGAGACGACGAGCCCGACCCCGGCCGTGCGGGGCCTCGGCCTGGCCGACGGGGTCTCCCGGCAGATCGACTACTGGTCGACCGTCTACCGCCGTACCTGGCGCGGCACCGTCATCTCCTCCTTCGTCACCCCGATCTTCTACGTCCTGGCCATGGGCGTGTTGCTCGGTGGCTTCATCGACGCCGATCCGGCACAGCTCGAAGGCGCGACGTCCTACCTCGCCTTCGTCGTCCCCGGCCTGGTCGCCGCCCACGCGATGCAGACCGGCGTGGGAGAGACCACCTGGCCGGTGATGGGGATGATCAAGTGGCAGCGGATCTACGACTCCATGCTGGCGACGCCGCTCCAGGTCTCCCACCTGGTCGCCGCTCACCTCGGCTTCGTGGTCTTCCGGCTGGTCACGACCTGCGCGGTGTTCATGGCGACCCTCGCACCCTTCGGGGTGTTCGAGACCTGGTGGGGCGTCGTGCTTGCGTTCCTCTCCCAGGTCCTGGTGGGGCTGGCATTCGCGACCGTCGTCTACGGCCTGGCGACGAGGATGAAGTCCGAGGACGGTTTCGGCGTCCTGTTCCGGCTCGGCGTCGTCCCGCTGTTCCTCTTCTCGGGAGCGTTCTTCCCGATCTCGAACCTCGGCGAGTTCGGCGGCCTGGCCGCGCGGCTGACTCCGCTGTGGCACGGCGTCAACCTCTCCCGGATGTTCTGCCTCGACACCGTCGACTGGTCGACCGCCGCGATCAACGTGGCCGTCCTGGTGGCGATGACCGCATTCGGCTGGTGGTGGTCGGTGACCGGGCTGACGAAGCGGTTGGTGAAGTGATGGCCGTGACCACCGCAGCCACCGTCTCCCCGCTCACCCCGCCCGAAGCGGTGCGGCTGCTGGTGCTGCGCAACTACCTCGTCTACCGGCGCTACTGGAAGCTCTTCCTCAGCGGCTTCCTCGAGCCGGTCTTCTACCTGTTCTCGATCGGCATCGGCGTCGGCCAGCTGATCCAGTCCTTCGAGCTCAACGGCGAGACCATCCCCTACGCCGCGTTCGTGGCGCCCGGCATGCTCGCGGCGTCCGCGTTCAACGGCGCCCTGATGGACTCGACGTTCAGCGTCTTCTTCAAGCTGAAGTACGACAAGCTCTACGACCAGATGCTCGCCACCCCGCTCACCACCCGCGACATCGCCCGCGGCGAGATCGCCTGGGGTCAGCTGCGCGGCGCCAGCTACTCCGCGATGTTCCTGCT
>DASSJR010000056.1:0-2237 GCA_035691135.1 Nocardioides sp. | reverse complement strand
CGGCTGACCTGTGGCACTCGCGAGGAGAGACATGAGCAACGTCATTGCCGATCTCGGCAGCTCGATCAAGCGCGACGACGTCCCCGACTTCCGCGCCGGCGACACCATCAAGG
The DNA here is from genome assembly GCA_035691135.1 of Nocardioides sp. GTDB lineage: Bacteria > Actinomycetota > Actinomycetes > Propionibacteriales > Nocardioidaceae > Nocardioides. The sequence continues at coordinate 2,124 of DASSJR010000056.1, read as the reverse complement.
TCCACGTCAAGGTCGTCGAGGGCAACCGCTCCCGGGTCCAGATCTTCCAGGGCGTCGTCATCCGCATCCACGGCTCGGGTGTGGGCCGCACGTTCACGGTCCGCAAGGTCTCCTTCGGCGTCGGCGTCGAGCGCACCTTCCCGCTGAACTCCCCGATCTTCGAGAAGATCGAGGTCGTCACCCGAGGCGACGTACGCCGCGCGAAGCTCTACTACCTGCGCAACCTGCGCGGCAAGGCCGCCAAGATCAAGGAGCGCCGCGAGGCCTGAGCCGGATACCAGCCATCGCCTCGATACGCTCACAGCGTGACCCCCGAAGACCGCGACCGCTCCACTGCCGTCGCGCACGACGAGCCTGAACGGACGGGGTCGCGGTCCTCGAACGCTCCGAAGAAGAAGCACCTCCCCCTCTGGCAGGAGACCATCCTGCTGCTCGGGGTCGCGTTGCTGCTCGCGGTCGTCATCAAGGCCCTGTTCGTCCAGGCCTTCTACATCCCGTCGGAGTCGATGGAGCCGGGACTGGTCAAGAACGACCGGATCCTGGTCCAGAAGATGTCCTACTGGGGCGGCGGAACCCCGCAGCGCGGAGACGTCGTGGTGTTCAAGGACCCCGGCGGCTGGCTCGACGCCAGCTCCTCGGCCGGTCCCTCCAACCCGGTGGCGCAGGTAATGGCCAAGATCGGCCTGTACCCCCAGGGCGGACACCTGGTGAAGCGGGTGATCGGCGTCGAGGGCGACGTGATCAAGTGCTGCGACAAGCGGGGGCGGATCCTGGTCAACGGAACCCCCCTCAACGAAGGTCTCTATGTCAAGGACGAAGCCGGCGTCCCCTGCCGCGGCCCGATGCCCGGCGGCTGCGACTGGAAGGCCGGTCCGGTCCCGGAGGGCCACCTCTTCGTGATGGGGGACAACCGCAACCACTCTGCCGACTCCACCGTGCACCTGTGCACCAAGGCGGAGACGGAGTGTTCCGACAATCCCTACGTCCCGGTCGACCTCGTGGTCGGCAAGGTCTTCGTCCTGCTGTGGCCGGCCGATCACTTCCGGTGGGTGATGAGGCCCGACACCTTCTCCGACGTCCAGGATGCCTCCTGAGCGGTGGTTGAGCTGCCGTGAGTGCCCTTCCCAGAGGATCGACCGTCCGGCGCGACGCCGGGCTCTACGGCTACGAGCGCGCCCTCAGGCGGGCTGGGATCGACCCGATCGCGGGGGTCGACGAGGCCGGTCGAGGAGCCTGTGCCGGGCCGCTGGTCGCCGGCGCCGCCATCCTCCCGGCCGGGAAGTCCGGCATCGTCCCCGGCCTGGCCGACTCCAAGCTGCTCACCGAGAAGGCGCGCGAGCGCTGCTACGACCAGATCGTGCGGCGGGCCCTGGCCTGGTCGGTGGTGGTGATCGAGTCCGACGAGTGTGACCGGCTGGGCATGCACGTCGCGAACGTCGAGGCGCTGCGGCGCGCCGTCGCCCTGCTCGACCTCCCCCCGGCCTACGTGCTCACCGACGGCTTCCCGGTCGACGGACTCGGGGTCCCCGGGCTCGCGGTCTGGAAGGGGGACCGCGTCGCCGCGTGCATCTCGGCCGCATCGGTCCTGGCCAAGGTGACCCGTGACCGGATCATGGTGGGGCTCGACGCCGAGTGGCCGGCGTACGACTTCAAGACCCACAAGGGTTACATCACCGACCTCCACACGGCTGCGCTCACCGAGCACGGTCCCTCGCCGGTGCACCGCTGGCGTTTCATCAACGTCCGGCGGGCCGCCGGCTTCGAAGCCCTCCCCTCCGGGGAGAATGAGGTGCCCGTCGACGCAGAGGAGCCAGCATGAGCGCTGAGGATCTCGAGAAGTACGAGACCGAGATGGAGCTGACCCTCTACCGCGAGTACCGCGACGTCGTCGGGATCTTCAAGTACGTCGTCGAGACCGACCGCCGGTTCTACCTCTGCAACCAGGTGGACGTGAAGGCCCGCACCGAGGCCGGCGACGTGTTCTTCGAGGTCTCCATGACCGACGCCTGGGTGTGGGACATGTACCGGCCCGCCCGGTTCGCCAAGAACGTCAAGGTGCTGACCTTCAAGGACGTCAACGTCGAGGAGCTGAGCCCCTCCGACATCGACCCGCCGAAGGGCTGA
>DASSJR010000055.1:0-21037 GCA_035691135.1 Nocardioides sp. | reverse complement strand
CTGCGGCGCCAGTTCGCGTCCACATCGAGGCTTCCCGTACGGCCCGTCCACAGGCTCGAACGGATGCGCGAAAGGTGTCGGTGGTGGCGGCTTGAATTGGTCCATGGCGATCATTCCGCTTCCGCAACCGACACCGGCGGGTGTGGTGGGGGCGGCGTGTTGCGAGCTGGACGCGGTGGCGGGGTCATTGTGGTCGGCGCGTGGGTCCGGGGAGCTGGTCGCGGGGGTGCAGGAGCTGCAGCGGCTCAAGGCCGAGACGGCCGCTCTGGAGGCCGAGCTGCTGGCCGAGCTCGACGTCCGCGACACCGCCAAGCGCGACCTGGGCTGGGGCTCGACGGCCGACTGGTTCACCCATCTGGCCGGCACCACCCGCCGCCTGGGCCGCCAGGCGGTGGCCCACGCCAGGATCCTCCTCACCGAACGCTCCGCCACGCTCGAGGCGCTGCGTGAGGGGGCGGTCTCGGCGGAGCAGGCGTCGGTGGTGGTCGAGGCCGTCGAGCGGCTCCCGCTCGCCGAACACGTCCGCCGTCGCGGCGAGCAGGTGCTGCTCGAGGAGGCGGGCCGGCTCAACGCCACCGACCTGCACCGGGCCGGGCGTCACCTGGCGTCGGTGGTCGACCCCGACCGCGACGAACGCGAGGCCGAGAAGGCCCTGGACCGCGAAGACCGGGCCGCCCACCTGGGCCGGCTCCTGACCGTGACCGAGGACGGCTGCGGCGGCATCCGGGTGCGCGGTAGCGGCAGTGTCGAGGACGGCGCCGTGCTCCGCGCCGCACTGCTGCCGCTGACCAAACCGGTCCGCGACGTCGACCCGGTCGCCCGCGCCGAGCAGCCCGACCCGCGTGACCACGGCGCCCGGATGTGGGACGCACTGGTCCGCCTCGCCAAACACGGGCTCGACACCGACATGCCCCCGGCCAGCCACGGCGCCCGGCCCCGGGTCGCGGTCACCATCGACGCCCACACCCTTAAGGGCGAGGGCGAGGGCGAGGGCGAGGGCGCTGGGGTTGGGGTTGGGGTCACGGAGGACGGCCTCGAGCTGCCGGGTTCGGTGATCCGGCGGCTGGCGTGCGACTGCGACCTGATCCGCGTCCTGCTCGACGCCGACGGGTGCGTTCTGGACGTCGGCCGGACCCAGCGCCTGGTCACCCCCGGGATCTGGACCGCCCTGGTCGTGCGTGATGCCCACTGCGCGTTCCCGGAATGCACCCGGCCACCGGTGATGTGCCACGCCCACCACATCCGCCACTGGACCCATGGCGGCCCGACCGCGCTGGACAACCTCGTGCTGCTCTGCGGCCACCACCACCGCACCATCCACCACACCCCCTGGCAGGTCCGCCTCGCCCACGACCGACGACCCGAGTTCCTCCCACCCACCAAGACCGGAAGACCACCACCTGGGTGGATCCGACGTCGGCCGCGACTGGAATGAGGCCACACCCGAGCCGTTGGTCGAGCCGCAGAGGCCCCCGTCAGACCTGCGGCCGGGTCGATACGGCGGGCTCGGGGGCGTGGGCGTCACGCACGACCCGGTCGTGCCGCAGGGAACTTCCCCGGGTCTCCTTCGCCGCCAGCACCGCTACGACGCTGATCACCGAGGCGATCGAGACGTAGATGCCGATGCCGGTCGGGTCGCCGTCGTTCGCCTTGAGGATCGCGGTGGCGATGATCGGCGCGAGGGCACCCGCGAAGATCGACGCCATCTGGTAGCCCACCGAAGCCCCCGTGTAGCGCACCGAGGTCCCGAACAGCTCGGAGAAGAACGCCGCCTGCGGGGCGTACATCAGGGAGTGGAAGAACAGGCCGACCACCACCGCCAGGAAGACCTTTCCGGAGCTCTGCGAGTCGATCAGGCCGAAGAACACGAACGACCACAGGCCGACGCCGACGGCTCCGACGAGGTAGAGCGGACGACGCCCCACCCGGTCCGAGAGCGCACCCAGCGCGGGCACCATGAAGAACTGGATGGCAGCCCCGATCAGCAGCATCTTCAGGATCAGGTCGGTGCCCACACCCAGGAAGTCGGTCGCATAGGCCAGCACGACGATGGTGAAGATGTAGTAGGAGATGTTCTCCGCCATCCGCATCCCCATCGCGATCAGGACCTCCTTGGGGTAGGTCTTGATCACCTCCATCAGCGGCATGTGCGACTCCGCCTGCTTCTTCTCCTCGATCTCGGCGTGGGCCTCCTTGAAGACCGGCGACTCCTCGATCTGCAGCCGCACCCAGAGACCGATCAGGACGAGCACCGCGGACAACAGGAACGGAATCCGCCAGCCCCACGCCTCGAAGTCCGCGTCGGTCTGGAAGGCAGCCAGGGCGAACAGGACACCGGTGGCGAGCAGGTTGCCCAGCGGCACGCCGGCCTGCGGCCACGAGGACCAGAAACCGCGCCGCGCCTCGTCGCCGTGCTCGGCGGCCATCAGGACGGCGCCGCCCCACTCGCCGCCGACGGCAAAGCCCTGGGCCAGTCGGCACACCAGCAGCAGGATCGGAGCGGCGATGCCGATGCTGGCGTACGTCGGCAGCAGGCCGATCGCGAACGTCGCCAACCCCATCAGCATGAGGGCCGCGATCAGCATCTTCTTCCGGCCCACACGGTCACCGAAGTGGCCGAAGACGATCCCGCCGAGCGGGCGTGCGGCGAAGCCGACGGCATACGTCCCGAACGCGAGCAGGGTCGCGTTGACCGGGTCCGCCTCCGGGAAGAACAGGGCCCCGAACACCAGAGCGGCGGCGGAGCCGTAGAGGAAGAAGTCGTACCACTCGACGGCAGTGCCGACGAGGCTGGCGAAGACGACCTTGACGATCGAGGCGGTGGAGCGTGGCTCGACCGCAGCTGACTGGGTGGACATGTTGTTCCTTTCAGGCGGCGGTCCAGCCGCCATCCATCACGAACGCCGATCCGGTGATCGAATCGGTGCCTGGGCCACAGAGGAAGCAGACAAGGTCGGCCACCTCCGCGGGCTCGACCAGACGTTGCACTGGCGTCCGTGCCAGCAGCACCTGGTCGAGCACTTCTGATGCCTCGATGCCATGGGTCCGCGCCTGGTCGGCGATCTGGCCCTCCACGAGCGGCGTCCGCACGTAACCGGGGCACACCGTGTTGCTGGTGACGCCGCGCCCGGAGCCCTCGAGCGCCATGACCTTGGACAGCCCCTCGAGCCCGTGCTTGGCGCTGACGTAGGCCGCCTTGTACGGCGACGCGCGGTGGCCGTGGACGCTGGAGATGTGGACGACCCGGCCGAAACCCCGGTCGTACATGCCGGGCAGCAGGCGACGGGCCAGCCGGAACGGCGCCTCGAGCATCACCCGGTGGATGAGCCGAAACCGTTCGGGATCGAAGTCTTCCAGCGGAGCCACGTGCTGGAGGCCGGCGGAGTTGACGAGGATGTCGGCGTCGACGTCGAGGGCATCGATCGCGTCACCGTCGGTGAGGTCGATCCCGGCGTGGTCGCCGCCGATGCTGGCCGCCACCTCGGCAGCCTGCTCCTCGTCGCGGTCGAGCACCGTGACCTGGGCACCGAGCTCGGCCAGTCTCCTGGCCGCGGCCGCACCGATGCCGCTGGCGCCGCCAGTCACCAGCGCGCGGCGTCCGGCGAGCGTGAGGGCGGTTGGCTGTGGCATGCCGCACACGCTAGGGGCAGCCACCGGCCGAGGACATGTGGCGGAGACACACACTCCGCCGACGCACATGTGTCTGACCAACAGGCCACCGGAAGGAAGAGTCGGTTGGCTAGGCGAGCGTGAGGCGCAGGTCCTGGTCGAGGATGGCGGCCAGCCGGTCGGCTTCCTGCTCGATCACCTGCGTCGGTGGAGCGGATGCGTCGAGCCAGGTGACGGTGAGCTCGTCACCCTTGCGAACCCAGGTTCCGCGGACGACCCCACCCCGGATCACCGGGTTGGCCTTGCGGGTCATGCCGTCGCGTCGCGCAGCCGGCGTGACGTGTGTGTCCTTGGTGCCGGGACCCATCACCCACTGGTCGTGCCCGGGGAGGAACCGCACCGCCTCGGACGCACTCGCCGCCTCGAGGGCGTCGACGTCCTCGCGCGCGGCGTAGGCCACGGTGCCCTCGACGTCGACAGGGACCAGCCGGTCGCCGAGCCCGGCGAACCAGGACTGCAGCCGCTTGCGACCCGCACTCAGGCCGTTGCCCAGCCAGTAGTGAAGGTTGTCGAGAGTCGCCGGCCCATACGTCCTGAAGTACGCCGTGATCGCACGGGGCCCGGCTTCGTCGAGGTCAGGGATGCCGGCCCACCTGGGGTTGCCGTCCAGGCTCTGCACGGTGCGCCGGCCGTCCCGTGACGGGCCCAGGCTCAGGTCCCCGTGCCAGGACAGCGGCTTGATCAACGTCCCCGCACCCTCGTCGAAAACCGGCTTCAGATGCCGGTAGGCCCGATGCCCCGCCAGCGCCTCCCCCAGTTCGGCGACGGTCAACGGTCCGTCGCTCAGGGCCGCACGCACCGCAGCCCGGAAGTCCGGCCAGTCCGAGGGCGCCAGCCGGTAGTACTCCACCCAGCTCGGCAGCTCCCACTGCCGGCCGGCGGAGCGGATGGCCAGATAGATCCCGGCGTCCTCGGGCGAGAGGTAGTGCATGGAACCGCGGTACGCGAAGGCCTGGATCACCTCGCCGTCAGCCAGCGCCGCAGCCAGGTCGCCGGGACGGGACGTCGTCCGACGGGTCCCGACGGCAAGCTCGGCCAGCGACTCGTCCATCGACAGCACCGCGCCGAGCCGGCGGACGACCTCGGCGACCGACCCGGATCCCACTGGGTCGAGGAACTGGCGCTGCATCCGCCAGGCGAGCGCCTGTGACCACGTGACCGAGGCCCCGGTTTCCCTGTGCATGCTGGCAGCCTTGCACCCATTCCGGACGAAACGCGTCCTGCTCGACGATGCCTCGTCGATCGTGTTCCCCGGGCGAGTGCCTGGGGTCTGACGAGCGGCAGGTCAGCGCGACCGCAGCCGGTGTACCCGCAGGGCGAGCTGGACGTCGAGGCTGCGGGCGGGGTCGCGCCAGTCGGCGCCCAGCAGCTCGCTGACGCGGGCGAGCCGCTGGGAGACGGTGTTGGGGTGCACGTGCAGCCGTCCGCCGGTCTCCTTGAGTCGTCCGCCGGTGGCGAACCACGCCTCGATGGTCGCCGCCAGCTCGGTCCCCCGCGCCGCGTCGTAGGCGAGCACCGGTCCGAGGGTCGACTCGAGGAAGCCGGCCAGCTCCTCGGGTCCGTTGTCCCCCAGCAGCAGCCTGGCCAGCCCCAGCCCGGCCGGGTCACTGACCTCCCCGGACCGGCCGAGGGTGAGCAGGGTGTCGAGGCAGCGCCGGGCCTCGTCGTACGCGCCCCGCATGGCGTCGTAGGTCGCGGCGGCCACGCCGACCGTCGCGCGGCCGCCCGCGCGCTCGAGAGCGGATCGCACCTCCCGGCCGACCGTGAGGGGGTCGTCGGTGGACGCGAGCAGGACGACGGCGCCGCGGTACTCACCGACCAGGCCGCGCCCGTCCCCGGCGAGCCGCGCCAGCGCCCGGACCGCGGCGTACCGGTCGATGTCCTCGGCGGACGCCACTGCCACCGCGATCGGCGACTCCAGGACGACGTGCTGGCGACGGGCCCGCTGGCGCAGTCCCTGGTCGCCGGGCTTGCCGTCGAGGAGGTCACTGAGCAGCTCACCACCGAGCCGGTTCTCGGTCTCGGCGACCGTGCGCGCAAAGAGGAGGACCAGCGCGGTCACCATGGCACCGCGCTCGAGGGTGCGCCGCTCGGCCAGCGCGAGCTGTCCGGTGACCTGGTGCAGCACCAGGGTGGCGACGTGCTCAGTGCCGGCCAGCGCGGCGACGACGTAAAAGTCCCCGACCCTGACCGAGCGGCCCGAGGTCACCGACTCAGCGACCGCCTGGTCCCAGTCGCCGGTCGCTGCCTCGCCCGCGATCAGGTCTCCGCCCGGGTCGTGCACCGCCAGCCGACCGGACAGCTCCTCCGAGAGCACGTCGGCCACCTCGGCGACCCCACCCCCGTGGAGCAGCAGGTCGGTGAGCCGGTCGTGGGCCCGGGCGGCGCTGTCGACCGCCGCGGTGTGCTCGGTCATCGTCCGGTTGGCCTCGTCCAGCTCGGCGAACAGCCGGGCGTTCTGCAACGCCACCGCGGCATGAGCGGCGAACGACGTCAGCAGGCTGACCTCCGCCGGCGGGAACGGGCGGACGGTGCGGTGCACCGCCAGCAGGGCGCCGATGACCTGGTCGCCGACCACGAGCGGCACCCCGAGGATCGCCCGGATCCGTTCCCCGGCGACCGCCTCGTCGATGTAGCTGCGGTGCACGAACCGCTCGTCGGACTGGTAGTCGGGGGTGAAGTAGGGTGCGCCGGCCTGGGCGACCAGGCCGAGCAGCCCGGTCCCGAGCGGGAGGCGAAGCTCCCTGAACTCCGGGGTGAGCGCCCCGTCGGTCACCTTCATGTACGACGCGCCCTCGGCCTCGTCGTTGAGCGACAGGTAGGTCATGTCGGCGTTGAGCAGTTGACGGGCCCGGCGGACGATCGCGGCGAGGATGGCGTCCACGTCGCGGATCGCCGTGAGGTCGCTGGCGGTGTCGTAGAGCGCGGTCAGCTCGGCCTCACGCGCCCGCTGCCGGGCAATCAGCTCGCGCAGCCGGGTGGCGACGTCGTACTCGCGGCGGAGCTCGGCCAGCTCGGCCTCGGAGGCACCCGAACGCTCGGCGGAGGCCACCACCTCGTCGAAGGCGGAGCGCGGTGCCTGGTCGTAGAGCAGGTCCAGGAAGGACCGGATCACGTGCTCGCTCGCATCAAGGCTCTCTCGCGACCGTCATCCGCCGGTCGCCGAACGCGACCTCGTCCCCGGGCAGGAGGGTGGCCGGCTTGCCGGCCCGCAACTCCCTGGCCACGCCCTGGCGGATCAGCACCGAGCCGTTGGTCGAGCCGGTGTCCATCACCACCAGCACCCCGTCAGGTGCGACCTGGAGCTGCGCATGGGTCTTGGACAGCGCCATGTCATCCGAACGGAGCGGGACGACCTGCCGGACCTGCTCGCCCGTTCGCGGTTCGGGCCGCCGGCCGAGCAGGGTGAGCCCCTCGACGACGAACGTCTCCCCGGAGTCGAAGCGGACCCGCCACCGGGCGAGCGGCGGGATGTCCCGGTCGCGTAGCGCCGTCCGCTCCTGGGACGACTCCGGAGCAGCCACGGGCACGAGGCGCATGGCGGTGAGGTTCACGATCGGCCGCGGCTGTTGTTCAGGCACGGCGGGCTCCTCCGGGAGGGGACGGGCGTCGACCACGACCGACGACGTGACCCGGTCGTGCCAGCCGCGCCGCATCCGGCCGGGGTCCGTCACCGCGGTCCACGCCAGCCTTGTCACGCCGACACCGAGCGTGGGCAGGGTCGCCACTCCGAGGATCAGGGAACGCTGGACCGCCGGGAGCACCCCGATCGGGGTGCCGCTCCCGACATCCACGACCCGGAGCCCGAGTGCGGCCTTGCCGGGCGACGTACCGACCAGGCCCTGGGCAACGGCGAGGCCAAGCCCCGCCAGCAGCAGGACGCCGGCGATGACCAGGAATCCGGCCCCGACGCTGCCGCGCGAGATCAGGAAGTGGTAGGCCGCCCACGCCACGACGCCGACGACCGGCCAGGTCAACAACCGGTCGATGACGAAGGCGTAGAACCGGCGGTCGAGATCGGCGGCGGGAAGCATCGTCGCCTCGGTCGCGGTCGTCATCGCCACGGGTCCGGGGGGTTCACGGGTTGGTGACCTGGATGGTCACCCCGTCGCCCAGGTCGATGATCGCCCCGGGGATCAGCTGCACGGCGATCCCGGGCTGGAGGTCCTCGGGCGCCAGCCCCGGCTGCACCAGCACGGTGCCGTTGGTCGAGCCGAGGTCGGTGACGACGGCGCTGCCGTGATCGACGCCCGTGCCCGCGCGCACCTCGAGGTGGGTGGAGGAGATCTCCTGCTGGGGGCTGGGAACCGTCACCAGACGCAGATCGTCGGACGAGGTCCGTTGCGGCTCCGGCGCCCGGCCGACCAGTACCGTCCGGTCGACCTCGACCGTCTCGCCGCTGGAGAACACCAGCTTCGCGACCGGTCGGGCCACCACGTCGGGAGCGGGTGGCTGCCCGGGGATGCCGGGCGATGGGACACGAGCCGGCTCGCTGGAACCGGCCTGGGTGAGTCCGTCGTGGTCGCGATCTGAGGCAGGGGTCTCGGCGGTGTCGGGCTCCGCGACCTCCTGGAAGGGAGGTTCCTGGATCCGCGAGACCCGGACCAGGCCGTTCTGGACCGTGAGATCCGGGCCCTCCCCCTCCCCACCGAGCTCGATCACCAGACCGGTGACCCCGGTCATCGAGCGCTCGACCCAGGTGGTCGCGGCCGAGCCGGCCAGCGAGACCTCGCCCCCGGGTGTTGAGAAACGGGCGGTGGCCTGACCGCGGACGACCACCTTCGTGTCAGCGTCGGATTCGCTGACCAGGACGAAGCCGGGCAGCTCGCGCAGCCCGTCGGAGATCAGAGCATCGAGGACCTCGTCGAAACCGGCGCCGTCGTCGACGAGCTGCCACAGCTGGGGCACCCGGTCCTTCTCGGAGGGAGGCAGCACCACGATCGCGTGGTCCCCGAAGATCGCGAACCACGCTCCGGGACGGTAGGTGCGCGCGATCGTCGCTTCGCTCACGGTACGGCCCCCAGCTTCTCCTCCAGGCTCCCCCGCTGCCGCCCGGAGGCGTCGGCGTTGTCTGTCGTCAATCCCACCACATCGACGACCACGGCGGTGGCGTTGTCCTCACCCCCTGCGGAGACCGCCGCTGCCACCAGATTGTCCGCGGCCTGCCGGGGGTCCTCGGTCTCGCGGAGGATGGCCTCGATCGCGGCGTCGTCGATCATCCCGGTGACGCCGTCGGTGCACAGCAAGAGCCGTGCGGCGGAGGTGAGCGGGACGTCGAAGAAGTCGGCCTCCGACGGCTCCGGGCCCCCGAGCGCCCGCGTGATCACGTGCCGTTCGGGATGGGTGGCGACGTCGGCCTCGGTGATCCTGCCGGCGTCGACGAGCTGCTGGACCACGCTGTGGTCGACGCTCACCCGCTCGAGCCCGTCCTGGTCGAGCCGGTATGCCCGGGAGTCACCGAGGTTGGCCACGAGCCATCGTGGCCCTTCGTCACCTCGCACCAGGAGGGCGACCACCGCGGTGGTTCCGGCGTACCAGCGGCGGCGGCGCTGCCCTCCGTGCTGGCCACTCTGCTGGGCGCCGTACTCCGCGATCCTGCGCTGGCACTCGAGGAGCGTCGCGGCGACCTTCTCCGCTCCGCCGCGCGCGTCGTAGTCCTGGCCGGCCAGGGCGCCGAACTCCTCCACGACGATGGCGCTGGCGACGTCACCCCCCTGGTGGCCGCCCATGCCGTCGGCGACGACGAAGACGGGTTGGTCGGCGAGGAAGGCGTCCTCGTTGACCTCGCGGACCCGCCCGACGTCCGTGGCGGCCCCGTACTGGAGCTCGACGTTCTCCATCCCACCTCCCTGGCTCGGCACGAGCGTACGGCTCCGGGAGTCGCAGTGGCCGGTAGCGTGGAGGGGATGTCCGGAAAGCGTTCCAGCGGCCGGGGTTCTCGCACCCTGGCCGAGCAGCTGCGGGGGTGGCCCGACGACCGGCTCTCCCGGCTGCTCCGTGAGCGCCCGGACCTCGCCACGCCGACCCCCCAGGACTCGGCGCAGTTGGCGGCCCGAGCGGCCACGCGTGCCTCCGTGCTGCGGGCGCTCGACCAGCTGACGCTGCCCGAGCTCGCCGTCCTCGACGCCCTCGTGGTCCTCACTCAGACCAGCTTCGACGGTCTGGCCTCGATCGTCCGGGCCGCCGAGTCCAGCGTGGCCGCCGCCGTGGATCGGCTGGGCGACCTGGCCCTGGTCTGGGAGTCCTCGGGAGGACTACGGCCGCTGAGTGCCGTGGGCGAGGCGCTCATGGCGGGCACGGCGCCGGGGGTCAGCCGGCTGCGGCCGGTGTCGACCGATCCCCAGGACCCTGAAACCGTGCGAAAGCACCTCGACGAGATCACTCCCGCCGCCCGGGCTCTGCTCCGGCACGTCGACGACAACGGTGGCCAGGCCACCACCGGGACGGCCCGGCACACAGTGGCGCCGGAAGACGCCGAGTCCCCGGCCGAGGAGCTGCTCGCCCGGCGGTTGCTGGTCGTACGTTCCGGCACCACCGCCGTGCTGCCCGGTGAGGTCGGCCTGGCGTTGCGCGGTGGCCGGACGACGGCGGAGCCGGTCGATGTGGCGCCGGAGATCGCGACGTCCGAACGCTCCTCTGCGCTGGTCGACCGGGCGGCCGCCGGAGCTGCCTTCGAGGCGGTACGCCGGGTGGAGCTGCTGCTGGACCACTGGGGAGTTCGATCCCCGGTCGCCCTGCGCAGCGGTGGCCTCGGCGTGCGCGACCTCAAGGCAGCCGCCGCTCTCCTGCACGTCGACGAACCCACCGCGGCCCTGCTGGTCGAGGTGGCCGCGTCTGCCGGCCTGCTCGCGCTGGGCACGGGCGAGGACGGCGACCAGTCATGGCTGCCGACCGATGCCTTCGACCGCTGGTCCGGGCAACCGGTCGCCGATCGGTGGGTCACCCTCGCCGAGGCGTGGCTCGCGACCAGCCGGATCCCCGGCCTGGTCGGCACCCGGGACCCGGCCGGGAAGTCCCGCAACGCCCTGGCCCCGGAGATGTCGAGCGTGTTCGCCGCCGAGACCCGGCGGATGGCGCTCGAGGTGCTGGCCGAGGTTCCTCCGGACCAGGTCCTCGCGGCGGGCACCGGAGTTTCCTCGGTGGCCCGGCGGGTGGCGTGGTTGCGCCCGCGCCGACCCGGGTCGCGTGCCGAGCAGATCGGGTGGGCCCTCGAGGAGGCCGCACACCTGGGTCTGACCGGCCTCAACGGCCTCTCGAGCGCGGGCCGTGCGCTGCTGGCTGACGAAACGTCGGCCGCCGCGAGCCTCGCTCCCCTGCTTCCGCAGCCGGTCGACCATGTCCTCATCCAGGCCGACCTCACGGCCGTGGCCCCCGGGCCGCTCGAGTCTGGGCTGGCGCGACGGCTCCAGCTGGTGGCTGATGTCGAGTCGCGGGGCGGGGCGACCGTCTACCGATTCACGCCCGGTTCCGTGCGCCGCGGCCTGGACGTCGGCTGGTCGGCCGCCGAGATCCACGACTTCATCGCCTCGATCTCGCGCACCGACGTGCCACAGCCCTTGTCCTATCTCATCGAGGATTCCGCCCGCACCTTCGGCACCCTGCGGGTCGGTCATGCGGAGGCGTTCGTCCGTGCCGACGACGAGACCGCGCTGAGCGAGCTGCTGCACCACCCCGGTGCCGACGCGCTCGGCCTGCGGCGGATCGCGCCGACCGTGCTGGTCAGCTCGACTCCGCTGGACGTGCTGCTGCCGCGGCTCCGCGACCTGGGGGCCGCGCCGGTCGTCGAGGCCATGGACGGCACGGTGCGCGTGGCCAGGCCCGACCAGCGCCGGGCCCGCACGCCCAGGCAGCCGCGCGGCCTCCAGCTCCGGGCCGCGCGGGAGATCGCCCACGTGTCGCAGGTGGTGACCGCGATCCGGGCCGGGGACCGGGCCGCGTCGTCCCGGCCGGCCGACCCCGACGCGAAACTCACCCCCAGTGGGTCGCTGGCTGCGTTGCGCGACGCGGTCGAGTCCGGGTCCACCGTGCTGATCGGCTACGTCGACAACCACGGCGCCAGCAGCGAGCGGGTGGTGGACCCGGTCAAGGTCGACGGCGGCTGGCTGACGGCGTACGACCACCGCAGCGATGACACCCGCACCTTCGCCGTGCACAGGATCACGACGGTTCGACCGGCTGCTCCGGCAGGCTGAGGACCGTATGCTCGGGACGTGGACTTCATCAGGTACGCCGAGGCGTCCGCGAGCCTGCTCAACGCACCCCTCGCCGACCGCGACGACCTGGTCGAACACCTCTCCAACCGGCAGTGGCTGCAGGACCAGTGCACCGACAAGGACGCGAGCGCGCTGCGGCGATTCCGGCGTGACCTGCGACCGGTGTTCGAGGCCTCCGATGTCGGTGACACCCGGCTCGTGATCGACAGCATCAACGAGCTGATGGAGCGCCACCCCATCACCCCGATGGTCTCCGACCACGACGGCAAGAACCTCCATCTGCACGTTGCCAGCCGAGCCGACAGCGTCGCCGACCTGCTGATCGGCGAGGCTCTGCTGGGGTTGGCCACCCTGATCTGCGACCTCGGCCCGACCCGGCTCGGGGTCTGCAGCGCCACCCCGTGCACCAACGTCTACGTCGACACCTCGCCCAACCAGTCGCGGCGCTACTGCTCCGAGCGGTGCTCGTCGCGGGCCAACGTCGCCGCCTACCGGGCCCGGCAGCGGGCCGAGTCCTCTGCCTGACCCGCTGGCCGCCCGCCTGCGCGCGGCAGGCTCGGTGTTCGCCGAGGAGGAGGCCGAGCTGCTGGCCTCGGCTGCGGCTGACCCGGCCGCGCTCGCGTCGATGGTGGAGCGCCGGGTCGCCGGGGAGCCACTCGAGGCGATCGTCGGGTGGGCCTCGTTCTGCGGACTGCGGATCGTCGTGGCCCCAGGCGTGTTCGTCCCCCGCCGTCGTACCGAACTGCTGGTGCGTGAGGCCATTTCGATAGTCCAGTCGGAAATGGCTCGGATCTCGCCCGATCGACAGCCACTTGCCACTGGACTACCCCTCGTGGAGCTGTGCTGTGGGACGGCGGCGGTGGCCGCGGCGATCCTGGACGGGCTGGGTACGGCGGAGGGCGGGCTCGAGGTGCACGCGGCGGACGTCGACCCACGGGCCACGGCGTGTGCGCGGGAGAACCTCGGCGAGCGGGGACGGGTCCACACCGGCGACCTGTACGACGCCCTCCCGGCCACCCTCCGTGGGCGGATCGACATGCTGGTCGCCAACGCGCCCTACGTCCCGACCGACGTGATCGCAATGATGCCGCCGGAGGCCCGGGACCACGAGCCACGCGTCGCGCTGGACGGCGGCAGCGACGGTCTGGACGTGCAGCGCCGGATCATCAACGACGCACCCGAGTGGCTGTCCCCAGGTGGGCACCTGCTGATCGAGACCAGCCGCCGCCAGGCAGCGGGCACCGTCGCCGCCTGTGAGGCGGCCGGTCTGGTCGCGCGGGTCGTCACCGACGACGACCTGGACGCGACGGCCGTCGTTGCGGTGGCTCCGTAGGATCGACGGGGTGACCATCCACGACGGCCCCCTGATCGTCCAGAGCGACAAGACGCTGCTGCTCGAGGTCGACCACGAGCTGGCCGCCGACTGCCGCAAGGCGATCGCGCCCTTCGCCGAGCTGGAGCGCTCGCCCGAGCACGTGCACACCTACCGGCTCACCCCGCTCGGGCTCTGGAATGCGCGAGCCGCCGGGCACGATGCCGAGCAGGTCGTCGACACCCTGCTGGAGTACAGCCGCTACTCCGTTCCGCACACCCTGCTGGTCGACGTCGCGGAGACCATGGCCCGTTACGGGCGGCTCCGGCTGGAGAAGCACCCCACGCACGGGCTGGTCCTTGTCTCCACCGACCGCCCGGTGCTCGAGGAGGTGCTGCGCGCGAAGAAGGTCGCCGGCATGATCGGCGACCGGATCGACGACGACACCGTGGTGGTGCACGCCTCCGAACGCGGCAACCTCAAGCAGGTGCTCCTCAAGCTCGGGTGGCCGGCCGAGGACTACGCCGGGTATGTCGACGGCGAGGCGCACCCGATCGCGCTCGACGAGACCGAGTGGCACCTGCGCGACTACCAGCGCGACGCCGCGGAGTCGTTCTGGCACGGGGGCTCGGGCGTCGTCGTACTGCCCTGCGGTGCGGGCAAGACGCTGGTCGGCGCGGCGGCGATGGCGCACGCCCAGGCGACCACGCTGATCCTGGTGACCAACACCGTCAGCGCCCGGCAGTGGAAGGACGAGCTGGTCCGGCGGACCTCGCTGACGGCTGAGGAGATCGGGGAGTACTCCGGCGCGGTCAAGGAGATCCGGCCGGTGACGATCGCGACGTACCAGGTGATGACCACGCGCCGGAAGGGCGTCTACCGGCACCTCGAGCTGCTGGACGCCCGCGACTGGGGCCTGATCGTCTACGACGAGGTGCACCTGCTGCCGGCCCCCATCTTCCGGATGACGGCCGACCTCCAGGCCCGGCGTCGGATCGGGCTGACCGCGACGCTGGTCCGGGAGGACGGCCGCGAGGGCGACGTGTTCTCCCTGATCGGCCCCAAGCGGTACGACGCCCCGTGGAAGGACATCGAGGCCCAGGGCTGGATCGCGCCGGCCGACTGCGTCGAGGTTCGGGTGACCCTGCCGTCGGCCGAGCGGCTCGCCTATGCGACCTCCGAACCCGAAGAGCGGTACCGCCTGGCGTCGTGCACCCACCACAAGATCGACGTGGTGCGCTCCCTCGTCGACCGGCACGAAGGTCAGCCCACGCTGGTCATCGGCCAGTACATCGACCAGCTCGACGAACTCGCCGACGCGCTGGACGCACCGCTGATCAAGGGCGAGACCACGGTCAACGAACGACAACGGCTCTTCGAGGAGTTCCGGTCCGGGTCGCTCGACCTGCTCGTGGTCTCGAAGGTGGCGAACTTCTCCATCGACCTTCCATCGGCGGAGGTGGCGATCCAGGTGTCCGGCTCGTTCGGCTCGCGGCAGGAGGAGGCGCAGCGGCTCGGACGACTGCTGCGCCCGAAGTCGGCGGGACAGACAGCGCGCTTCTACACGATCGTCTCCCGCGACACCGTCGACGCCGAGTTCGCGCAGAACCGGCAGCGGTTCTTGGCGGAGCAGGGGTACGCCTACCGGATCATGGACGCCGAGGCCGTCGGGCAGGACGGCCCGTAGACCGAGGCGTACCGCGCCCAGGGGACAAATCAGGCGCGGTACGCGGCCCACATCATGTTGGCGCGCTCGCCCTGGCCCGGGGTGAACTGCTCGTAACAGCTGTCCCAGCTGTAGTCCATGTAGTTGTGGATCGGGTCGGACCCCGGGGCCGGGCAGGAGTCGCGGGTCGCGGGGCATCCGGTGGTGGGAGTGGCCTGGGCCGGGGTGTCGTCCACCTGGTCGTTGGTGCTGGTGCAGCCGCCCTGGAAGGTGTGGAACAGCCCGAGCCAGTGGCCCGTCTCGTGGACCGCGGTCCCGCCCTCGTTGTAGTGGACGATGCTTCCGCCGGGCAGGGAGTCGTAGTTGATGCGGATGCCGTCGATGGCCCTGGGGGTGTCCCAGGGGAAGGTGGCGATCCCGAGATTCCGGAAGTCGACCACCCAGATGTTGAGGGCGTTCGGGCCACCCTGACGCGTGAGGGAGCGGTAGCGCAGGGACTCCCGGTCGTAGTGCCAGGCCGTGTCGTAGTGACGGGTGACATCCATCAGGTTGAAGGAGAAGCCGAGGCTGACGAAGGCCCGGTTGAGCCCCGCGATCTGCTGAGTGATCTGGCCGTCCGCGACGTTGCCGCGGCCCTGGGCGTCGCGCATGACGTGGACGTAGACGGGAACCGTCTTGGCAACCAGGGCGGCCCTCCCACGGCCGGAGAGGCCCTGGGCGGCCAGACGGCTGTGGGCGCGACGCAGGATCGCCCGCTGCTCCGCGGTCGAGATGTCGCGGTGATCGAGGCCGGTGGCTCCACCTCGGGCCGCCGCGATCGCCGCGTTCGGCGTGGGGGTGAGGCACGCAGGCCGCGTGTCGGCGACCCGGGCCTGGGCGGGTGCAGCGAGTCCGACGACGGTCAGCGCGGTTGCTCCGATACCTGCCGCGGCCATCAACCGAATGGTCTGCGAGAGAGACATGGGCCGGCTCCCTTCGCTGTTTGCCGCATTCCGTGGTCTAGCCAGGAAGTTACGCGACGTTCGGGACTAGTAACCATGGACCATTGGTCGTAGTGCGGAAGGATGCCGAACAGCGGTGACATGATCAGGCACATGCGCGCGACCGCAGCCCGTCGTACGGCCACCTGGGCGCTGGCCCACGCCCCCGCGAAGGTGCTGTTCGGGCGCCAGGCCAGACGGGGCAACCCGATGGCGCGGCTGATCACCGACCCGGCGGCCCGGCTCCACCCGGAGCCGCTGTGGGAGGAGATCCGTGGTCGTGGGGACCTGGTCCGGGGCAAGCTCTCGTGGGCCACGGTGAGCCAGCCCGTCGTCGGGCGGGTGTTGCGGGGCGAGGAGTTCACCTCGATGTTCCCCGAGCCCGGCAACGCGATCGGACAGCTCTACCGTGCGGTGCGCGACCCGTGGGCGCTCGGGCCGGCCGAGCCACCGTCGCTGCTCGCGATCGACGCGCCCGACCACACGCGCCTGCGACGACTGGTGTCCCGGGCGTTCACGGCCCGGCGGGTGGCCGGCCTGGAGGCCGGGATCGAGAAGACCACCCGCGCACTGCTGGACGCGATGGAGATGGAGGACCGCGTCGACCTCGTGGATCGGTTCGCGGCCACCCTGCCCGTGACGGTGATCGCCGACCTGCTCGGTGTCCTGCCCGAGGAGCGCGCGCCGCTGCTGTCGTGGGGCAACGACGCCGCGCTGCTGCTCGACGCGGGCCTGCCCTACCGCACGTTCACACGCGCCCAGCGGGGGGTGCGCGAGATGCACCAGTGGGTGCACCACCACATCGAGCGGTTGCGGGCCGAGCCGGGTGACGACGTGATCAGCACGGTGATCCGGCAGGCCGACGACCTGCCGGAGGAAGATCGGCCGTCGCCAGAAGAACTGCGGCTGCTGGCCCTGCTGGTGCTCGGCGCCGGCTTCGAGACGACGGTGAACCTGATCGGCAATGCCGTCGTGCTGCTCGACCGGCACCCCGACCAGAGGGACCTGCTCCGCAGCGAGCCCGACAGGTGGCCACTGGCCGTCGAGGAGGTGCTGCGGTTCGACTCGCCCGTGCAGCTCACAGGGCGGATGGCTCGCCAGGACGTCGAGGTGGCCGGCACGCACCTTGCCCGCGGGAGTGGGATCGTCATGTTCCTCGGCGGCGCCCACCGCGATCCTGACGTGTTCCGCGACCCCAACACCTTCGACGTCACCCGCGAGAACGCCGGCGACCACCTGGCCTTCTCGGCCGGACCGCACTACTGCCTCGGTGCCCAGCTGGCTCGGCTCGAGACGGCGGTCGGGTTGCGCGCCCTCTACGAGCGCTTCCCCGGGCTGCGGCTCGAAGGCGAGCCCGTCCGCCACACCACCCAGGTGCTGCGCGGCTGGTCGTCGGTGCCCGTCCGGCTCCGCTGACCCGGACTGCCGGATCTCCGCGACTCGTCAGCCGTACGGCGCGAGCTCCACGGGGTCGAACATCGCGACCCAGTAGTAGTTGCCCCAGAACAATCGGCACACAGCATGGTCTGGACGGCGAGCGATGAGTCCGTCTGGACGGTACTTCGGCTGGTGGCCGCCAAGATCCGGCCACAGAAACGAGGGCGCCACGGCATTACCCCCGCCCCGGGGGCACCCTGACTCCTCCCCGAGATCGGCGTCTCGGGGATGACTTCGGCCGCTGACCGAGCGACGCTGGGGGCATGACCAACGAGCTAGTTCGTCCCCGGGACCGCTGGATCGCCGGTGTCTGCTCCGGCCTGGCCCGGCGGTTCGGGATGACACCCAACACCGTCCGTCTGCTGTTCGTGATCAGCTGCCTGCTGCCCGGCCCCCAGTTCATCATCTACATCGTCCTGTGGGCGCTGATGCCCAGCGAGGACTGAGCCCCACCGGCGAGCCGTATCCTCGGCCATGTGATCCACATCGTCCGCCACCGCCTCGGCCAGGCGCTGTTCCACCGCGTCGCCGGACCGGACGGTGCGCGCCATCGCGACCGGATCCACGGCACGCCCGGCCCGCGCTGGTTCGACCGCACCAGCCCCATCGCACGGGTGCACGGCGACGCGGCGATGTTCATCGGCGGCATCCGGGCGATCCTGCTGCAGACCCTGCACCCGGCGGCGATGACCGCGGTTGCCGAGCACAGCGGTTACCGCGGTGACATGTGGGGCCGCCTCGCGCGGACCAGCCGCTTCATCGCCGTGACGACATTCGGCACCGCCGACGACGCCCAGCGCGCGGTCGACGCGGTCCGCGCGATCCACGACCGGATCACCGGCAGGATGCCGGACGGGACGCCGTACGCCGCGTCCGACCCGCACCTGCTGCTGTGGGTGCACGTCGCGGAGGTCGACAGCTTCCTGACCGCCCACCAGGCCTACGGCAAACATCCGCTCGACCAGTCCGAACGTGACGAGTACGTCGCCCAGACCGCCGAGGTCGCCCGTCGGCTGGGCGTCCTCGACCCACCCGTGACCGAGGCGCAGCTCGCCGAGGCACTGGCCGCGTTCCGGCCGGAGCTCCGGGCCACCGATCACGCCCGCGACGCGGTGTCCTACCTTCTCTGGCGCCCGCCCCTGCCGATCGCCATGCGTCCGGCCTACGGGGTGCTGATGGCCGCGGCCATCGGCCTGATGCCGCGGTGGACCCGGCGTCCCCTGCGGCTTCCCTCGCACCCGGTCTCGGACCGCACGGTCGTCCGGGCGCTCGGCACCCTCGCCACCGGCACCATCCGGTGGGCGATGGCGCCCGGGCGGGCGGAGGCGGCGCGGACCTGGCAGGAGTCGGCGTCCGAGCGGGTGTCCGGTTGAGCGACCTCCCGGCCCGCTGGCCGCTGACCGGCGACGGCACCGTGCGCGACGAGCTGCTGGCCGCGTGGGCCGACCCCGGGCGTGGCTACCACGACACCCGGCACCTGACCGAGGTCCTGGACCGGCTCGACGAGCTGGCCGAGGCCGGCACGCCGTTCGACCGGGTTGAGGTCGGGCTGGCCGCGTGGTTCCACGACGGGGTGTACGACGGCGGGCCCGACGCCGAGGAGCGGTCCGCGGCCTGGGCGGAGACCGCGCTGGCCGACCACGATCCGGACCTGGTCGCCGAGGTCGCCCGGCTGGTCCGGCTCACGGAGGCCCACCGCCCGGCCGACGACGACCGGAACGGCTGCGCCCTCTCCGATGCCGACCTGGCCATCCTGGCCGCGAACCCGACCCGCTACGCGGAGTACCTCGTCGACGTCCGCCGCGAGTACGCCCACGTATCGGACGACGACTTCCGGGCCGGCCGCGCGGCGGTCCTGTCCGACCTGCTGGCCAAGCCCCGGCTCTTCCACACCACTCACGCACGCGAGAAGTGGGAGCCGGCTGCCCGCGCCAACGTCGAGGCCGAGCTGGCCCGGCTCGCCTGAGTGGTGGCGGTCAGCCGCGCTTGCGGCGGCGGAGGCCGGCGTCGTGGAGCCGGGCGATGAGCTCGCGCGAGCTGACCGGGGTGGCGCCGGCCGCAACCGCGGCGTCGTACCACTCCGAGGGCACGTCGTAGTGGTCGCGGTCGAAGCCGCGTTCCGGGATCCCGAGATCGCGGGCGAAGGCGTGCAGCTCCTCGAAGGACGTGTCGCTGGCCAGGTGCGACCAGAGCCGACCGTGTCCCGCAGCGTTGGGCGGGTCGATGATCACCATGAGGGCATGGGCCTACGCCCCGAGCGCACGCCGCGAGGTGCTGTCGAGCAGGAGTCGCCACGAGCGGACGTGCCCGGCGTCGACGTAGGACTTGTACGACGCTCCGGGCCGGGCCTGCCGGCCCAGGTGAAACTGACGGACGCCGGCCTGGGCGAACCACGGCACGTGCTCGGCGAGCAGACCGCCGCCGGGCATGGCCAGGGCGGCGATCTCGGGGTCTGACTCGCACCCGGCGAGGAGCTCGTCGTATCCGGCTGACAGCCCCCTCGGTGAGCCGGCCGAGCACACCGCCGTGACGCCGGGCATGCCGATCAGCCGACGCCAGGACCGGCGCGCCTCGAGGGCGTCGTCGAACGCCCGGTGGAAGGTCCAGGGAACGCCGGGCAGCGAGTGGGCGAGGTGGGCGCACACCTCGGTGTCGACCTCGAGATCGGCATCGAGGAAGCCGAAGGAGACCCCGGCCGCGCCGCAACCCAGGTAGTCCTCGGCCAGACCGACCAGACGGACCAGCTCGCCACCGGTGGTCGTCCAGGAGTCGTTGAGCCGTAAGAGCACGAACACCGGGACGTCGGTCTCCCGGCAGACCGCGGAGACGACGCCGGGCTCCGGGGAGAGCACGCCGCCATCGGGCTCACCGGACTCCCCGGGCGCGACCAGGTGCAACCGGTCGGCGCCACCCTCGTCGGCGCCGGGCACGTCACGCGGCCCGAGGACCGTGACCTCGAGGAGCGTCGGCGCCGTGCTCATGGCAACGACACTAGGCCCGAGCCAGGTGCCGGAGGGTCAAGCGCGCCGGAGCCGGGGGTCGGTCAGGGAAGGCTGCCGAGCTCCACGCGCCGGGCGTAGCGGTCGGCGCGGTAGACCGACCGCGAGACCTCGATGACCTTGTCGGACACGAACGCGCGACGCGACTGCCGCAGCACCGGGGCATGCGGCGCGACCTCGAGCAGCTCGGCCTCGGTCTTGGTGGCCAGGTCGGCGGTGATGGAGTCCTCGGCCGCCGTCGGGCGCAGGCCGCGGTCGGACAGCGCGCCGTAGAGGCTGGTGGGCATGCCCGACTGCAGGAAGCCCGGGATCAGGACCTCGTTGAGGTAGGCGTCCTCGATGCACATGGGTACGGCGTCCGCGCGGCGCAGGCGCTTCCAGTGGATGACGGCGTCGCCCTCGGTGATGATCAGGGCCCGGGCGAGGCTCGGGCTGGCCTGCTCGCGGCGGGCCAGCAGCGTCTGGGACTCGGCGAGCAGCGCCCGCCTCGTCATCTCTTCGGTGAATCCGATCAGGCGCGGGTCGGTGCGGGGGCGGGCCACGAACGTGCCGCGGCCGGGGATCCGCTCGAGCAGACCTTCGGCGACCAGGGCGTCCATGGCCTGGCGCACGGTCATCCGTGCCACGCCGAAGCGGTGCACGAGCTCGCGCTCGGAGGGCATGGGCGAGCCCGGAGGAGCATCGTCAACCAGGCTGCGAAGGTATTCGCGGACCTGGACGTGCTTGAGCTCCCGGCCAGCCGACAGGACATTGTTCACGTT
>DASSJR010000054.1:0-4998 GCA_035691135.1 Nocardioides sp. | reverse complement strand
GGTGACGAAACGCTCCGGCGGGTCGAATCCGTGGACAAGAGCCATGCGGCCACCCTATGACCGGGCCGATGGCGCCTGCGGACCGGCGCCGCCCCCCACGGCGGCCTCGCGCGGAGCGCGCTTGCGGCCACGGTGCGGCTTCGGCGCCAGCCAGGAGAGGTCGCCCTCGTGGGAGTTCACGGCCAGGACGAAGGGGTGGCTCGCGGCGTAGTGGACGATCGACACCGAACCGGGATCGACATGGAGACGCTGGAAGAGGTCGAGGTGCATGCCGAGCGCGTCGGCCAGGACCGCCTTGAGCGGGTCCCCGTGCGAGACCGCGACCCACACCGCCCCGGGTCCGTGTTCGACCTCGAGCGCGGCGTCGCGCCGACGTACGGCGGCCACCGTGCGGGCCTGCATCTCCGGCAGCGTCTCGCCCCCGGGGAAGCCGACGCGCGAGGGCTGGCCCTGCACGGACTTCCAGAGCTTCTCCTTCGTCAGCTCCTTGAGGGCGCGGCCCTGCCACTCTCCGTAGTCGCACTCCAGCAGGCCCCGGTCGGTGTGAGTCCGCGGCTTGCTCGGCTGCGCCCAGCGGATCGCCTGGGCTGTCTCCCGGCACCGCTCCAGCGGGCTGGTCACCAGTCCGGCGAGCGGCACGGCGGCGATCCGGGCACCGACCCGCGCGGCCTGCTCCGTTCCGACCTCGTCGAGGTGCACGTCGGGCAGCCGCCCGGCCAGCGTCCCCTCCACGTTGGCGGTCGACCGGCCGTGTCGCACGAGGATCACGGTTGCCATGCCGGGGACTCTAGTGGGGATAGCCTGCAGCGGTGATCGTCGACAACGCGTTGTACCGCAACGGCGTGCGGGTTTCGGTCGACTGCGAGATCTCCGACCTGGCCGCCGTCCGCAAGCGATGCGGCCCCGACGACTTCGTCTGGGTCGGCCTGCACGAGCCAGAGCAGGCGGAGCTGGACGAGGTCGCCGAGATCTTCGGCCTGCACCCGTTGGCGGTCGAGGACGCCGTCAAGGCCCACCAGCGCCCCAAGCTCGAACGCTACGAGGACAGCGTCTTCCTGATCCTCAAGACGCTCTGGTACGTCGACGCGGAGGACGCCGTCGAGACCGGTGAGATCAACGTCTTCGTCGGTTCAGACTTCGTGGTCACGGTGCGGCACGGCACGGGTGGCTCCCTGCACCGGGCCAGGAGGGCGCTCGAGGATCGGGAGAAGGTGCTGGCCCACGGCCCCTCGGCGGTCGTCTACGCCGTGTGCGACGAGGTCGTCGACGCCTACGAGGCGGTCGCGGAGTCGCTCCAGGAGGACGTCGACGAAGTGGAGATCTCGGTGTTCTCCGAGGAGCGCACGAATGACTCCGCCCGGATCTACGTGCTCAAGCGCGAGCTCGCGGAGATGCGCCGCGCGGTGTTTCCGCTGCGGGAGCCCATCAACCGGTTCATCAGCGGCTCGGTGCGCGGCGTCGATCCCGAGGCGGCGCCGTACTTCCGCGACGTCGGCGACCACCTGGCCCGGGTCTCGGAAGTCGTCGACAGCCTCGACTCGCTGCTGTCCACCGCCTTCGAGGCCCACATGGCCCAGATCAGCATCCAGCAGAACGACGACATGCGGCGCATCTCCGCGACCATCGGACTGATCGCGGCACCAGCCCTGATCGGGACCATCTACGGCATGAACTTCCAGAACATGCCCGAGCTCAGGTGGCACCTCGGCTACCTGTTCGCCCTGGGACTGATGGTCCTCGCCTCGTTGACCGTCTGGATCCTCAGCAAGCGCGCCGGCTGGCTCTGATCCGGCCCGGGATCCTCAGGCGCTGAGCACGCCCGCCGCGGCCAGCGCGAGGGTGAGGGTGCCGAGGGAGACCCGGTAGATCACGAACGGCAGGTAGGAGTGCGTGGTCACGTAGCGCAGCAACCAGGCGATGGCGGCGTACCCGATGACGAAGGAGACCACCGTCGCCACGATGGTCGGTCCCCAGCCGTAGCTGTTGTCCCCGTTCGGGATCTCCTTGAGCTCGAAGACCCCGGCGCCGACGACGGCCGGGATGGCCAGCAGGAATGCGTAGCGGGTCGCGGCCTCGCGCTCGTAGCCGAGGAACCGGCCCATCGAGATCGTCGCCCCGGACCGGGAGACGCCCGGCACCAGCGCGCACGACTGCGCCACCCCCATGAGTACGGCGTCGCGCAGCCGCATGTCCTTGATCCGTAGCCGGTCGGCGCTGACCCGGTCCGCGATCCCCAGGATCAGCCCGAGCACGATCAGGGTGGTCCCGATGATCCACAGGCTGCGGAAGTCCTGCTCGATGGTGTCCTTGAGCAGGATGCCCAGGATCACGATCGGCAGGGAGCCGATGATGATGAACCAGCCCATCCGGGCGTCGAGCTGGCCGCGGTACTCCGGACGGTAGAGCGAGCGCACCCACGTCGAGCCGATCCGCCAGAGGTCGTGCCGGAAGTAGATCAGCACCGCGAGCTCGGTGCCGATCTGGATCACGGCGGTGAACGCCGCACCCGGATCGCCCCACCCGAGGAGGTCGGGGACGATCCGCAGATGGGCACTGCTGGAGATCGGGAGGAATTCGGTCAGCCCCTGGAGGATGCCGAGGAAGACGGCTTGGAGGAGGTCCGACACGACGCGCAAGCCTACGGATACGGTTGCCACCATGCAGCAACGCACCCTGGGGTCCACCGGACTGAAGGTGTCCCGGCTCGGGCTCGGAACGTTGACCTGGGGTCGCGACACTGACGAGCACGAGGCCCGCGACCAGCTGATCGCGTTCGCGGAGGCAGGCGGCTCCCTCGTCGACACTGCCGCGGGCTACGGAGACGGCGCGTCCGAGGAGCTGATCGCCACCCTGATCGGTGACGTCGTTGCCCGCGACGAGATCGTCCTCGCCACCAAGGCCGGCATCTCGCGCCGACGCGGCACCCGCGAGACCGACGCCTCCCGCGGCACCCTGCTCCGCACCCTCGATGCGTCCCTGAGGCGGCTCGGCGTCGACCACGTCGACCTCTGGCAGGTGCACACCTGGGTCGATGACACCCCGCTCGAGGAGACCCTGTCGGCCCTCGACCACGCGGTGACCTCCGGGCGGGCGTCGTACGTCGGCGTCTCCAACTACTCCGGCTGGCAGACCGCCCAGGCGGCCACCTGGCAGCGGGCGGTCCCCGGCCGGGCGGTGATCGCCTCCACCCAGGTCGAGTACTCCCTCCTCAACCGGAACATCGAGCACGAGGTCCTCCCGGCGTCGTCCGCGCTCGGCCTGGGCGTGCTCCCGTGGTCGCCGCTCGGCCGCGGGGTGCTCACCGGCAAGTACCGCACCGGGACGCCGTCTGACTCGCGGGCGGCTTCTCCCCACTTCGCCAACTTCGTCGACCCCTACCTCGGAGAGCGCTCCAGGGGCATCGTCGAGGCTGTGGCCCGGGCAGCCGACGGCCTGGGCTGGTCGTGCCTCGAGGTGGCCCTGACCTGGGTGCGCGACCGCCCCGGGGTGACGTCTCCGATCGTCGGGGCGCGCACCGCCGCGCAGCTCCGCGGCGCACTGGGCATCGAGGAGCTCACGTTGCCGGATGAGATCATCGAGGCCCTCGACGACGTGTCAGGAGAGTGATGTGAGCACCCGCGCGACCCGCAGCCCCCTGGACCGACCTCTGGGCCGAGGGGTGGAGTGGGAGTTCGAGAAGCTGCTGATCTCGCGGGAGTTCTCGCGCAACTTCGTCACCCGGATGCTGGTCGAGCGTGCCGAGCACGGCGGGTGGGAGCTGGACCGTCTGCGGGTCGGCCCCGACGGCACCCGGCGCGTGGTCCTGCGCCGCCGCATCATCCGGCAGCGGCTGACCTCACCCGTGTGACAGGTGCGTCAGCAGGTTCGACGCGAACCGTCGACCCATCAGGCCGATGACACCCCGCATGGCTCGCTCCACGGCGCCGCGCGAGAGACCGGGCAGCGGCAGGTCGACGCAGATGTCGATGTCGATGCTGAGGTGGGTGCCGCCGTCGACCTCCTCGAGGAGGTAGGTCCCCTCCACCCCCGCCTTCTCCGGGCCGGACTGCGGGGCGTGGGTGAAGCCGATCCGCCGCGGTTCGTCGAAGCTCATCCGCTCGGTGAAGGACGGGGCCACGCTGACCCCCAGCACCGGGATCCGGACCATGTTCCACCGCCACAGGTCACCGTCGACGTCGATACTGTGCAGGTACGGCGTGAGCTGCGGGAGGAGCTCAGGGTCGGTGAGCGCTGCCCACAGGTCTGCCTGGTCGGCATGGACCACCTCCGTGGAGCGGTCCCGCGCGCTGAACCTCGCCACGCCGTCAGACCTCGTCCAGGAACCGGTCGAACACACGGGCCCCGAACTCGAGCGCGTCCACCGGCACCCGCTCGTCGACGCCGTGGAAGAGGGCTGTGAAGTCCAGGTCGTCCGGCAGGCGCAGGGGCGCGAACCCGTAGGTCCGCATCCCGAGCTTCTTGAAGTGCTTGGCGTCGGTCCCGCCGCTGAAGAGGTACGGCGCCACGATCCCGTCCGGGTCCTCCGCCAGAACCGAGCGGGTCATCGCGTCCACGAGCGCGCCCTCGTAGGGCACCTCCCACGGCTGCTGCTTCGAGACCCACTCGACGTCGATGTTCTCGCCACAGAGTTCGGCGAGGGTATCGAAGAACTCGTCCTCGAACCCCGGCAGGAAGCGGCCGTCGACATGCGCCGTCGCCTCGGTCGGGATCACGTTCACCTTGTA
Organism: Nocardioides sp.; assembly: GCA_035691135.1. Taxonomy (GTDB): domain Bacteria; phylum Actinomycetota; class Actinomycetes; order Propionibacteriales; family Nocardioidaceae; genus Nocardioides. The sequence goes on along the minus strand of DASSJR010000054.1, from coordinate 274 downwards.
GCCGGCGCCGAGCATCGTGGGGTTGGTGGTGTTGCGGATCACCGCGCCGAGCATCCGGGTCGCGGTGCCGAACTCGTCGACCAGCGCTTGGGCGTTGTCCGGGGTCGCCTCGGTCCCGGCGAGCTCCCCGACGGAGGCGAGCAGCACCTGCATGGTCGGGGTCAGCCGCACCGGCCACTCGTGGGCGCCGATCCGCGCCACCGCGGCGGCGAGCTCGGTGATGGCGTTCTCGCGGTTGATCATCGAGCCGTGCCCGGCGCGACCCCGGGCGGTC
>DASSJR010000053.1:0-2148 GCA_035691135.1 Nocardioides sp. | reverse complement strand
CGGCACCGGCCTGGTCGCGCTCGGCGAGGACGTGGCTCGAGCCGAGATTCCGAGGGCCGACGTCGCCGCGGTGGTCGCTGCCGTCCTCGACGACGAGTCGACCCACGGCCGCCAGTGGAACCTGGTCGAGGGCAGCGTCAGCATCGAGGACGCGATCGCCGCGGCCACGCAGGAAGGCTGACCACGGCCGATCGCCGTACGCTGGACAGGTGCGGACGATGGCTCTCGCGCTCTCAGGCGCCGCGGTGGCGATGTCGCTCACCACGGCGCCGGCCCAGGCCCGGGTCGACCCGCTTGTGCGTCTCGATCCGTTCGTCGCGACACCGGACAGCTGCGTCGTCCCGGCGCTGTTCCGGCCCGGCCTGCCCTGCTCACCACTCCTCACCCCCGAACGTGGCCGGACGGTCGCGTGCAACCTGCCGGTCCTCTACCTCGGTGGCCGGCCAGGCCCGTGCCCTGAGGGGCGTCAGCCGCCCGAGGGCCAGGTCGTCCCGCTGGGGCCGGCCGGGTTCACTCGCTGAGACCGGAGTAGGACACGACCCCCCGCCGGAGCCGGCGTACCGCCTGCCGTGCGGTCTCGCGCAGTGGCGAGTCTCCCGCCGCGTCCGCGACCTGTCCGGTGAGGTCGAGCAACTGCTTCATCCAGCGCACGAAGTCGCCGGCGGCGAGGTCGACGTCGCTGAGGACCGAGTCGAGCTCGTCGCCCTCGGCCCAGCGGTACGCCGCCCAGGCGAACCCGGGGTCGGGCTGCCGCAGGAAGTCGAGGTGGTGGTCGCCCTCGAGCTTGGTCAGCCCGCCCCACAACCGGACCATCTGGCCGATGGCGCCCTTGACCGCCCCGCCGGGGATGCGTGGCGAGCGGGCGTCGTCGGGGCGGCGGGCCTCGAAGACCAGGATCGACAACGCGGCGGCCAGGCCGGATGGGTCGAGGTCGTCCCACAACCCCTGCCGGAGGGACTCGGCGGCCAGCAGGTCGAGGTCGGAGTAGATCCGGCGCAGGTGGCCTCCGCGGGGGGTGACGGCGTCGTCCTCGAGGTAACCCAGGGCGGTGAGCACCTCGCACACCCGGTCGAACTGCCGGGCGATGGTGTTGGTCCGCTTCTCGATCCGGTGCCGCAGCGTGGCGGCGTCGCGGTCGAGCTTGAACCACCGCTCCGCCCAACGGGCGTGGTCCTCGCGGTCCGGGCAGTCGTGGCACGGGTGGGACTTCAGCTGGGCGCGGAGCTCAACGATCTCGCGTTCCGCCTCCGGTCGGGTGCGGGGGTTTCGAGGCTCAGGCGCTGGGCGCCTTCGCACCTCAACCTCCGAGGGGGGCGGGAGGTCGCGGGTCTTGGTGCGCAGGGCCGAGGCCAGGTCGCGGCGCATCTGAGGGTTGCGGCCGTTGAAGTTGCGAGGCACCTTGACCCGGGTCAGCGCCTGCACCGGCGTCGGGAAGTCGATCATCCCGAGCCGCCGCGCCTGCCGGTCCACCGTCACGACGTAGGGCCGCGGCTCGTCGCGAGACAACCCAGGGTCGATGACGACCGCGAAGCCGGCGAACTTGCCGGTCGGTACCTCGATCACATCGCCCGGCCGGAGCCGGGCCAGCGAGTCCAGGGCATCGGCCCTCCGGTCGGCCCGGCGGGCCTTGGCGGCGCGCTTCTCCACCTCGGAGATCCGGTTGCGGATCCGGGCGTACTCCATGAAGTCGCCGCGGTCGCAGGCCGCCGCCTCGGCGTACCCCGCCAGCGCCTCGTCGCTCTTGCGCAGCTGCCGGGCCAGCCCGACGACGGCCTTGTCGGCCTGGAACTGCGCGAACGACTGCTCGAGGAGCTCTCGGGTGGTCTCCCGGCCGAACTGGTGGACCAGGTTGACCGCCATGTTGTACGACGGCCGGAACGACGACCGGAGCGGATAGGTGCGGGTCGAGGCGAGCCCGGCCAGCTCCCGCGGGTTCATGCCCTGCTGCCACAGGACGATGCCGTGGCCCTCCACGTCCAGGCCACGTCGGCCGGCACGACCGGTGAGCTGGGTGTACTCCCCCGGCGTGATGTCCGCGTGGGTCTCGCCGTTCCACTTGCTGAGCTTCTCGATGACGACCGTGCGTGCCGGCATGTTGATGCCGAGGGCCAGGGTCTCGGTCGCGAAGACGGCCTTGCAGAGGCCGCG
>DASSJR010000052.1:0-2085 GCA_035691135.1 Nocardioides sp. | reverse complement strand
GCAGTCACTCGCGAAGGTGTCGCTGGACTCCACGATCCAGCGCGACGTGCCCGAGCGGATGCAGTCCAGTGCCTTCGCCCGCAGCGACACCACGCTCCAGCTGGCGTGGGTGATCGGCGGCTTCGTCGGGATCGCGATGCCACTGATCCCGAGGCTCGGCCTGGGCGTGGCCTGCGGGATCCTCGCCGCGTGGGCGTTCGTGGTGCTCGCCATGGGACGGCGTAGGCCGACGAGCGTGGCCGCGCCGGGCCAGGGCGTGCCCTAGGCCCCGGAGCTGACCGAAGCCCTCCTCTTCTCGAACGTCGCGTCGTCGTTGATGTCGGACCTGCTGCGGTCGTCGAGCAGCGCGACCGCGATCAGCGAGATCACGGAGCAGGCGAGGATCGCCACCGCGACGGAGTACACGGAGCCGGTCCAGGCCAGCAGAGCCGTGGCCACCAGCGGGGCGGGACCTCCCGCGATCACCGAGGCGAGCTGGTAGCCCATGCCCGCTCCGGCGTAGCGCAGCGAGGTGGGGAACGATTCCGCGATCATCGCCGCCTGGGGGCCGTACTGCATCGCGTGCGGGATCAGGGCGAGGAAGACGCCGATGAACGCGAACGCCGCGACGCCGCTGTCCAGCGCGGCGAAGAGGACGAAGCCGTAGAGCCCGGTCAGGGCGGAACCAGCCATGTAGATCTTCTTGCGGCCGACCGTGTCGGAGAGGTGACCGAAGAGGGGTACGGCGACCAGCTCGACCGCGGCCGCGGACAGGATGGCGGCCAGCGCGAAGGTGGTGGTGTAGCCCTGCTCCTCGGTGAGGACGACCAGCGAGAAGGACGTGATCACGTAGAACGGCGCCTGCTCGGACATCCGGGCCAGGGCGCTGAGCACGATCGGCTTCCAGTGGTGCTTGATCGCGTCGAACGACGGAAGGCGGCTGATCGTGTTCTCCCGCAGCTTCTTCGCGAACATCGGGGTCTCGAGGATGCGCAGCCGGATGTAGAGGCCGATCGCGACCATCACCAGGCTGAACACGAACGGGATCCGCCAGCCCCACGACTCGAACTGCGAGTCGGACATGAAGGTGCTGAGCAGGTAGAGGAAGCCGGTACCGAGGATCAGGCCCAGCGCCACCCCGAGCTGGGGCAGGCTCGCCATGAAGCCGCGACGCTTCTGGTCACCCCACTCCATGGAGAGCAGGACCGACCCGCTCCACTCACCGCCGACCGCCAGGCCCTGCAAGAGCCGCAGGACGACCAGCAGGATGGGCGCCGCGACGCCGATGGTGTCGGTGCCGGGCAGCAGGCCGACCGCCGTGGTGGCCAGACCCATCATCAGCAGCGTGATGATCAGCGTCGCCTTGCGGCCGATCCGGTCCCCGTAGTGCCCGAAGATGAAAGCGCCGACCGGACGCGCGGCGAACCCCACGGCGTAGGTGGCGAACGACTCCAGCGTCCCGGCGTAGTTGGACGACTCGGGGAAGAACAGGGCCGGGAAGATCAGCGCCGCGGCCGTGTTGTAGAGGAAGAAGTCGTACCACTCGATGGTGGTGCCGACGGTGCTCGCGAGGGCCGCCTTGCGGACTTGTGCGCGGTGCTCGGGTGTGTTTTCGGCTTCGACCGATGCGGTGGCCTTCTCTGGATCCAGCGTCATTTTCGCCTCTTTTCCGTGACCCCCGTCACGTCCCCTACCCGGTATGCGCGCGTTTACACCTCCGCGGCAGGGTCAAATTCGAGGCGGGTCCTAGAGCTCCAGCTCGTCGGCCAGCGCCCGCAGAAGCTTCGCGGCCGGCTTGGCGGTGCGCGCCTCGGGGTGTCGACCCCGGCGGTAGGACGATCCGATCCCGTCGAGCAGGCGGATCAGGTCCTCGACGATGGGCGCCATCTCCTCGGGCTTCTTGCGACGAGCGTGCGACTGGTTGCGGGACACCGACGCCGGAGCGTCGAGGACCCGGACCTGCAGGGCCTGGTCCCCGCGGCGACCCTGGGCGATGCCGAACTCGACGCGGGTGCCGGCCTTGAGCGTGGTGACCCCGTCGGGCAGCGCCTCCGTGCGCACGTAGACGTCGGGTCCGTCCTCCTGGGACAGGAACCCGAACCCCTT
>DASSJR010000051.1:0-10400 GCA_035691135.1 Nocardioides sp. | reverse complement strand
GAAGATCCGCGAGGGCCGCAGGTTGACGTAGTGGTCGAGCTCGAATCGGAGCCTCAGCAACAGCCCCCGCTCGAGCAGGCCGGGCGGCAGGTCCGGGTCACCCGGACGGCCCCCCACGGCCCCGAGGAGGATCGCGTCGTGGCCCCGGATCTCCGCAAGGACGGAGTCCGGCAGCACCTCCCCCGTGGCGAGGTACCGCTCCGCGCCCAGGTCGTAGTGCGTGGCCGCGAACTTCACCCCGGCCGGAGCCGCCGCATCGAGGACCTTCAGGGCCTCCGCGGTCACCTCCGGGCCGATGCCGTCGCCGGGGATGACCGCGAGGTTGAGGGTGCCCTGGTTCATTTCTCGGGGTCCCCGTTCGAAGCGGAACGAAGTGAGCATTCGAATGGGGTGGTCATGCTTCGGACACTAGTTGTCGTCCGGGCGCTCCCCGCCGTTGTCTCGCAGGTCAAGCGATGCCTGGACGGCTGCCTGGGTGCTCCCGTCGTCGGGCTGGACCGCCCACGGCGGAACCGCCTGGCTGGCCGGGCCCCACTCGGGATACATGTCGTACATCTGGCTCTCCTGGATTGGTCAGATTGGTTTGCGTCGGGGCGGTCGAGAACGACCACTGATGACTGCGGACGCCCCGCGGCGGGAGTGGTGGCGAGCCCACGGGTCACGTGGGGTTCGCTGGACCAGGAGAGTGCGGGTTTCGCGGTACTGCCGGCGTACCCGCCGCGGAGGCGTCTTCAGCTGGACTTGCAGGCCGTCAACGCACGAACTCCGCGACGAGGTGGCCTGCTGTCAGGCCTCGCCGCGGCGCTCGATAAGTACGAACACGCTCCGCATCAGGCCTTCACCGTACGACGACGGCAAGGGGCTCGCGGCCGTTCCGCCGATCTGTTCAGGATGCGAGACGTCGATCCCGGGGTGTAAGACTCCTTCCATGAACACCCCATCCGAATGCTCGCTTCGCTGCGCTTCGGACAGGGACCCCAGGAAATGAGCGCGCCGCCGGAGCTGCCCGACATCGTGTCCCGCGCATTCGACGTGTCGCGGAAGGCGGGCTACGTCTCGTTCTGCCGCAACGAGACCGGGCGGCTGCTCGCCACGCTCGCCGCGACCCGGTCCGGCACGATGGCCGAGTTCGGCACCGGTACCGGCGTCGGGACGGCGTGGTTGCGCTCGGGCGTCCGCGGGGACGCCCGGATCCTGACCGCGGAGCTCGACCCGAAGCTGGCCGGAGCGGCGGCGGAGATCTTCGAGGAGGACCCCCAGGTCGAGGTGCTGGCCGCCGACTGGTCGACGCTCACCGACCAGGGCCCGTTCTCGTTGCTCTACCTCGACTCGGGCGATCCGAGCGCGGTCCGGGTCGATGCCGTCGCCGACCTGGTCGACGAGGGCGGGATCGTGGTCCTCGACGACTTCACCCCCTGCGCGCTCTGGCCGCCGGTCTTCCACGGCCGCGTCGACACGCTGCGCGAGGAGTGGCTGACCGACGACCGGTTCACCACGGTCGAGGTGATGGTCGCCGCCGACGCGGCGACCCTCATCGCGATCCGCCGCTGACCCGCCCGAGAAGTCTGGACGGCGAGCTCGCAAGCTCGCTCGCCTTCGGGCGGGTCAGCCACGACGGGAGCTAGTGCGTCGGAGCACCCAGTCCCTCCTCCTCGGGCAGGACGACCTCCTCCAGCATCTCCTCGATCAGCTCCGCCCGCAGCGAGACCGACAGCGCCCAGTAGTAGATGACCAGGCTGAACGCGGCGATCGCCCCCATGTCCCAGCCGAAGGGCAGCACAGGGTTCTCGGGGTCGTGCCCGAAGGAGCTGAAGTAGACGATGACGCCCGTCCCGAGCAGCCAGACGGGCAGCCACGAGGCGGCCCGCCAGTCCAGCATCGGCTTGTGCTCGTTGAGCCCGAGCGCCCGGTTGCCGATCAGGATTGCGTAGCCGATCAGGATGGCGACGCCGAGCTTCCAGTCGGTCTCCCAGGTGCTCCACAGGATGATCTCGCCGGAGATGATGAAGGCCAACGGGCACAGGATCTCCGCGGCCGGCAGCCGGAACGGACGTTCGGCGTCGGGGAGGCGCCTGCGGAAGGCACCCAGCGAGAGCGGGGCACCGGCGTACATCAGGACCGAGGCGCTGGTGATCAGCCCGACCAGCGACTGCCAGGACGGGAAGGGAAGGAAGCAGATGCAGCCGGTGATGAACGCCGCGATCAGGCCGACCCAGGGGACACTGCGGGAGTTGGTCCACTCGAACATCGACGGGATGTAGCCGTTGCGCGAGAGGCCGTAGGCCACCCGCGAGCTGCCGGTGGTGTAGATCAGGCCGGTGCCGGCGGGGCTGATGATCGCGTCGGCATAGATGATCGCGGCCAGCCAGCCGACGCTGAGCAGTGTGGCGAGCTCGGCGAAGGGGCCGGTGAACAACGTGTAGAAACCGTCCTGGGCGTCGTCGGACCAGGTGCTGCCGATCGCCGAGGAGGGCAGGGCCATCAGGAACGTGACCTGAAGCGCGATGTAGATGATCGTGCCGATCGCGATCGAGCCGATGATGGCGATGGGTACGTCGCGACGCGGGTTGCTCGACTCACCCGCGAGCTGGTCGGCCTGCTCGAAGCCGAGGTAGCTGAAGATGATGCCTCCGGTGGAGACGCCGAGCAGGATCGCCTTGAGCCCGCCGGGGTTGAAGCCGTTGGCCGCCGTGAGGTTGCTGGTGTCGAAGTTGACGACGGCGAGCACGAAGATCGTCAGCAGCGGGACGGCGATCTTCCACCACGTCATCGCGCTGTTCGTCGCGGCGAGCTTCTTCACGCCCAGGAAGTTGATCGCCGTCATCAGTGCCATCAGGATGATCGCGACCACGATGCCCGTCGTGGTCAGCACGGCGGTGTCCTCGTTGATCACCCCGTCGGAGAACTCGTAGTGCTCGGCGTAGGTGAGCATCGCCGACACCTCGATCGGCGCCACGGTGGCCGCCTGCAACCAGGAGAACCACCCGAACGATGCGCCCACGGCGCCGCCGAAGGCGTAGTGCGGGAAGCGGGCGGTGCCGCCCGAGACCGGATACATGCCGCCGAGCTCGGCGTGCACGAGCGCGAGGACCAGGATGCACAGGGCACCCACGACCCACGAGATGATCGCGGCGGGCCCGGCGATGATCAGCGCCTCCTGGGCGCCGAACAGCCATCCCGACCCGATGATCGAGCCCATCGAGGCCCACATCAGGCCGATCAGACCGACCTCGCGGAGTAGTTTTGTGTTGTGCCTCTTCGGCTGGGACTCGGTAACGGCCATGGTGAACCTTTCGGCAGATGTCAACCCCCGCGGTCCTGTCTAGCCCGCCCACAATATGACGGATCCGGGCCGTTCCGCGAGAGGCATCACCATTGCCCCGCCCGCGTGTCCCACCGATCGCCGGCTAGCTCAGATCGACCGCCCGCACGGAGTCGGCGTCGATGGCCGTCTCGATCTCGTGCAGCGTCTCCGCAGGGATCGCGCTGTCCACCGACAGCGCCACCAGCGCCGAGCCGCCCTTGGCGTCACGGGAGACCTGCATGCCCGCGATGTTGACCTGGGCGTCGCCCAGGATGCGGCCGACGGTACCGACCATGCCGGGACGGTCCTCGTAGTTGAAGAACGCCAGGTGGTCGGTGGGCTCGATGTCGACGTCGAACCCGTTGACCTCGACCAGCCGCTCCTTCTGGCTGATGCCGATGAGGGTGCCGCTCACCGACGCCTGGGAGCCGTCGGCCAGCGTGCCGCGGATCGTGATCAGGTTGCGGTGGTCGGGGCTCTCGGCCTCCGTCACCAGGCGTACGGCGGTGCCGCGCTCGGACGCCAGCAGCGGCGCGTTCACGTAGGACACCTGGTCCTCGACGATGTCGGAGAAGACGCCCTTGAGGGCCGCCAGCTCGAGCACCTTGACGTCGTACTCGGTGATCTCGCCGCGGACCTCGACGTCGATCTGCTGCGCGGCCCCGCCGGCCAGCCCGGTGAAGACGCGACCGAGCTTCTCGGTCAGCGGGATGCCGGGGCGCACCTCCTCGGCGATCACGCCGCCCTGGACGTTGACGGCGTCGGGCACCAGCTCGCCGGACAGCGCCAGCCGGACGGAACGGGCAACCGCGACCCCGGCCTTCTCCTGGGCCTCGTCGGTCGAGGCGCCGAGGTGGGGGGTGGCGACGACGTTCTCCAGCTCGAACAGCGGGCTGTCGGTGCACGGCTCGGAAGCGAAGACGTCGAGCCCGGCTCCGGCGATCCGACCGGTCTTGAGGGCGTCGTAGAGCGCCGCCTCGTCGACGATGCCGCCGCGGGCTGCGTTGACGAGGACCAGGTTCGGCCTGGCCTTGCCGAGCTCATCGGCCCCGATCAGGCCCACGGTCTCGGGGGTCTTGGGGAGGTGGACCGACATGAAGTCGGCCTCGTCGAGCAGGGTGTCGAGATCGACGAGGCGCACACCCATCTGCGCAGCCCGGCCGGCCTGGACGTAGGGGTCGAAGGCGATCACGTTCATGCCGAACGCGCTCAGCCGCTGGGCGACCAGGACGCCGATCCGGCCGAGGCCGACGATGCCGACGGTCTTCTCGTAGAGCTCGATGCCGGTGTACTTCGACCGCTTCCACTCACCGTTCTTCAGCGCCGCGTGGGCCGGCGAGAGATGGCGGGCCGCGGCCAGCATGAGTGCGACCGCCAGCTCGGCGGCGGACACGATGTTGGAGGTCGGGGCGTTGACGACCATGACGCCGTTCTGGGTGGCGGTCCTGACGTCGACGTTGTCGAGGCCGACCCCGGCGCGTGCGATCACCTTGAGCCCCTTCGCAGCGGCCAGCGCCTCGGCATCCACCTTTGTCGCCGAGCGGACCAGGATCGCGTCCACGTCGGCGATCGCGGGCAGCAGCTCGGCGCGGTCGGCACCGTTGCAGTTGCGGATCTCGAAGTCGGGCCCGAGCGCGTCCACGGTGGCGGGGCTGAGCTCTTCGGCGATGAGTACGACGGGCTTGCTCACAGCGGTGTTCCTCGATCGAAGTCGGCGGATGTCTGGCCTTGCTCGCCCGATGACGAGACGGTCCTGCACGACGCTGTGCCCGGAGCGGTCATGCTACCCGCCGGCCGAGCGCGTCCTCGACGCCGTCCGGATGCACGGCACCGTAATTCGGTTGCCGACCCGCGCCGGTCGCCCCCTAAAGTTCCGCCCGTGGAGATCTCCTGAGGCCGCCAGCCCACCCACGTGGGAACGTCCGCCGTATCCGGGAGCACGATGTCCACCACCCTCACCGTTTCTCGCCTCGCCGTCACCTTCGGCGCCCGCACCCTCGTCACCGACCTCGACCTGACGGTGTCCGACGGTGACGTCGTCGCCCTCGTGGGACCGAACGGGTCCGGCAAGTCGAGCCTGATGCGCACCGTCGTCGGCGAGCTGCCGGTGGAGTCCGGGACGGTCCGCCTGGCGCCGGCCGACGCCACGATCGGCTGGCTGCCGCAGGTCACGCCCGATCCCGCAGAGTCGCTGCTGGCCTACGCGCGTCGTCGTACCGGGGTCGCATGCGCGGACCTGGCACTGGAGGCCGCCGCCGACGCACTCGCCTCCGGTGCCTCCGGCGCGGAGCCGGCCTACGCCGAGGCGCTCGAAGGCTGGCTCGCCCTGGGCGCCGCCGACCTCGAGGAGCGGCTGCCCGAGGTGGCGGCACGGGTGGGCCTCCCCGTCGACCCGGACCGCCCCCTCGGGTCGCTGTCGGGCGGTCAGGCCGCCCGCGCCGCACTGGTGGCGGTGCTGCTGAGCCGGCACGACGTCCTCCTGCTCGACGAGCCGACGAACGACCTGGACGCGCGCGGGCGGGAGCTGATGGTGGACTTCGTGGCCGGGCACGCCGGACCGGTGCTGGTCGCCAGCCATGACCGGGCGTTCCTCGACCGGGTCGCGACGTCGGTCGTCGAGCTGGACCTCCCGCAGCAGGCCGTCCACCACCACACCGGTGGCTGGTCGGAGTACACCGCCGCGCGCCGGCTGCGCCGCCGCCACGCCTGGGAGGCCTACGAGAGGTATGCCGACGAGCGCGACCACCTCGAGGCCCAGGCCCGCCAGCGGGCGGCCTGGGCGGCGAAGGGCCGGGGCGCGGTCGCCCGCTCCGGTGAGCCGGACAAGCACCTGCGGGAGCGGTTCAGGGCACGCGCCGATCGCCAGGGCGCCCGATCCGCCCGGCTGGCGCGGGCGGCCGACCGGCTCGAGTCGGTCGGCGAACCCCGCAAGGAGTGGCAGCTGCGCTACACCGTCTCGTCGGGGGCCCCGCCGGCGGAGGTGGTGGCGACCCTGGATGCCGCTGAGCTGGTGCGCGGCGACTTCCGGATGGGTCCGGTCGACCTGATGCTCGCGCGAGGCGATCGGATCCTCCTCGCCGGCGACAACGGGAGCGGGAAGAGCACGCTGCTGGCCGGCCTGCTCGGAGAGCTGCCGTTGACGGGCGGCCGGCGCAGCCTGGGGGCCCGGGTGCGGGTCGGGGTGATGGACCAGCAGCGCGGGTTGCTCGACAGCGACCACTCCGTGGTCAACGTGGTGCGGACCGCGCTGGGTGGGGCTCCCGACCGGGGCGAGGTCCGGACCCTGCTGGCCAAGTTCGGGCTCGGGGCCGAGCACGTCGACCGGGCAGCGCGGACCCTGTCGACGGGCGAACGGACCCGCGCCCTGATGGCGGTCTTCCAGGCCCGGCAGGTGAACCTGCTGGTCCTCGACGAGCCGACGAACCACCTCGACGTTCCGGCGATCGAACAGCTCGAGGCTGCCCTGGCGGCCTACGACGGGACACTGGTGGTCGTCAGCCACGACGAGCGGTTCGTCGAGGCAATCGGGGTGACCCGGCGGCTGGACGTGCAGGATGGGCGGGTGGCCGAGCTCGACGTTCGTCGCTGAGCAGTCTCGGGGTCGACCCCGAGACCGCTCAGGGTCGGCCGAGGGTCGCGTGGGCAGGTTCACCGATGGGCGGGGGCGGCTCCGGCGCGAGAGCGTGGGCGCCATGATCAGAGTCCAGGACCTCAGCAAGCAGTACGGCCAGTTCCAGGCCGTCGACAACGTCACGTTCACCGCCCAACCCGGCCGGGTCACCGGCTTCCTCGGACCGAACGGAGCCGGCAAGTCCACGACCATGCGCGTGATGGTCGGTCTGACACCGCCCAGCCACGGCACGGCCACCGTCCTCGGCCGCCGTTACGCCGAGCTCCCGAACCCGGGCCGCGAGGTGGGCGTGCTCCTCGACGCCTCCGCCCAGCACGCCGGCCGCACCGGCCGGGAGACGCTCCGGGTGGCCGCCCGCACCATGGGTCTGCCGGTCTCCCGCGTCGACGACATGCTCGACCGGGTCGGCCTGGAAGCGAACGAGGCCGGCCGCCGTGTCCGCAACTACTCCCTGGGGATGCGGCAGCGTCTCGGCATCGCCACCGCGTTGCTCGGCGACCCCGAGGTCCTGATCCTCGACGAGCCCGCCAACGGGCTCGACCCCGCCGGCATCCGGTGGATGCGCGACCTGCTTCGCGGCTTCGCCGACGCCGGTGGGACCGTCCTGCTGTCCTCGCACCTCCTCCACGAGATCGAGGTGATCGCGGACGACCTGGTCGTGATCGGCCAGGGCCGGATCGTCGCGGACGGCACCAAGGCCGACCTCCTCTCCGCGGCCGGGACGATCGTCCGGTGCAGCGCGGTGGCCGAGCTGACACGAGCGCTCGGCGAGTCCGGGGTGACCGTCGCGGCGTACGGCGACGACGGTCTGCGCGCCGACACCGACCCGGCACTCGTGGGCAAGATCGCCCACCTCGCCGGCGTACCACTGACCGAGCTCCGCACCGCCGACGGTGCGGGCCTCGAGGAGATGTTCCTCGAGCTCACCGCCGAGACCTCTCGTGAAGGAGCAGCAGCATGAGCACCATCGCCGTCGCCCCCGCCCCCACTTCCGGTACGGCGCGGGTGGTCCCGACCCGGATCCCCTTCAGCCGGATCCTGTGGGTCGAGCTCACCAAGATGTTCAACACCCGGTCCGGCTTCTGGCTCACCGCGAGCATCGGGATCAGCGCGGTGCTCGCCACCGCTGCGGTGATCGTGTTCGGCTCGGAGAGCGCGATGACCTACGACAACTTCGGCGCCGCGATCGGTGTCCCGATGGTGATCATCCTGCCGATCATCGCCATCCTCTCGGTCACCAGCGAGTGGAGCCAGCGCAGCGGCCTGACCACGTTCACCCTGGTCCCGAAGCGTGGCGAGGTGATCTGGGCGAAGCTGCTGATCTCAGTCGCGCTGGGTGCGGTCTCGATCGTGGCGGCACTCGGCATCGGTGCGGTGGGCAACCTGGTCGGCGCGGGGATCGCCGGGATCGACCCGGTGTGGGACATCTCCTGGAACCAGGCCTCGTCCCTGGTTGCGGCCAACGTGCTGGGCCTGCTGTTCGGCTTCATGCTGGGCGTGCTGATCCGCAACTCCGCGGCTGCCATCGTGGGGTACTTCGTCTACAACTTCGTGCTCGCCGGACTGACCGCCGTCCTGGCCGAGAACCAGGAGTGGTTCCGCGACCTCCAGCCCTGGATCGACTTCAAGTACACCCAGGGCATGCTGTTCGAGGCGTGGCCGGCCGGTGGCGAGGCGTGGGCCCAGCTGGGCGTGACCGCGGCCGCCTGGGTCGTCCTTCCCCTGGTCATCGGGCTCACCCTGGTCCGGCGGTCCGAGGTCAAGTAGTCAGCGTCGTGTGCTGAGGTGGCTGCTCCGGCGGCCACTTCAGCACACGACCCCCCATTTCTAGGGCTGCGCTTTCGTACGGTGGAGCAGCCAGTCCGAGCCGGTGTCGATCAGTGCGTAGCGGGCCGAGCCGGACCGGCCGTGGAGCACGAACACGAACCGTTTCGCGTTTCGGTCCTCCAGCTCCCACCAGCCGGTGTCGGCGATGCGCTTGTCTGCGTCGGTGTAGGTCGCGTGCTCGAGCTCGTGGTCGTCGACCGCGACCGCCAGCCGGTCCGCCTTCGGGTCCTCCGGCATCCCTCTGGGCACCGCCCACGACCGCAGGACGCCGTCCTCCTCCAGCCGCAGGTCGAAGTGGTGGCTCGGCCGGTCGTGCTCGTGGAGCACGAACACAGGACGCTTCGACACGCTCACCCAGGCCCGGTCAGGTGTCGCAGCCGTCGGGACCGCACACGTCGTCGCCGCCGACCATCTGCAGACTCGGCTCGCGCTCGGACCAGGCCCGTCGCAACACCTCTCCGAACGCGGTGGCCGGCTGAGCGCCTGAGACGCCGTACCTGCCGTCGATGACGAAGAACGGGACGCCGCTGCAGCCGTAGGCGTGGGCCTGGTCGATGTCGGCCTGGACGTCGGCGGCGTACGCGTCACCGGCCAGCACCTCCTCGACGCGGGTGGGGTCGAGCCCGGCGGCCACGGCGACCTCACGCAGGACGTCGTGGTCGGCGACGTTGCGGGCCTCGACGAAGTACGCCGCCAGCAGCGACTCCTCGAGCCGCCCCTGGGTGACCGGTCCGCCCTCGTCGAGTGCGAGGTGGAGCAGCCGGTGGGCGTCGACGGTGTCGGCACGCTGCGCCTGGTGGAGCCGGTAGACCAGCCCCTCCTCCGCCGCGACGGCCTCCACCCGGTCGATCATCTGCGCCCCTGCGGCCGGGCCGCCGCCGTACTTGCGGCCGAGGTGCGCGGCGACCGACTCGGTCAGCTCGGACGGCCCACCGGGGTCGAGCTGGTAGGAGTGCCAGACGACCTCGACCCGGTCGGCGTGGGGAAAGTCGGCGAGCGCTGACTCGAGCCGGCGCTTGCCGATGTAGCACCACGGGCAGACCACGTCGGACCAGATGTCGATTCTCACGGCCGGCACAACCATGCTCCGGGGCCTCCTTGTTCCCGAGCCGTCGCGAGTTACCTCCCGCCAGGTGCCGAACCGTCGTGAGTTACCAAGTTGCCTGGTAACTCACGCCGGGTCGGCGGGCATACGTGGTAACTCACGCCGGGTCAGCGGGTGGCGGTGCCCTCGACGTAGTCGGAGTCGTGCGACTTCACCCACGCCATCAGCTTGCGCAGCTCGCGGCCGGTCTGCTCGATCGGGTGCTCCTCGCCCCTGGCGCGCAGCTCCTTGAACTCCGGGGCGCCGGCGTCCTGGTCATCGATGAACCGCTGGGCGAAGGAGCCGTTCTTGATGTCCTCGAGGATCGCCTTCATGTTCTCCTTCACGTGATCGTCGATCACGCGCGGACCGGAGACGTAGTCGCCGTACTCCGCGGTGTCGGAGACCGACCAGCGCTGCTTGGCGATGCCGCCCTCGTACATGAGGTCCACGATCAGCTTCAGCTCGTGGAGGCACTCGAAGTAGGCGACCTCGGGCTGGTACCCGGCCTCGATCAGGGTCTCGAAGCCGTACATCACCAGCTGGCTCGCGCC
>DASSJR010000050.1:0-14461 GCA_035691135.1 Nocardioides sp. | reverse complement strand
GCTGTCGACAGCCGACAACATCATGACCTTCCGCACGGTGATCCGTGAGGTGGCGCTCAGCCAGGGGATCTGGGCCACCTTCATGCCCAAGCCGTTCACCACCCATCCCGGCTCGGGCATGCACACCCACGTCTCGCTGTTCGAGGGCGACCGCAACGCGTTCTTCGAGGCCGGCGCGGAGTACCAGCTCTCGAAGGTCGGTCGGCAGTTCATCGCCGGTGTGCTCCACCACGCCAGCGAGATCAGCGTGGTGACCAACCAGTGGGTCAACAGCTACAAGCGCCTGCTCGGCGGCGGTGAGGCACCGCCGTACATCTGCTGGGGCCACAACAACCGCTCCGCCCTGATCCGGGTCCCGATGTACAAGCCCAACAAGGGCCAGTCGACCCGGATCGAGCTCCGCACGATCGACGCCGCCTGCAACCCCTACCTGGCGTTCGCAGTCGTGCTCGCGGCCGGGATGAAGGGTGTGGAGGAGGACTACGAGCTGCCGCGCGAGGCCGAGGACGACATGTGGTCGCTCACCGAGCGCGAGCGCAAGAGCCTCGGCATCGAGCCCCTGCCCAAGACGCTCTACGAGGCGATCGGCATCGCCGAACGGTCCGAGCTCCTCGCCGACACCCTCGGGGAGCATGTCTTCGACTTCTTCCTCCGCAACAAGCACGCGGAGTGGGAGGACTACCGAGGGCAGGTGTCGGCCTTCGAGCGCGACCGGATGCTGCCGGTCGTCTGACGTGGGTGACATGAGCGACACGTCCTTCTACAGTCCCGGCCGCACCAAGCAGCTCGGGATCCTGCTGTGGGCGGCGATCGCGATGGCTGGCCTCGCGGCCGGTCTCGCCGGATGGCTGGTCGGCACCGGCAACGCGGCAGTCGCGATCATCGTGGCCGTGCCGGCGCTCCTGCTGCTCGGGACCTCTGCGATGGCGCTGAGTGCTCTGCGCGCAGGCAGCCACGCCGCCAAGCCGTGGTCCGCATGTGCTGGCGGCGTTCTGGTCCTCGCCGGTCTGGGCTTTGCCAACGGCGAGGTCAGCATCCTGTTCAGCATCCTCGGTGTGCTGCTTCTCCTGCTGGCGCTGCTCCGCGACGAAGGCGAGCGCTGAGGTCCGACCATGTCTGCCCGCCTCCTCGTCGTCGAGCACGAACCCGAAGCCCCGATCGCCCACCTCGGCACCTGGCTCATCGAGGACGGTGCCGAGATGGACGTGTGCCGGCCGTGGGCCGGCGACGAGGTTCCCGGACTGGCGGCGTACGACGGCTTCGTGATCCTGGGCGGCTCCATGGGCGCCCTCGACGACGCCACCCACCCCTGGCTGACCACGGTCAAGGACCGGATCCGCGAGGCCACCCACGCCAACGTGCCCACCCTCGGCGTCTGTCTCGGCCACCAGCTCATCGCGGCCGCCCTCGGCGGCACGGTCGAGGTCAACCCGCGCGGGCAGCAGGTCGGGCTGTACGACGTGGGGTGGCGGCCGGAGGCCAGGGACGACGAGCTGGTGTCGGGCCTTTCACCCAGTATGCGCGGGATCCAGTGGAACAGCGACCTGGTGACCGCACTTCCGGAGGGAGCCGTCGCCCTGGCCGAGACCGCAGAAGGGGAGCTGCAGGTCGCGCGGTTCGCGCCGATGGTGTGGGGGGTCCAGCTGCACCCCGAGGCCGACGAACCCGTGTTGCAGTCCTGGGCCGCCGGCGACCGCGACGACCACCTCGAACGCGGGATCGACCAGGCCGCCTTACTGGCGGAGATCGACGCGGCTCGCGCCGAGCTCGACGAGGCATGGCGCCCACTCGCCAACGGTTTCGTCGCCCTGGCCGGGGCGACGCGGTGAACCGGAGGACCACCAGCAAGGGGAGCCTGATCCGGATGGGCTTCGTGGACGCGGAGCGCTCGCTGGCCAACCTCGATCGGCTCGGCGAGGCGGCCGACCCGCTCCTGTCGGTCCTCGCCCGCACCGGCGATCCCGACCTCGCCCTCAACGGCCTGGTCCGGCTCGCGGAGGCGGCCGACGACGAGACCGAGATGCTGTCCGCGGTGGCCGACGACGAGGGCACCGCGATGCGGCTGTTGTCGGTGCTCGGTGCCAGCAACGCCCTGGCCGACCACCTGGTCCGCCACCCCGGGCACTGGAAGGAGCTTGCCGACCCCACCCTCGGCTCCACCCGCGCGGCCGCCTTCGCGGTCCGTGCCGAGCTGCTCCGGGCGGTGGGCGCCGACCCGGACGACGCGGCCCCGGTAGCAACCCTCGCCGACGACGAGGCCGTGGACGCGTTGCGCGTGGAGTACCGCCGCATCCTGCTGCGTCTCGCGGCCCGCGACCTCGCACACCATGAGGCCGTCGACGACGTCGCGGCCGAGATCTCCGACCTCGCGGCGGGGACGCTCGAGGCCGCGCTGGCCGTGGGTCGGGCCCGGGTGGGCGAGGCGGCCACCAGCACCCGCCTCGCCGTGATCGCGATGGGCAAGTGCGGAGGCCACGAGCTCAACTACGTCTCCGACGTGGACGTCGTCTACGTCTTCGAGCCCGCCGACGGCGCCGACGAGGCCGAGGCCGCCCGGGTCGCCTCCCAGCTGGCCGGACACCTGATGAAGGTGTGCTCGGAGCACACGAAGGAGGGCACCATCTGGCCGGTCGACGCGGCGCTCCGGCCCGAGGGCAAGGCCGGTCCGCTCGTCCGAACCCTGGCCAGTCACCAGGGCTACTACGAGCGGTGGGCCAAGACCTGGGAGTTCCAGGCGCTGCTCAAGGCGCGGCCGGTCGCCGGCGACCTGGCCCTCGGCCTCGAGTACGCCGAGATGATCGGCCCGCTGGTCTGGCGGGCCGCCGAACGCGACGGTTTCGTCGAGGACGTCCAGGCCATGCGCCGCAAGGTGGTCGAGCAGCTGCCCGCCCGGGAGGCCGAGCGCCAGCTCAAGCTCGGCCCGGGTGGGCTGCGCGACGTCGAGTTCGCCGTCCAGCTGTTGCAGCTGGTGCACGGGCGGGCCGACGAGCGGATCCGGGCCCCCGCCACGCTCAGCGCGCTGGCCGAGCTGACCGAGGGCGGCTACGTCGGCCGGGAGGACGGAGAGGCACTCCACGACGCCTACTCGTTCCTGCGCCAGCTCGAGCATCGCATCCAGCTGCACCAGCTGCGACGTACCCACGTGGTCCCCGAGGACGAGACCGCGCTGCGACGGCTCGGTCGTTCGATGGGCTTCGCCCGCGACCCCGTCGAGGCCCTCGACCAGGCCTGGCAGTACCACCGACGCGAGGTCCGTCGGCTGCACGAGAAGCTCTTCTATCGGCCCCTGCTCGGTGCCGTCGCCAGGATCGCCGGCCCGGAGGCGCGCCTCACACCCGAGGCAGCCGGAGACCGACTCGCGGCGCTCGGCTTCGCGGATCCGAAGGGCGCCCTGCGCCACCTCGAGGCCCTGACCAGCGGGGTCACCCGCTCCAGCAGCATCCAGCGAACCCTGCTCCCGGTGATGCTCGAATGGTTCGCCGACGCCCCCGACCCCGACGCCGGCCTGTTCGGCTTCCGCCGGATCAGCGAGTCACTGGGCGGCACCCCCTGGTATCTCCAGACCCTCCGCGACGAGGGCCAGGTGGCTGAGCGTCTGGCCCGGTTGCTCGCGACCTCTCGCTACGCCACGGATCTGCTCGAGCGCGAGCCGCGGGGCGTGCGGATGCTGGGGGAGGACCTGTCCCCCCTCGATTCCGAGGTGCTCACCACCGAGATGCTGGCCACGGCCGGGCGGCAGGCCGATTCGGGCGATGCGGTGCGCGCCATCCGGGGGATCCGTCGGCGCGAGCTGTTCCGGATCGCGGTCGGCGACCTGTTCGGCGAGACCGAGGTCGCCGACGTCGGCGCCGGGCTGTCGCGGCTCACCGACGCCACCCTCGAGGCGACCCTGGACGTGGCCGGTCGGGCGGTCCGGGAGCAGCGTGGGCTGGACACGGCACCGACGCGGCTGGCGATCGTCGCCATGGGCAGGTACGGCGGCTTCGAGCTGTCCTACGGCAGCGACGCCGACGTGCTGTTCGTCCACGACCCGCAGCCCGGGGCCGATCCGCACGAGGCGTCGACGTACGCCCACGCCGTGGCCAACGAGCTGCGCCGGCTCCTGCTGCTGCCGGGCGACGACCCCGCGCTCCAGGTGGACGCCGACCTGCGCCCGGAGGGCAAGCAGGGTCCGCTGGTCCGCACCCTCGACTCCTACGCCTCCTACTACGCCAAGTGGTCGAAGGTGTGGGAGGCACAGGCGCTGCTCCGCGCGGAGGCCGTCGCGGGCGACGAGGACCTGCGGCGACGCTTCACCGAGCTGATCGACCCGCTGCGCTACCCCTCCGACGGGCTCTCGCGCGACGACGTCCTCGAGATCCGCCGGATCAAGGCCCGGGTCGACGAGGAGCGGTTGCCGCGTGGCGCCGACCGCAACACCCACCTCAAGCTGGGCCGGGGCGGGCTGGCGGACATCGAGTGGACCGTGCAGCTGCTGCAGCTCCAGCACGCCGGCGAGGTGCCCGGCCTGCGCACCCCGCGCACCCTCACCGCTCTCGCCGCCGCCGCCGAGGCGGGGCTGCTCGAGGCGACGGACGCCGAGTGGCTCTCGCACGGCTGGCGCACCGTCAGCCGGGTGCGCAACGCGGTGACCCTGGTGCGGGGACGGCCCGGCGACCATCTACCCCGCGACACCCGGGAGAAGGCGGCCGTTGCGAGCATCATGGGCTACCCCCCGGGCGCGTCGGCGGAGCTGGTCAACGACTACCTGCGGCACACCCGCCGGACTCGGGCGGTCGTGGACCGCGTCTTCTGGGAGTGAGGCCGGAGAGTGGGTAGTCCAGTGAGAAGTGGTCGTTTCGGGCGGCATTTGGCAGCCATTTGCCACTGGACTACCCGACCCGCCCCCTCGACTTGCGAAGAGGCAACCGCCCGGTGAGGCTTTGCCGGTGTCCGACTTCGTGAGCCGATTCCGCGACCTGGCCGCCGCTGCCGACGACACCATCTTCGGGCACCCGATCGAGACACCCGGCGAGACGCTGCGCCGGCTCGCCGAGGTCGCCGACGAGCTCGACGTGCGGTGGGACTCGTACGGCGCGCGCGGTCCGGTGGCGGTGCTGGAGGACCGGCTCGCCGATCTCTTCGAGCGGCCCGCGGCATTCTTCCCCAGCGGGGTGATGGCCCAGCAGGCGGCGCTGCGGGTGTGGTGCGACCGAGCCGGCACCCGCCGGGTCGCGATGCCCGACATCTCCCACCTGCTGGTGCACGAGATGGACGGACCTCGGCGGCTGCACGGCTTCGAGGTCGAACACCTGACCCGCGGACCGGACGTGGCCACGGCCGAGTCGCTGAGCAGCCTGGTCGGCACCCTGGGCGCGGTGCTGGTCGAGCTGCCGCTGCGCGACGCCGGCTGTCGGCTCCCGACCTGGGAGGAGCTGGGGGAGCTGTCGCGGGCCGCCCGGGACCGGGGCGTGGCGCTGCACGTCGACGGCGCCCGGATCTGGGAGTCGCGACCGCGCTGGGACAAGCCGTTCCCCGAGATCGCGGCCCTGACCGACAGCATGTACGTGTCCTTCTACAAGGGCTTGCGCGGACTCGCCGGAGCGGCACTGGTGGGTCCCGAGGACTTCCTGGCCGAGACACGGGTCTGGCGGACCCGGATGGGCGGCACTCTCTACCGGTCGACCCCGGAGGCGCTGGCGGCCCTGGCGGGGCTGCGCGACCTCCTGCCGCGGATGGCGGAGTGCTATTCCTGGGCGCAGGCACTCGCGGCGGAGCTCCCGGCCCTCGGGATCACCCCCAACCCGACCGAGCCGCACGCTCCGACATTCCTGCTGCACGCGGCGGGCGACGAGGATGAGGTCAACCAGCGGTTGCTCGCGGTGATGGAGCGCGACCGTCTGCAGGTCTGCGGGCTCTGGTGGGCCGCCCGGGAGCCGGGTCGGGTGACCACGGAGGTGGTGGTGTCGACACCGGCTCTCGCGAGACAACCGGGGCACGTGGCCAAACTCTTGGCGGAGATCGTCATCAGCTGAGGCTTTTCGAATTAACGCATTATCTTCAGTTAGGTTGAAATAAAGGTATTCTCTTCCTAGATCGTCATACCGCAGGATCGAGGTCTGGGGCTTCACTATGGCTGAGATGAAGGAAAAGGCTTCAGCGACGCTGATCGGTGACCTGATCGGCTCCCGCGTCGCCCACGACCGCAGCGCGCTCCATGCCCGGCTCGCCGCGGCGCTGGCCGAGATCAACAAGACCTTCACGCCGACAACGCCGCTCCGGATCACTGTCGGTGATGAGTTCCAGGGAGCCTTCGCCACCGTGGGCGCCGCTCTCGGTGCCTCGCTCCGGCTCCGGCTGGCCCTGCTCCCGGACCATGACCTCCGGCAGGGCCTGGGGTGGGGCCCGGTGCGCGTCCTCGAGCCGGAACCCCGCGTCGAGGACGGCCCGGGCTGGTGGGCTGCGCGGGACGGGGTGTCCGCGGTCGAGGCGGCCGAAGGCCGACCCAGCAGCCGGGACCGGCGCACGGCCTACGTGCGCGCGGACGGCGCGGGCGGACCGGACCCTGCCGCGATCGAGGCTCTGCTGGTGCTGCTGGACAGCGCCGTCGCCCGCCTGTCGGGGCGCTCGGTGTCCGTGCTGCGTGATCTGATGGCGGGGACCAGCCAGCGGGAGATCGCCGAGCGGCTCGGCGTCAGTCCCTCGGCGGTCTCCCAGCGGGTCCGAAGCGACGGACTGGCCGCGCTGGTGTCCGCCGACGAAGCGATGGGAGCGATCACATGAGCTGGATCGCCGTGCTGCTCATCGGCGTGGGGATCGCCGACCTCGTGCAGTCGGTCCGACCGGTTCGGACGCTCCCGGAGTGCGTCGGCGCGGCGGCCGCCGTCCTCGTCGGGCTGTGGGCCGGACTGACGGACCCGGCCGACCTGGTGGTCCTCTTCGTGATCGCCGGCGTCGTCGTGCTGTGGGGCCAGACCGTCACCCGCGCCTTCGCCGGGCGACGAACCGCTGCGTTGCCGCTGGCGGTGCTGGGCGCGGCGCTGGGGATCGCCATCCTGGCCTCCAGCCTCGCCGGTCCCGTTTCCGGCTTCTTCGCGGCCTGGGTCCAGGGCCTCCCACTGGCGTTCCTGTCCGACCTGGGTCCGGAGCGGGCGCTGCTGCTGCTCGGGATCGTGCTGGTGCAGCTCAGCACCGGCAACGTCGTCGTACGCCTCGTGCTGACGGTGACCAGGACGGTCAACCCCGCGCGGCACGGCGGCGCGGGCGATCCGGAGACCCAGCTCAAGGGGGGTCGGCTGCTCGGGCCGATGGAGCGGGTGGTGATCGTCGGGCTCGGCGTCGCCGGTCAGCTCACCGCCGCCAGCATCGTGATCGCGGCCAAGGGGTTGCTGCGGTTCCCCGAGCTCTCCTCGGACCGGGAGCAGGAGCGGATCCACCGGCTCACCGAGTACTTCCTCGTCGGCAGCTTCGTCAGCTGGCTCCTGGCTCTCTCCTCACTGGTCCTGCTGGTGCCCTGAGCGTGGTCGAATGGGCCCATGACCCCGCGACCCGACAAGTCCGTGACCGCCGACCGCGCTGCCGAGCTGCTGCGCCTGCACCAGGATCCCCAGCTGCTCACCGTCGTCAACGTCTGGGACGTCGTGAGCGCCCGCGCCGTCGCCGCGACGCCCGGCACCAAGGCGCTGGCGACCGCCAGCCACTCGATCGCCGCAACGTTCGGCTACCCCGACGGTGAGCAGATCCCGGTCGACCTGATGCTGGAGATGGTCGGACGGATCGTCGCCGACAGCGACCTGCCGGTGACCGCCGACCTCGAGGGCGGGTACGGCGACGCCGCGGAGACCGTCCGTCGGGCCATCGGCGTGGGCGTGGTGGGCGCCAACATCGAGGACCAGATGAAGCCGTTGCCCGAGGCGGCCGCCCAGGTGGAGGCCATCATGCGCGTGGCCGCGGAGGAGGGCGTCGACTTCGTCCTCAACGCCCGCACCGACGCGTTCGTGCTCGGCCGCGACCGCGACCCCTCCGACGTGATGGACGACGCGGTCGAACGAGGCCGGGCGTTCCTCGACGCCGGAGCACCGGTGGTCTTCGTGCCGGCGGTGCTCTCCGAGGAGCAGGTCACGACGTTCGTCGAGGCGTTCGGGCCCCGGCGGCTGAGCTGCATCGGCATTCCCGGTATGCCCTCGCTGGCTCGGCTCGAGGAGCTCGGTGTGGCGCGCGTGTCCTACGGCCCGATGCCCCAGCGGGTCGCCCTCACCGCGCTGCAGGAACTGGTCGAGGAGATCCACCGGGGCGGTGGAGTCCCCCCGACCATGCGACCCCTGAACTGATCCCGGCGCTGGCGCGGTCGGTCAGTACATGACTCCGGAGATGCGGCTCCCGTGGGTCTCGCGCCTGACCCGCTGCGGTTCTGGCGTGAGGTACACCGGGCAGTCGCCGTGCGCCAGGATGGCGCGAGTGACCGGCCCGAGGTGACTTCCCAACGGCAGCAGGTGGTGGCGGCGACCCACGATCAGCAGCTCCGACTCGCGAGCGGCGTCGAGCAGCGCGTCGGCTGGCGGGGCATTCCAGACCTCCAGGCTGGCCTTCACCTCCGGGAACTGCATGTGGATGCCCTCGAGGATCGGCCCGAGCTCACGTCGGGTCGAGGCATCCCGGTCGGACCGGTACTCCTGGTCGAGGCTGGACGGTTCCCAGTCGGTGTCGAGCCACCAGGTGTGGATCGCGGCCAGCCGCGCGTGACGCAGCCGTGCCTCCTCGAAACCGGCCCGTAGCAGGGCAGCGGCCTCCTGGCCGTCCTGCAGGCCAACCGTCACCACCGACGCGTCCTCGTGACGGGTCCAGCCCTCGGGAACCGAGACCACCGGGACGGTCGTCTTCGCGGCCACGGCGTTGACCGTCGAGCCCGTGACCATCCTCCTGGCCCGGCTGAGCCGGCGGTGCTGGAGGACGACGATGCGGCCATGGTTCGCGCGGCGCACGAGGTGGCTGATCAGCGCGCCGTCGTCCACCCGCTCGGCCGTGATCCGGACGCGACCGCCGGTGAGGGTGCGGGCGCGCGTCACTGCTTCGGTGATCGTGGAGTCGGCCTCCTCGATCACGCCGCCGTAGACACCGGCGTAGGCCTCAACAGCCGGCATCCTGAGGACGTGGATGATGTGCAGGGGTGCGTCCGCGAGAAGTGCCTCTCGGGCGGCGTACTCGATGGCTGACGGGGAGCCGTCGAGGCTGATGCAGCAGATCACTGCAGGGGTCGGGTCGGTCATGGTGGTCACCTCTCTCCCCGGCCCCTGCACACCAGTATGGGCCGCCTCGATGACCGGTATAGCCAGCTTGAAAGTGCAATCATGGGCGGCGTGATGCGGGCCTGGCGGACCGACGGCGACGGGCACCGTTCACTGCGCCTCGAGCGGGTGCCGCTACCGGTCGCGGGAGCGCAGGAAGCGCTGGTTCGCGTTCGGGCCTGCGGGGTCTGCCGCACCGACCTCCACGTCACCGACGGCGACCTACCCCGGCACCGCAGTCCGGTCACCCCCGGACACGAGGTCGTCGGCGACGTGGTCGACGTGGGCAGCGAGGTGCGCGAGATGGCTGTCGGGGACCGGGTCGGGATCGCCTGGTTGAGGCAGACCTGCGGCACCTGCCGCTGGTGCCGTCGCGGCGCGGAGAACCTGTGCCTGGCCTCGCGCTACACCGGATGGGACGAGGACGGGGGTTACGCCGAGTACGCCGTCGTCCCCGCCGCCTACGCCTACCCGCTGCCGGACGAGGTTCCCGACGTCCAGCTGGCGCCGCTGCTGTGTGCCGGCATCATCGGCTACCGCGCCCTGCGCCGAGCCGAGCTGCCCCCCGGTGGCCGGCTGGGCATCTACGGGTTCGGAGCGAGCGCCCACCTCACGGCCCAGGTCGCGCTGGCGCAGGGGGCCGAGGTGCACGTGCTCACCCGGGACCCGGCAGCGCGCAAGCTCGCCCTGGAGCTCGGGGCAACCTCAGCCGGTGCCGCCGACGACGAGCCACCGGTGCGGCTGGACTCCGCGATCGTGTTCGCCCCCGCCGGCGAGCTCGTTCCCGTGGCACTGGCGGCCCTCGACCAGGGTGGCACCCTCGCCGTGGCCGGCATCCATCTCAGCGACATCCCGGGCCTGGACTACCAGCGGCACCTGTTCCGGGAGCGGACGCTCACCAGCGTCACGTCGAACACCCGCGTCGACGGGGAGGAGCTGTTGGCGCTGGCCGGACGCATCGGGCTGCGCGCGACGGTCACGCCGTACCCCTTCGAGCGTGCGGCGGAGGCCCTCCACGACCTGTCGCAGGACCGGGTCTCCGGAGCTGCCGTGCTCGTCTTGGACCCGACCTGAACGCTGGCTCAGCTGTTGCTTGACTTGCCGCCCTTGCGGCCGGCCTTCTTCCTCTGGGCCGTCGTGCCACCCTGCGAGCTGTTGCCGCCGGAGCCGCTCTTCTTGCCTCCGCGCGACGACGCGCCCTCGGAGTTCGAGATCTTGGCCGCACGCTCCTTCGACATGCCCTTGTCCTTGAGGGCTTCGTACTGCTTCTCGTTCTTCACGTTCGCCGAACGTCCACCTGGCATTTCGCACCTCCTGCGTGATCCGGTACGGCGTACCCAGTCCGGCGCGACCACATGCCGATTGCGCGCGACCCCGGTCGCATGCCCCGGGTGGACTCGGGGTAACGAGGTGCTCCAACGACTCGAGACCTCAGGAGGCCCCATGCGCGTCGGCTACTTCCTCTCCTGCGAGGAGTACGCGCCCGAGCAGCTCGTCGAGCAGGCCGTGGCCGCGGAGGCCGCCGGCTTCGACGCGCTGTGGATCAGCGACCACTTCCACCCGTGGAACAACGAGCAGGGGGAGAGCCCCTTCGTCTGGTCGGTCATCGGCGCGATCTCGCAGGCCTGCTCCCTGCCGGTCACGACGGCGGTCACCTGTCCCACGGTGCGCACCCATCCGGCCGTCATCGCGCAGGCTGCCGCGACCTCGGCGCGGATGCTCGGCGGGAAGTTCATCCTCGGCGTCGGCACGGGAGAGGCGCTCAATGAGCACATCCTCGGCGGTCCCTGGCCCTCGCTTGACGTGCGGCTGGAAATGCTGGCGGAGGCGGTGTCGCTGATGCGGGACCTCTGGACCGGCGAGGTGATCACGCGCCAGGGCAAGCACTACCAGGTCGACACCGCGCGCATCTACACGCTGCCCGACGCGCCGCCGCCGATCTACATGTCCGCCTTCGGCCCCAAGGCACTGGAAGTCGCCGGCAAGATCGCCGACGGTTTCATCTGCACCCAGGACGACGAGGACATGGTGTCGGCGTTCAAGGAGAAGTCCGGCGGCAAGCCGGCCCAGGGCGGCTACAAGGTGGCCTGGGCGGAGACCGCGGACGAGGGCGTAGACCATGCGCATCGGCTGTGGGCCAACGCCGGGCTGCCGGGAGAGCTGGCACAGGTGCTGCCCTCTCCGCAGCACTTCGAGCAGGCTTCCCGGCTCGTGACACGTTCCTCGACGGCCGACAGCGTGGTGGCAGGCGACAAGGTCGAGGAGCACGTCGAGCAGATGCGCTCCTTCGTGTCCGCGGGCTACGACGAGGTGTATGTCGCGAACATGGGACCTCACTACCGGGAGATGATCGAGGCCTACGGCCGCGAGGTGCTACCCGCCATTCGATGAGCCCTCCGGGGCCGCAGAACCGGGAGTCCGCGGGAGTACGCTGGCCAGACGGCGCGATGTGGAACCAACGCGTGGCGCCACGGAGCGCCGCGAGCGCCCAGCTTGTCGTGTCCCCCGAATCTTGCAGGAAGCGGCCGCCATGACCGAGCGTGAGCCCATCTCCGATGCCATCGCCCGGATCTCCCGGGCGATCAACGCACCCAACGACCTGCAGTCGCAGCTCGACGTGATCGTGCAGGTGGCCCGGAACTCCATGCCCGAGATCGACCACGCCGGGGTATCGGTGGCCCACCGTGACGGCACCGTTGAGACCAAGGCGGCGACGAGCGAGCTGGTCCAGGAGCTGGACCAGCTGCAGTACTCGCTGGGCGAGGGACCCTGCCTGCACGCCATCGAGTCCGATCCCGTCGTCGTCGTGCGGGACGCACGAAGCGACTCGCGTTGGCCCCGGTTCATGAACGCTGCAGTCGAGCGCGGGTTGCGCTCGCAGCTCGGCCTGCGGCTCTACCTCGACGAGCACTCGCGAGGCGGCCTCAATCTCTACTCCACCTCGAGTGACAGCATCGATCCCGAGACCGAGTCACTCGCCGAGCTGTTCGCCGCTCACGCCGCCCTCGCCATGGGCCGGGTCAGGACCGGCGAGAATCTGGGCGCTGCGCTGGCCTCGCGGACGACGATCGGGATGGCACTCGGCATGGTGATGGAGAGGTACGGCATGGACCGGGATCGCGCCTTCGCCTACCTGACGCGGATTGCGTCGAGCTCCGAGACGAAGCTCCGCGAGGTGGCCGAGCACCTCGTGGCGGAGGCCGAGCGGTCCAGTCGTCCTGGGTGAACGGGAAGCGCCAGCACCGGTGTCCGTGTCAGTCTTCGGGGTACCGGTGCGGCGGGATGGCGTTTGCCGCGGCAGACGTCCTTCTAGGTCCCCGGGGTCAAGCCAGTGGCGTCGGGGACTGCCCATGTCCGGGACCCGTGCTCCCCGATCTCCCTCTGGATCTCGCGGACGGCATAGGTCAGGAAGTCCTCGTCGTGGGCGGGGTCGAAGGTGCGGGCCGCGCGCGCCAGCGCGTCGCAGGCAACCTGCATGATCTGGTCGCCGTCGAGTCCTGGCTGCAGGTGCCGGGCTCCGACGTCCAACGCAATAGGCAGGTTGAGTCGGACCACGTAGTCGAGGAGGGCTTCTCGTCGGTGGGGGCTTTGCGTCTGCGCAGCAGTGACCAGCGCCCGGGCGGTGCGCTCACGCCGCTGACGCCGGGTCAGCGCTTCCGGGAGGCGGTCGGTCGTGCCGCCGGCATCGTGGGATGAAGGCATTGCGCGGTCAGTTTCTCGTACTCTGAGTGGCGTTTGCCGACGGTTTGCAGCAAGCGGCGTCTGGGCTGGTGCACCAGCCATCAGCGTACCTGCCCCCTGGCCCATCACGGCACATTGCCGACCTGACCGAGCTGCCGGGGCTACGCTCGTCGGGTGAGCGTCTCGCCTCAGGCACCCCGGGCGACGAGGTTGTTCCTGCGGTTCGACCCGGCGGGCCTGCTCTACGGCGCGGTCGTCTCTGCCGCCACTCTGGGAGTGCTCGCCCACGCCAGCGAGTCCACCCGTGTCGCGGTCGCCACCTTCGGGGTGCTCCTCGTGTACTGGTCGGCACACGTCTACATCCACTCCTTCTCCAAGCAGCTCAAGGGAGTGCACCAGGGGCTCTTCGTGCAACGAACGGCCGAGTCGGCACGCGAGGAGGTCGGGGTGCTGCTCGGCGGCCTGCCCGCCCTCATCCTCTACGTGCTTCTGGTGGCGGTGGGGGTCTACCCGCCGACGGCCGGCTACATCGCCCTCTTCTTCGTGGTCGTGCTGCTCTTCACGGTGGGCTACCTCGGCGCGGTCCGGGCTGGACTCACCCACCGTGTCGCGCTGGTGGAGGCCGCCGGCGCCGGCAGCTTCGGCGTGGCGATCGTCGTGATGAAGGCCCTCCTGCACTGACGGCTGTAGGCACCCGTCCGGGCCAGCCCTTCTGAGCCATGGGTCTCAGGGATCGGCCGCAATAACGTCGAAGGATCCGCACAGACGGCCGACACCGACGAGAAAGGTCGACACGATGACATCAGGCTTCGTTCCCTACACACCGGACGTCGACGTGGTCGAGCCGCGGTTCGACGAGAACATCGCCACGGTGATCGACAAGACCGAGGACTACATCGCCAAGTCGGCCACCGCCGAGGGCCCCAGCGGCACCGTCCGGGACGCACACGCCAAGGGGTACGGCGTCGTCCGCGGAGAGGTGGACATCCTGAGCGGAATTCCGGCCGAGTACGCGCAGGGCATCTACGCCTATCCGGGAACTCACGGAGCCCTCATCCGGTTCTCCAACGGTTCCCCGCACGCCGGTGCCGACGCACGGCTCGGCACCTCGGTCGGGCTGGCGCTCAAGATGTTCGACGTCCCGGGGAAGTGCCTGCTCGAGGACGAGCCGGACACCCACACGTTCGACTACACCACCATCAACGCGCCGATCTTCTTCTGCAACACCGTGGAGCACTACCTCTTCCTGCAGGACCTCTTCCTGCAGGCCTCCACCTACTTCGCCCACGGTCCCTCCGGCGCTCATCGTTTCTACACCGACTTCGTGACCGGAAAGGGGACGCTGGAGCAGGACGACTGGGCCTGGGACGAGCTGATGGCCATGCTCAGGCTGAAGATGATCCCCTCGGTCAATCCCCTGCTGTCCAGCTACTGGTCGATGGGCGCGATGAGGCACGGTGACTACATCGCCAAGGTGCGGATCGCCCCAGAAGCCGACTGCGCCGCCGCCGTCGTAC
>DASSJR010000049.1:0-2162 GCA_035691135.1 Nocardioides sp. | reverse complement strand
GAGGGCTCCGGACACCGGACCCGCCACCACGTCGGCCTTGCCGAAGCCGAGGGTTTTCGCGTTGCCGCTGATCAGGTGGGCGGTACGCCGGTCCTGCTCCACCAGGGTCACGACGCCCGCGCCGCGTGACCAGGCCTCCAGGCCGACCGCTCCGGAGCCGGCGTACAGGTCGAGGAAGCGCAGGCCGTGCAGCGAGCCACACCAGGCCTCGATGGTGGAGAACAGCGCCTCGCGCACCCGGTCGCTGGTCGGGCGGGTGCTGACGCCGCGCGGCGTCTGGATGCGTCGCCCGCCGGCGGAGCCGCCGATGATGCGGGTCATGGTTTTTCAGGGTCCCCGGGCGAAGGGGAGCGAAGCGAGCGTTCGGCTGGGGTGATCACGAGCTACGCCTTCTCCATGAAGCCAGAGTGCCGTGACTGCTCCATCGTGGCCACCGCCTCGGCGAGTCGGGGGGCCTTCGCGAGGGCCGGATCGTCGTCGAGGAGGGCCTCGGCGGCCTCCCGCGCGCTGACGATCGTCTTCTCGTCCCGGAGGACCCGCAGGTTCTGCAGGCTGGAGCGGAACCCGGACTGAGACTTGCCCAGGACGTCACCCTCGCGGCGCTGGTCGAGGTCGATCCGGCTCAGCTCGAACCCGTCGGTGGAGGCCGCCACCGCCTCCAGGCGATCACGCGCGGGGCTGCCGGCCTCGGAGCGGGTGACGAGCAGGCACAGCCCCGGCAGCCCGCCCCGGCCGACCCGGCCCCGCAGCTGGTGGAGCTGGGACACCCCGAAGCGCTCGGCGTCGAGGAGCACCATCGCGGTGGCGTTGGCGACGTCGACGCCCACCTCGATGACGGTGGTCGCGACCAGGACGTCGACCTGGCCGGCGGCGAACCTTTGCATGGTCTGCTCCTTCTGGTCCGGAGCGAGTCGCCCGTGCAGTACCCCGAGCCGCAGGTCGGCAAGCGGGCCGCGGGCCAGCTCTTCGTGGAGCTCCTCGACGGCGGTCAGCGACACCTGCGGGGTGGTGTCGTTGCCCTCCTCGTCGATGTCGCGCAGGTCGCGCTCGCCCTCCTCCGGCTCGTCGCCGGTGATCCGGGGACAGACGACGTAGACCTGGTGGCCCTTGGCGACCTCTTCGCGGACCCGTTCCCAGACCCGGTCGATCCAGTGCGGCTTGTCGGCGAGGGGTACGACGTTGGTCTGGATGGGGGCGCGCCCCGCGGGCAGCTCGGCAAGCGTGGAGATCTCGAGGTCGCCGAAGACAGTCATGGCGACGGTCCGCGGGATCGGGGTGGCGGTCATGACCAGGACGTGAGGCGGCGTCCCGGCCTTGTCGGTCAAGGCCGCGCGCTGCTCGACGCCGAACCGGTGCTGCTCGTCGACGACGACCAGGCCGAGGTCGGCGAAGGTGACGTGTTGTTCGAGGAGGGCGTGGGTGCCGATGACGATGCCCGCCTCACCGCTGGCGATGCGCAGCATCGACTCCTGGCGCTGGGCCTTCGTCATCGAGCCGGTGAGCAGCGCCACCGACGTGGCCTCGGCGGCGCCGCCGAGCATCCCCCCGGAGGCGAGGTCGCCCAGCATCCCGGTGATCGAGCGGTGATGCTGCTGGGCGAGCACTTCGGTGGGGGCCAGGAGCGCCGCCTGGCCGCCGGAGTCGACAGTGCGCAACATGGCCCGGACCGCGACCAAGGTCTTGCCGGAGCCGACCTCCCCCTGCAGGAGGCGGTTCATCGGGTGCGGCCGGGCCAGCTCCTCCTCGAGCACCTCGCCGATCTCGCGCTGACCCTGGGTGAGCTCGAACGGCAGCCGCGCGTCGAACGCGGCCAGCAGGTGTCCTTGCCCGCCGGTGCGGGCCTGCCCGCCCTGCGCGCGCAGCTCACGGCGTCGCCGGGCCAGGACCAGCTGAGTGACCAGCGCCTCCTCGAAGCGGAACCGCTTCCGAGCCGCCCCGACCTGCTGGTAGTCGTCGGGGGCGTGGATCCATCGCAGGGCGGTGAACACGTCGAGCAGGGAGTACTGCTCGCGCAGCTCCTCGGGAAACACGTCGGGGACCTCGGCGACGAGGTCGAGCGCCACCTGGACCGCCTTCTGGACGTCCCACGAGTAGACCGTGGCCGTCACGGGGTAGATCGGGAGCAGTCCCTTCAGGCTTGCCGCCAGCCCGTCGGCGTCACC
>DASSJR010000048.1:0-14419 GCA_035691135.1 Nocardioides sp. | reverse complement strand
GTGCGGCGGCTGCTCCATGCCCGGCAGCAGCGGGGCGAGCAGGTCGGACTTCTCGTAGATGAGGTCGGCGCGGTTGTCGTCGGCGAGCTCGTACTCGTTGGTCATCGTCAGAGCGCGCGTCGGGCAGGCCTCGATGCACAGGCCGCAGAGGATGCACCGCAGGTAGTTGATCTGGTAGACGCGGCCGTAGCGTTCGCCAGGGCTGTAGCGCTCGTCATCGGTGTTGGAGGCACCCTCGACATAGATCGCGTCGGCCGGGCAGGCCCAC
The DNA here is from genome assembly GCA_035691135.1 of Nocardioides sp. GTDB lineage: Bacteria > Actinomycetota > Actinomycetes > Propionibacteriales > Nocardioidaceae > Nocardioides. The sequence continues at coordinate 14,151 of DASSJR010000048.1, read as the reverse complement.
GCGCACAGCTCGCAGCCGATGCACTTCTCCAGGCCGTCGGGCCAGCGGTTGAGCTGGTGCCGTCCGTGGAACCGGGGCGCGGTCGGCAGCTTCTCGAACGGGTACTGCTCGGTCACGACCTTCTTGAACATGGTGCGGAACGTGACGCCGAAACCCGCGATCGGGTCCCAGAACTGCTCCCGCATGCTCTTCTCGTCGGCCATCAGGGGGTGCCTCCTCGGTCGCCGGTGGACGTGGTGACCGGGCTGCCGTTGCCGAACCGCAGCGTCTGGGCCGGACCGCGTACCGCGCCGCCGGCCGGCATCGGCGGGACAGGGTATCCGCCTGCGGTGCCGGTGGCCGGAGCCTGGTCCGGATGCTCCTCGCCCTCGACCTCGCTCTGCTCCTTCTCACCGACGAAGAACAGCACCACGAAAAGCGCGGCGAGCACGCCGATGCCTCCCAGGAGGTAGCGGGTGTCGATCCCGCCCTCGAGCCGGATCGAGCGGATCGTCGCGACCGCCACGATCCACAGCAGCGCGATCGGGATCAGCCGCTTCCAGCCGAAGTGCATGAACTGGTCGTAGCGCAGCCGCGGCAGGGTCCCGCGCAGCCAGATGAAGATGAAGATGAAGAACATGACCTTGCCGAAGAACCACAGCAGCGGCCAGTAGCCCTCGTTGGCACCCGGCCAGATGTTCGCGATGCCCCACGGCGCGGCCCAGCCGCCCAGGAACAGCGTCGTGGCCAGGGCCGAGACGGTGGCCATGTTGATGTACTCGGCGAGGAAGAACAGGGCGAACTTCAGGCTGGAGTACTCGGTGTGGAAGCCGCCGACCAGCTCGCCCTCGGCCTCGGGGAGGTCGAACGGCGCCCGGTTGGTCTCACCGACCATCGAGATCAGGTAGATCACGAACGAAGGGGCCAGAATCAGGGCGTACCAGAAGTCGTCCTGGGCGGCGACGATCCCGGACGTCGACATCGAACCGGCGTAGAGGAACACCGCGACCAGCGCGAGGCCCATCGCCACCTCGTAGGAGATCATCTGGGCGCTGGACCGCAGACCGCCGAGCAGGGAGTACGTCGACCCGCTGGACCAGCCGCCGAGCACGATGCCGTAGATGCCGACCGACGCGATCGCCATCACGAACAGCACCGCTACCGGCATGTCCGTGAGCTGGAGCGGGGTCTCGTAGCCGAACATGTGGACCACGGGTCCGAAGGGGATCACCGCGAAGGTCACGAAGGCGGGGATCGTCGCGATCACCGGGGCGATCAGGAAGACCGCCTTGTCGGCCGCCTTCGGGATGATGTCCTCCTTCAGTGCCAGCTTCACGCCGTCGGCGAGAGACTGGAGAAGGCCGAAGGGTCCGTGCACGTTGGGGCCGATCCGGTGCTGCATCCGGGCCACGACCCGGCGCTCGAACCAGATGTTGAACAGCGTGAGCAGCACGAGAACGACGAAGATCATCACGGCCTTGAACAGGACCAGCCACCAGGGGTCCTGGCCGAAGGCCGAGAGGTCGTCGCCGGTGGTGGCGAGCGGGATGATCGGGTTCACGCCTGTCCTCCCGTCACGGTGACGCGGCTTCCGGGCGAGGCGAGGTCGGCGAGGACGCCGCGCTTGAACGAGTTGGCCGGCACCCAGACCGTACCGTCGGCGATGTCGGCGATCTCAGCCGGCAGGGTCACCGAGCCCCGGTCACCGGTCAGCGTCACGATCGGGCCGACCGCGTCGTAGACGTCGGCGGAGACCCGGGCCACGGGGATCCGGGCGGTGGCGTGCAGGTGCTCGTCGCCGTCCTGCATCGAACCGTTGTCGATCATCTGCTTCCAGGTCGCCAGCATGAGGCCGTCGGTGCTCTTGCTTGCGGTCGTCCGGCTGGGTCCGTCGAGGATTGCCCGGTCGCCGTCCCAACCGCCGAAGTCTTCCATCTGCGCCCGGGCCTCGTCGACGGTCTTGAAACCGAGCGGGCGTCCGATGCCGAGCGCGCTCAGCTCCTCGGCGATGCCGGCCAGGACCCGGAGGTCGGGCAGCGAGCCGGGGTTGCCGAGGATGGTGTCGAAGGGCCGCACCCGGCCCTCCCAGTTGACGAACATGCCGGCCTTGTCGGTGACCGGGGCCACCGGAAGGACGACATCGGCGGCGCGGGTCACGTCGGTCTCCCGCAGCTCGAGGGAGACCACGAAGCGGGCCGCGCTGATCGCGGCGCGGGTCGCGGCCGGGTCGGCGGTGTCGTCGGGGTCGACGCCACCGATGACGAGACCACCGATCTCACCGGCGACCAGAGCGGCCACGATCGCGTCGGCATCGCGGCCCACGGTGTCCGGCAGCGAGTCCACGCCCCAGGCAGCCGCGGCGTCGACCCGCGCGGCGGCATCGCCGAGGGGCCGACCCCCGGGCAGGAGGTTGGGCAGGCATCCGGTCTCGACGGCGCCCCGGTCGCCGGCCCGGCGCGGGACCCAGGCCAGTCGGGCGCCGGTCTTCTGCGCAAGGCCGGCGGCGGCCGTCAGGGCGCCGGGCGAGGTGGCCAGGCGTTCCCCGACCAGGATCACCGCGGTCTTGTCGATGCCGAACTCGCCCTGCTCGACCAGTGAGTCGAGGACCGCGGCCTCATCGCCCGGGACCGTCCGCACCAGCTGGCCGTTCATCTTCTGCAGGCCACGGCTGGCGTACGGCGCCACGGAGACCACCCGGGTTCCGCGTCGGGACGCCTTGCGCAGCCGCAGGAAGATCGCACCGGCCTCGTCCTCGGGCTCGAGCCCGGCGAGTACGACGGTCGCCGCGGTCTCGAGGTCGGCGTAGGACACCGTCTGGCGGAGCACGACCTCGCTCGCGAGGAACGACGCCTCCTCCTGCGACAGCGGCCGGGACCGGAAGTCGATGTCGTTGGTGCCGAGCGTGACCCGGGCGAACTTGCTGTAGGCGAAGGCGTCCTCGGCGGTCAGCCGGCCACCGGTCAGGACCGCCGAGGTTCCCGCGTCACGCAGGCCGCGGGCCGCCACGGCGAACGCCTCGGGCCACGACGCGGGGCGCAGCTCACCGGCTTCGTCGCGGACCATGGGGTAGCGAAGCCGGTCGTCGGCCTGGGCGTAGTGGAAGGCGAAGCGGTCCTTGTCGGTGATCCACTCCTCGTTGACCTCCGGGTCGTTGCCCGAAAGCCGTCGCATCACCTTGCCGCGCCGGTGGTCGACCCGGATCGCCGACCCGCACGCGTCGTGCTCGGCCACCGAGGGCGAGGAGACCAGGTCGAACGGTCGGGAGCGGAAGCGGTACTCGGCGCTGGTCAGCGCGCCGACCGGGCAGATCTGGATCGTGTTGCCCGAGAAGTAGGACTCGAAGGGCTCCTTCTCGTAGATGCCGACCTGCTGCAGCGCGCCGCGCTCGATCAGGGCGATGAACGGGTCGCCGGCGATCTGCTCGGAGAAGCGGGTGCAGCGGGCGCACAGGACGCAGCGCTCGCGGTCGAGGAGCACCTGCGCGGAGATGTTGATCGGCTTGGGGAAGGTGCGCTTGACGCCCTCGAAGCGGCTCTCACCCCGGCCGTTGGACATGGCCTGGTTCTGCAGCGGGCACTCGCCGCCCTTGTCGCAGACCGGGCAGTCGAGCGGGTGGTTGATCAGCAGGAACTCCATGATTCCCTGCTGGGCCTTGTCGGCGACCTTGCTGGTGGCCTGGGTCTCCACGACCATGCCCTCGGCGACCGGGAGGGTGCACGACGCCTGCGGCTTGGGGAAGCCGCGGCCGTTGCCGGCGTCGGGCACCTCGACCAGGCACTGACGACAGGCACCCACCGGGGCGAGCAGCGGGTGGTCGCAGAACCGCGGGATCTCCACGCCGACCCGCTCGGCGGCGCGGATGACCAGGGTGTCCTTGGGGACGCTGACCTGGACCCCGTCGATGGTCAGCGAGACCAGGTCGGTCTTCTCCGGCGTCGTCTCGCCGGTCGAGCTTGTCGAGACGCTCATGCGCGCGCTCCAGCCGTGGCGAACAGGGTCGAGACGGCCGGGTCGAAAGGGCACCCTCCGTTGCGGAAGTGCTCGATGTACTCGTCGCGGAAGAACTCGATCGAGCTCTGGATGGGTGCCACCGCACCGTCGGCCAGCGCGCAGAACGAGCGGCCCATGATGTTGTCGCACTGGTCGAGCAGCAGGTCGAGGTCGTCCTCGGTGCCCTGTCCCTGCTCCAGCCGTCCGAGCACCTGCACCAGCCACCAGGTGCCCTCGCGGCACGGGGTGCACTTGCCGCACGACTCGTGCTTGTAGAACTCGGTCCAGCGCAGCGTCGCGCGCACCACGCAGGTGGTGTCGTCGAAGAGCTGGAGGGCGCGGGTGCCGAGCATGGAGCCGGCGGCAGCGATGCCCTCGAAGTCGAGGGGTACGTCGAGGTGCTCGGCGGTCAGCAGCGGGGTGCTCGACCCGCCCGGGGTCCAGAACTTCAGCTCGCGACCCTCGCGCATGCCGCCGGCGAGCTCGATCAGCTCGCGGAGCGTGATGCCGAGCGGCGCCTCGAACTGTCCGGGCCGGTTGACGTGACCCGACAGCGAGAAGATGCCGTAGCCCTTGGACTTCTCGGTTCCCAGCGAGGAGAACCACTCGCTGCCGTGCTCGATGATGCTCGGCACCGACGCGATCGACTCGACGTTGTTGATCACCGTCGGGCTGGCGTAGAGACCGGCGACGGCCGGGAACGGCGGACGCAGGCGCGGCTGGCCGCGGCGGCCCTCGAGCGAGTCGAGGAGCGCGGTCTCCTCGCCGCAGATGTAGGCGCCGGCACCGGCGTGGATCACCAGGTCGAGGTCATAGCCGGAACCGTGGATGTCCTTGCCGAGGTGGCCGGCGAGATAGGCCTCCTGGACGGCGCGCTGCAGGCGTCGCACGACGTGGAGCACCTCACCGCGCACGTAGATGAACGCGTGGTTGGCCCGGATCGCGTAGGAGCTGATGATCACGCCCTCGATCAGCGTATGAGGGCTGGCCATCATCAACGGGATGTCCTTGCAGGTGCCCGGCTCCGACTCGTCGGCGTTGACGACGAGGTACTTGGGCCGGGGGTTGTCCTGCGGGATGAAGCCCCACTTCATGCCGGTCGGGAAGCCGGCGCCACCGCGACCGCGCAGTCCGGAGTCCTTGACCTCCGCGACCACCGCGTCGGGCGCCATGTCGAGCGCCTTCTTCAGGGCGTCGTAGCCGCCGCGCTCCTCGTAGGCCGACATGGTCCAGGAGCGCTCCTGGTCCCAGTTGTCAGTGAGGACCGGGGTCAATTTGTCAGCCACGAAGTGTCCTCTCCCCGGTTGTCGAGGAGCGAGCGAAGCGAGCGTCTCGAGACACGGTCACTTCTTGCCACCCCCCGCGGGCGCCTTCCAGTCGTTGTCGCGGGCGATCTGCAGGCCGACCAGGCTGGCCGGCCCGGCCGACGGCCCCTCGTCGGCGAGGTCATCGGGGAAGCCGGCGAGCACCCGCTCCGCCTCCCGCCAGGTGCACAGGCGCGGACCGCGGGTGGAGTGGACCTCCTTGCCCTCGCGGAGGTCGTCGACCAGCTGGGTCGCGGACTGCGGGGTCATGTTGTCCATGAACTCCCAGTTGACCATCATCACCGGCGCGTAGTCGCAGGCGGCGTTGCACTCGACGTGCTCAAGGGTGATCTTGCCGTCCTCGGTGGTCTCGTCATTGCCGACGTCGAGGTGCTCCTTGAGCCGCTCGAAGATCACGTCACCACCCATCACCGCGCACAGCGTGTTGGTGCAGACGCCGACGTGGTAGTCGCCGACGGGCTTGCGCTTGTACATCGTGTAGAAGGTGGCGACCCCGCTCACCTCGGCCGCGGTGATGCCGAGTACGTCGGCGCAGGCCTCGATGCCCTCCGGCGTGATCCGGCCCTGTAACGACTGCACGAGGTGGAGCATCGGCAGCAGCCCGGACCGGGCCTGCGGGTAGCGGGCGGCGATCTGCTCGAGCTCCGCCCGGGTCTTGTCGTCCAGCTCGTTCGCCTGGGCACTCATCGTGGTCCCCTCGAGGTTGTCGGACGGAGGAGCGGCTTTGGGGCCCCCGCGGGAGTTCGCGTCCGGGGGAGCGAAGCGGAGGAGGCGCGAAGGCTCGTGGGGTGAAGCGTTGCGGGGGAGGTAGAGAACCTGGTGGGGTGAATCATCGGTCGACGCCTCCCATCACCGGGTCGATGGACGCGATGGCCACGATCACGTCGGCGACCATGCCGCCCTCGCTCATGACGCTGGTGGCCTGCAGGTTGGTGAAGGACGGGTCGCGGAAGTGCGCCCGGAAGGGACGGGTCCCGCCGTCGGAGACCACGTGGGCACCGAGCTCACCACGGGGCGACTCGACGGGCACGTAGGCCTGCCCGGCCGGCACCCGGAACCCTTCGGTGACGAGCTTGAAGTGGTGGATCAGGGCCTCCATCGACTCGCCCATGATGTGGCGGATGTGGTCGAGGCTGTTGCCCATGCCGTCGGTACCGATGGCGAGCTGGCTCGGCCAGGCGATCTTCTTGTCGCCCACCATCACCGGGGCGCCCTCGAGGCCGGCCAGCCGGTCGGCGGCCTGCTCGACGATCTTCAGCGACTCACCCATCTCGGCGAGCCGGATGCGGAACCGGCCGTAGGAGTCGCAGGTGTCCCAGGTCTGGACGTCGAAGTCGTAGTCCTCGTAGCCGCAGTAGGGCTGGGTCTTGCGCAGGTCCCAGGGGTAGCCGGTGCTGCGCAGGACCGGCCCGGAGAGCCCGAGCGCGAGGCAGCCGGCGAGGTCGAGGTGACCGACGCCCTCGAGGCGGGCCTTGAAGATCGGGTTGGCGTTGCAGAGCGCGGCGTACTCGGCGAGGCGCTTCTTCATCAGCGCGACGAAGTCGCGGATCTCGTCGAGCGCACCGGGCGGGAGGTCCTGGGCGACGCCGCCCGGGCGGATGTAGGCGTGGTTCATCCGCAGGCCGGTGATCAGCTCGAACAGGTCGAGCACGAGCTCGCGCTCGCGGAAGCCGATGGTCATCACTGTGAGCGCACCGATCTCCATGCCGCCGGTGGCGATGCAGACCAGGTGGGAGGAGATGCGGTTGAGCTCCATCATGAGGACGCGCATGACCTGCGCCTTCTCCGGGATCTCGTCCTCGATGTCGAGGAGCCGCTCGACGCCGAACGCGTAGGTGGCCTCGTTGTAGAAGGGGCTGAGGTAGTCCATCCGGGTGCAGAACGTGGTGCCCTGCACCCAGGTGCGGTACTCCATGTTCTTCTCGATGCCGGTGTGGAGGTAGCCGATCCCGCAGCGGGCCTCCTTCACCGTCTCGCCCTCGAGCTCGAGGATCAGACGGAGGACGCCGTGGGTGCTGGGGTGCTGGGGCCCCATGTTGACGACGACCCGCTCCTCGGCGCCCTCGCCGAGCTCCTCGGCGATCGAGTCCCAGTCCTGGCCGCTGACCGTGAAGACCTTGCCCTGGCTGGTCTCGGAGCTGCCGGCGTAGACGTCTTGCTGGCTCATGTGTAGGACCTCCGCTCGTCGGGAGGGGGAATGGTGCCGCCCTTGTACTCGACGGGGATCCCGCCCAGCGGGTAGTCCTTGCGCTGAGGGTGCCCCGGCCAGTCGTCGGGCATCAGGATCCGGGTCAGCGCCGGGTGGCCGTCGAAGACGATGCCGAACATGTCGAACGTCTCTCGCTCGTGCCAGTCGTTGGTGGGGTAGACGCTCACGATGCTGGGGATGTGGGGGTCGCCGTCGGGTGCGGTGACCTCGAGCCGGATCCGCCGGTTGTGGGTCATCGACAGCAGGTGGTAGACGGCGTGCAGCTCGCGGCCCTCGTCCTGCGGGTAGTGAACCCCGCTGACCCCGGAGCAGAACTCGAACCGCAGCGCGTCCTCGTCGCGCAACAACCTGGCCACGGCCAGGAGATCCTCGCGCCGGACGTGGAAGGTGATCTCGCCGCGGTGGATCACCACCCGCTCGACGGCATGCTCGAGGTCGCTGTCGCGCAGCCGGGCCTCGAGCGCGTCGGCGACCTCGTCGAACCAGCCGCCGAACGGGCGCCGGCTGGCCGCCGGGAAGACGATCGGGTCGACCAGGCCGCCGTACCCGCTGGTGTCGCCGGAGCCCTTGGCACCGAACATGCCGCGGCGGACGCCGACGGCGCTCTCGGTGGTGGTGCCGGCGCGCACGACGTCCTGGGTGCGGGTGCCCCGCTCCTTGTCGCTCTGCTGCCCGGTCTTGTCGTCGGTCACCGCATGAGGCCTCTCATGTCGGAGGTCGGCGGGGCATTGAGGGCCGCGGTCTCGAGCTCCTCGATCTGGTGGCGCCGGTTGCTGCCGAGCTTGGCGGTCTTGACCTGGTCGTGGAGCTTGAGGATGGCGTCGATCAGCATCTCGGGCCGGGGCGGGCAGCCGGGGAGGTACATGTCGACGGGTACGACGTGGTCGACGCCCTGGACGATGGCGTAGTTGTTGAACATCCCGCCGCTGCTGGCGCACACCCCCATCGCCAGCACCCACTTCGGGTCGGGCATCTGGTCGTAGATCTGTCGCAGCACGGGCGCCATCTTCTGGCTGACCCGGCCGGCGACGATCATCAGGTCGGCCTGGCGAGGGCTGGCCCGGAAGACCTCCATGCCGAACCGGGCGAGGTCGTACTTGGGGCCGCCGCTGGTCATCATCTCGATCGCGCAGCAGGCCAGGCCGAACGTGGCCGGCCAGAAGCTGGCCTTGCGCATGTAGCCCGCGACGCCCTCGACCGTGGTCAGCAGGACGCCGCTGGGGAGCTTCTCCTCTACGCCCACGTCAGTCCTCGCTTCGCTCCGGGCTGACGCGGGGCCCGGGGACAGCAGTATTGAATCGGTCGCTCACTGCGTTCGCTCCCATGTCCTAGTCCCAATCCAGTCCGCCGCGACGCCATACATAGGCGTAGGCGACGAAGACCGTGGCGATGAAGAGAACCATCTCGACCAGCCCGAAGAACGCCATGTGGTCGAAGTTCACGGCCCAGGGGTAGAGGAAGATGATCTCGATGTCGAAGACGATGAACATCATCGCGGTGATGTAGTACTTCACCGGGAAGCGGCCGCCACCCACGGGCTGCGGGGTGGGCTCGATGCCGCATTCGTAGGAGTCGAGCTTGGCCCTGTTGTAGCGCTTGGGCCCGACGATCGTGCTCATGATCACCGAGAAGATGGCGAAGCCGGCGGCGAGAGCACCTAGCACGAGGACCGGTGTGTAGAGCTCCATCGGCGCGCTTCCCTCCGTCTCGTCCAGGCCGGTTGTGACCTTGTGAACAGGTTCACTAAGTGGCGCAAGGCACAGTCTAGGGCGCCCCGGACACCGACGCACCCCGGGGTCGGGGGGCCTCCGGACGGCCACCCGGGATGTTCCCGTCGGTTGAGCAGTGAGGCATCAGTAAGCGTCGTACTCCGGTGGTTGAGCAGCGAGCGCAGCGAGCGTCGTCGAAACCCCGGAACCGTGGGCACGCTCCACGCAGATTCCCCGACCCAGAGGTGATCTGGGTCGGGGAACACTGCCGTCAGAAGTTGGCGCGGGCGCCGTGCCCTTCGGTGTCCTCGTCATCGTCGGATGCGACCGGGCTGCCCTCACCGTGGCCTTCGACGTCGTCCTCGGCCTCGGGTGCAACCGGGCTGTTCTTCCCGTGCCCCTCCACGTCCTCGAACGTGTCCTCGCTGGGCTGGAACTTGCTGTTCATGTCTTCCTCCTTGGTGGATGTGCCTTGGTTCGCGATACGAGGAAGTTTCACACCCGTCGGAGGGATGCACAGTCGTTTCCCTGACACAGCGATGGCAGGGCGAGAAGTGTCGGCAACCCGGCGCGGAGTGTGTCAGCGCACCAACAGAGAAACACGCCGATTCCCACGAGCATGGTGTCACCGGGGCGGAGAGCCCCCACCAGCCAGAGGAGTCATCATGAACAAGCAGGACAACACCAACATGGACGGGGTCGCCGGCGTGGAGCCCCTCGGCGACAAGCGGCGCTTCCCGAGGGTCGCCAAGGCGCTGATCATGGTCGCCGCTGTGGCACTGACCCTGGTGGGCGTCGGAGCACCGGCCAACGCAGCCAGCACGGTCCAGCCCGCGAACTGCAACTACAACTACGACACCGGCATCAAGTCGCTGGTGGTCCGCGCCCCGCACATCTGGTCCAACAACGGCACCACCCAGTCGGTCCGCTTCCGTTCCTACCTGCGCAAGTGGAACGGTTCCGCGTGGGTCGTGCCCTCGGGTGCGATCGGTCAGTGGCACCAGGGGACGGCCACACCCAACACCGCGTACGTCGGCCCGTCCGGCACCTGGACGACCAAGACGGTCTACGGCCCCGGCTACTACCAGGCAGGCATCCAGGTGCAGTACTACAACGGCGCGTGGGGCGGCCAGACCACCCAGGTCGTGGGCACCTACTACCAGAACACGTACTACCTGGGGGCGTGGAACTACGAGGGCGTGGTCGACTACTGCACCCAGCTCTAGACGCGATCCAGCTCGCGCCGAAGCGCCCCCACCAGGCTTGGTGGGGGCGCTTCGGCGCGAGGCAAGGCCTCTTGGGTCAAGTAGCGTCTGCTGGTGTGACCGAGACGGCCGACCAGGGCCAGGGCGACCCGCCCGCCGATCGCCAGGTGCCACACGACGACGCAGAAGGCTTCCTCACACAGCTGCCCGAAGACGGCCGGCGAGCCCTCCTTTCGCGGGCCCGCCCAGTCGAGGTCGCGGCGGGGGGATGGTTGTTCCGGCAGGGCGAGCCCGGCGACGCGATGTATGTGCTGACGTCCGGCTCGCTCGACGTCGTGCTCGAGGAGCCAGCTCCGGCCACGGTCCTGCGTACCTTGCAGCGCGGGTCCACCCTTGGCGAGATCGCAATGCTGACTGCGTCGCCTCGGTCTGCGTCGGTGCGGGCCCGCCGGGACAGCAACTTGCTGCGCGTCGCTCACAACGACCTGGCCGCGCTGCTCGGCGAGCACCCGTCCTTCGCACTTGCCCTCAGCACCGCACTCGGCCGGCAACTGCAGCAGGGGCCGCCGAAGACCGCATTCCGGAGGCAGGCACCGGGGGTGATCACGATCGTCCCCGCCCATCGAGGTGCTGAGGTGGAACAGGTCAGGGACGCGCTACACCTTGCCCTCGGACTGTCCGGGTCGGCGTGCTGGCTTGACGCACGACGGGCCGACGAAGGCCCGTATCGCGGGGCCGGGAAGCGCGCGCCGGCGTACGGCGAGCTTCTCGACCGACATGAACGCGACCACGACCACGTGCTGCTGATGGCCGAAACCGTGGTCGGGAGCTCCGACTGGGACAGGTTCTGCCTGCGCCAGGCCGACCGGCTGGTCGCCGTGGCCCACTCCGACCACCCGCCTGCTGAGAGTGAGGCGCGGTCGCCGCTACTCGGCTGTGACCTGGTTTTCGTGGACCGTCAACCCAGGGCAGCCGATATCGGGGAGTGGCTGGCACTGGTCCAGCCACGCACCTGGCATCAGGCAGGCAGCAACCCCGAGCTTGCGCGCGCGGTGCGCAGGTTGACCGGCCGCTCGGTCGGGGCGGTGCTTTCGGGAGGCGGGGCGCGTGGGCTGGCCCACATCGGCGCCCTCGAGGTGCTCGCCGAGTCCGGCATCGAGGTCGACCGGGTCGGAGGGTGCAGCATGGGCAGCTTCCTGGGTGCGCTGCACGCCACCGGCTGCGATGCCAAGGAGATGGAGCAGGTGTGCCGACGCGAGTTGGTGGCCCGCAACAGCTTCAATGACTACACCGTGCCTCTGGTGTCGCTCATCCGTGCGCGGAAGGCGGAGGCGATGCTCCGCCGGGTCTTCGGCGACCACACGATAGAAGAGCTGTCCCGCCCCTTCTTCTGTGTCAGCGCAGATCTGCTCAGTGGCCAGACAGTCCGGCACGACCGGGGGCCACTGTGGAGGGCCGTCGGCGCCAGCATGTCGCTGCCCGGCCTCTGCCCTCCCGTCGACGTCGACGGGCAGCTCCTCGTCGACGGTGGGGTTCTGAACAACCTGCCAATCGACCTCATGCCGGCGGCGGAGGGACCAGTGATTGCGGTCGATGTGATGGTTCGCGAGCTGCGCGGGCGGATGCGATCCGATCGAAGCCGCATGAGCTATCTGAGGTTGGGACGCCGGAGGGTTAGCCCGTCAGACAAGCCGCTTCCGCACATCGTCGAGACGCTGGCGCGCTCCACCGTGCTCGGCAGCTGCGGTCTAGCCGAGGAGAACCGTCAACTGGCGGACCTCGTGATCAGTCCCGAGGTGAGCGGCATCCCCATGTTCGGCTTCGACCAGCTCGACGCAGCAGTTGCCGCGGGGCGCGCCGCCACCCAGAAGGCATTGCGGGACCAGACGTACTCGGTTGAAAGTGCCGCCTTTTTCCCGAGCAAGCGAACTTCGGGTGAGGCGTGAACGACCTGGCTCAGCAGGGCGTTGGGGACCGGTCGCAGGCTCTGTCGGGGCGATGACGTCCAGCGTGGTCGAACCGGCGCCCGCCCCACCAGGGGGTGGGCGCCCACCGCTGCGCAGGGACAACCGGACCACTCACACAGCGGGCACCTGCGGGTAGCGGTAGGGCTCGCGGATCTCGAGTCGCCTCCAGATCTCGTCACGTCGGGCGAGAAGCTCACCAGCCGGCTCGCGACGTTCCATCCGCGCCAGGCCAGCCAACAGGTCGAGCAGCAGGCTCTCCTCGTGCACCACCCGCGCCGCGACGGCGGCGTCCAGCGCGTCCGTGGCGATCTCGGACGCTGCCGCGACATCTCCGTCACCCGCGATCGCGACTGCGAGGTATCGCCGCGCGGTCAGCGGCAGCACAGCACCCACCTCGATCTGCGACAGCGACTCGACCATCGTCGCCGCGATACGGTTGGCCGCCCGGTCCTGGGTGATCAACGCGAGCTCGACCTTCCGCACCCTGGCGTCGGCGGCGAACACCGTGGAACCGATCTCGTCCAGACTCGTCGTCGCTTCGTCCAGCAGCGCCTCGGCGGCCCCGACCTCACCGGACCGGGCCGCCACCCGTCCCAGTGCGCTGGCCGTGCAGGCCACCCCCCACGTGTGACCAGCCGCCCGGAAGATCCGGCGAGCATCGCGGAACACGTCGCGGGCGCCGTCGAGGTCGCCCTGCTCGCACAGGATCTCCCCGACGTTGTTGGCCGCGATCGCCGCACCCAGCACGTCGCCGGCCCGGCGATAGACCTGTCCCGACTCCTCGTACCGGCGGCGGGCACCGGCCCAGTCGTCGGACTCCCACAGGGTCACGCCCATGTTCCCCAACAGAGAGGCCAGGTCGCGGTCCTCGTCCAGCCCCTCGAACGCGGCAAGTGCCTCCAGACCCAGGTCGAAACGCTGTGGCCAGCCCGCCTCACTGGCGATCATCTCGAGCCGCAACAGCGCCCTGGCCCGGTCGGCCCGCCCCGCTGGATCGTCCGCCGCGGGCACCATCGCGGCGACATCGGCGGCGACATCGTAGGCGCGCCTGAGCCGACCCTGTCGGTGCAGCACACTGCTCCGACGCAGTAGCAGAGTCGTCCGCACCCGCTCCGCCTCCGGGACTGCCGAGGGGAGTTGACGCTCCGCGCGGGTCAGCTTTCCGAGAGCGGCGCGGTAGCGCCCTTGTCGGTCCAGGACCGTCCCCTGCTTCACCAGACGACGAGCGGCTTCGATGCGCGAGCCGACGCGTGCGGCCAGGCGGAAAGCCTCATCCGCGCTCTCGTACAGTCCCACCAGCTCGGCGGTGTCGCCCAGCTGCTCGCGGACGTCGGCGAGCTCCTTCGCGGACACCCCGGCTCGACGTCCTGCCACCAGCGCGCGCTCGTAGAGAGACACCGCATCGGGAAGTGCGCCCTCGTCCCGGGCCTGTTGCGCGGCACTGCGGCCCCACTCCCATGCTTCGGCGAATCTGCCGGCCTCGAAGAGATGTACGGCGACCCTGGGTGCGGCCGCAGTGCCTCCGTCCGGCCCACGCGAACCGGTGAGCAGATCGGCCCAGCCGCCGTGCAGGACGCGTCGACGGCGGACAGGCAGGCCGCCGTACGCCGACTGCCGGTACAGCTCGTGACGGAAGTAGAGCGCTGGCCCCGAATCCGTCGGTGTGTCGACCGCGACGAAGTCGGCGAGCTCCTGCCAAGCCGACGGACGGGCGAGCGCCTCCTCGCCAAGCGCCATCGCGACATCTGCCAGTCGTTGCGCCGCGCC
>DASSJR010000047.1:0-9621 GCA_035691135.1 Nocardioides sp. | reverse complement strand
CTACGACGAGGGGCCGCTGCCGACGAGCGCCCTCCCCGACACCACGCTCATCCCCTGGGAGTCCAGCGGCTGGAACAACGACCGCAACGTGCGGATGCTGCTGGACCGGATGGTGCAGCGGGGCGAGGTCGCCACCGCCGGGTACGACGGCCGCCAGCGGCTCTGGGACCTCGCCGAGCGGGTCTACCCCGACGTCGAGCCGGTGCCCTATGCCGAAGCGATGCGGATCCGGGCGGAGCGGCGGCTCCGGTCGCTGGGCATCGCCCGGATCAAGGCGACCAAGGCGCCGAGGGAGCCCAACGACGTCGGCCCCGTGGGCGAGGCCGCGGAGATCGAAGGTGTCCGGGGCCGGTGGCGCGTCGACCCGTCGTACCTCGATGGCGACTTCAGCGGACGCGCCGCGCTGCTCTCACCTCTCGACCGGCTGGTCTTCGACCGCAAGCGGATGGACGAGCTGTTCGAGTTCGACTACCAGCTCGAGATGTACAAGCCGGCGGCCAAGCGGCGGTGGGGCTACTGGGCGCTCCCGATTCTCTACGGCGACCAGCTGGTCGGGAAGCTGGACGCCACCGCGGTCCGCGACGAAGGGGTGCTCCGGGTCGACGCGATCCACGCGGACGGCGAGTGGTCAGGCGCGATGGTCTCCGCCCTCGAGGACGAGCTCCGCAGCCTCGGCGAGTGGCTCGGTCTCGAGCCGGAGTTCGCGGAGGACTGAGTCCGCGTCAGGCCAGTGGACCGGTGGGGCTCAGCCGCACCGTGACCGTGTCGCCCTCACCGATTCCCTCGGCCTTGCGGATCCGGTCCTTGAGCGGCAGCACGTAGAGCCCGTCCTTGGGCCACAGCGAGGTCTCCCACTCGGTCTCCCCGATCACCACCCGGACCGGGATCATCCCCCAGCCATAGGTCACGGCGGAGGAGACCTCCTGGAGGTCGAGGCTTTCATCCTCGGGCACCGTCACGAAGTAGAACGGCGCCGGTCCACGCCACTCCCAGATCTCCCCGCTGAACTCCAGGTCCACGTGATCATCCTCGCCCAGGTGAGTGCCCGGATCGGTCCACCCGGCCGTCGGCACAGTAGCGTCGCTACCGGACGTTCTGCTTCCGGTACGAGGGAGGTGCGATGAGGCCCGATGCGAGTCCGACCGCCCGCGCGCTGCTGGCGCTGGAGCTGATCCAGGGCAGCCCGGGGATCAGTGCCGCGCTGGTCGCCGACAAGCTGGGGGTCTCGGAGCGGGCCGCCCGGCGGTACGTCGGCATCCTGCGCGAGGCCGGCATCCCGATCGAGTCCGTCCGCGGGCCCTACGGCGGTTACCGGGTCGGACGTGGACTGCGGCTCCCACCGCTGGTGTTCAGCTCCACCGAGGCGCTCGGCCTGGTGATGGCGGTCCTGGACGGCCATCACGACGCAGGCGATCCGACCGGCCTGGTCGGCGGCGCGATCGGCAAGATCGTGCGGGCCCTGCCCGAGCCGGTGGCCGCGCAAGCCGAGGCCGTCCGCCGGACGGCGGCCGCGGCCCCCGACCGTTCTGCCGCCCGACCGGACCCCGGGACGACGACGACCCTGGTGCAGGCCTGCTCCGATCGCCGTCAGGTGCGCATCGACTACCGGTCCGAGGCCGGGTCGGAGTGGTCCGCGGAGGTGGACCCGTGGGCGGTGGTCGTCCGCCACGGCCGGTGGTACCTCCTCTGCCGCACCCACCGCCGCGGCGCCGTGCGCGCCTACCGGGTCGACCGGGTCGGCACGGTCGAGGTCCTCGACGGGACGTTCTCGCCACCGGCCGACCTCGACCCGGTCGAGCTGCTCGAATCTCACCTCGCCGTCGGCTGGGAGTACGACGTCGAGGTCGTCATCGACGCGGCCCTCGATGCGGTGGCGCCGTGCGTTCGTCGGGCCCTCGGCGTGCTGGCGCCGGTCGACTCCTCGACCACCCGGCTGACCGGCAGCACCAGCAACCCGGCCTGGTACGCCGAGCAGCTGGCGGCGATCCCTGCGGCGTACCGCATCGTGGGGTCCCCCGAGCTGCGCGAGGCGGCGCGGGCCCTGGGCCAGCGACTGCTGGATGCGGCTGGGGAGTCCTGACCCGCCCGTCCCCCTCCCGACTGGCCTAGCCGGCGCCCTTGCGCCTGGTGGAGGACCGGGCGCGGAGGTGGGCTCGCTCGCCCTGCTTCCCGAACAGGCTGAGGAACTCGACCGCTTCGGCACCGGCGGGGCCGAACCAGTGCGGCACCCGCGTGTCGAACTCGGCCGCCTCCCCCGGCTCGAGGACGACATCGTGCTCGGCGAGCACGAGCCGCAGCCGCCCGTTGAGGACGTAGACCCACTCGTAGCCCTCGTGCGACTGCGGATCCGGCTCGCGCCGCCGCTTCCCGGCCGGGATCACGATCTTGTAGGCCTGGATGCCGCCGGCCCGGCGGGTGAGCGGAAGCATGGTCATCCCGTTGCCCTTGACCGGGCGCAGGTGGATGCGCGGGTCGCCCGTGGGTGGGGCGTCGACGAGCTCGTCCAGCGTCACCCCGTGCGCCTTCGCCAGCGGAAGCAGCAGCTCCAGGGTCGGCCGGCGGTCGCCGGACTCCAGCCGGGACAGGGTGCTGACCGAGATGCCGGTCGAGGCCGACAGGTCGGCGAGCGTGGTCTCCCGCGTCTTGCGCAGGGCCTTCAGCCGGGGTCCGACCGTGGCGAGGGCCAGGTCGAGGTCGTCATCCATGCGTCCAGTTTGCCAGATCAGCAACAATGTTTGCTGTTGTGCTTACTGGCCTTCATGCTTCTGGCGAGGAGGTGGTCACATGACCGACCAGCTGGAGGACAGCTACGACGTGGTGGTGATCGGCGGAGGCGCCGCCGGGCTCAACGGGGCGATGATGCTCGCCCGATCCCGCCGATCGGTGGCCGTCATCGATGCCGGCGCACCGCGCAACGCCCCGGCGGCCGGCATCCACGGTCTGCTGGGTCACGACGGCACCCCGCCCGCCGAGCTGCTCCAACGCGGCCGGTCCGAGGTCCGTCGGTACGGCGGCCGCGTCGTCGCCGGGGAGGTCAACGCCATCGCGCGGGACGGACACGGGTTCACCGTGGCGCTGGCCGACGGCAGGTCGACCCGCGCGCGACGACTGCTGGCGACGACCGGCCTGGTCGACGTACTCCCGGAGGTGCCCGGGGTGCGCGAGCGGTGGGGACGCGACGTCCTGCACTGCCCCTCCTGCCACGGCTGGGAGGTCCGGGACCGGGCGGTCGCGATCCTGGCGACCGGGCCGCAGTCGGTGCACCAGGCCCTGCTGTTCCGACAGCTGACCGACGACGTCGTCCTTGTCGCCCATTCCCTGTCACCGGACGACGAGCAGGCCGAGCAGCTGGTGGCCCGCGGCATCCGCGTGGTCGACGGGCCGGCCGCGTCGCTGGAGATCACCGACGACCGGCTGGCGGGCGTGCGGCTGGGTGACGACGCGGTGATCGGCTGCGACGTGGTGGTGGTGGCGTCGCGCATGGTGGCGCGGGCCGGTTTCCTCGACGACCTCGGTCTGCGCGCCGTGGAGCACCCCAGCGGGATGGGCGAGCACGTGCCCGGCGACCCGACCGGCCGCACCGACGTCGCCGGCGTCTGGGTCGCCGGCAACGTGACCGACCTGAGTGCCCAGGTGGGGGCGGCTGCGGCCCAGGGCGCGCTCGCCGGAGCACAGATCAACGCCGACCTCGTCATGGAGGAGACCGACCGGGCGGTCGAAGCCCGGAGCTCAGGAGCCGCGCATCAGCACCCCGAGCACGCCGACCCGACACAGTTCTGGGAGGAGTTCTACGGCGGCGACCGCAAGCCCTGGAGTGGACGGCCCAACCAGGCTCTCGTGGGCGAGCTCGCCGGCCGGCCGGCACCGACCGGGCGTGCCCTCGACCTCGGATGCGGCGCCGGGGCCGACGCGATCTGGCTGGCGGAGCAGGGATGGGACGTCACCGGACTGGACATCTCCGCAGCTGCGCTCGACCAGGCCGCCGTCGGGGCCCGGGCCGCCGGTGTCGCGGACCGGATCCGCTGGGTGCGGCACGACCTGGCCGACGGTCTGCCCGACGGCGAGTGGGACCTGGTCGTCGCGGCCTACCTGCACTCTCCGGTCGAGTTCCAGCGGGAGAAGGTCCTGCGCCTCGCCACGGCCGCCGTCGCACCCGGAGGCACCCTGATCGTCACCGGCCACGAGAGCCACCCGTCCTGGCACCACGACCCACCGGCCCAGGTCACCTTCCCCACTGCCGACGAGGTCCTGGCCTCCCTCGACGTCGAGGGGTGGACCGTGGAACAGGCCGGGTCGGTCCAGGTCGAGGTGTCGTCGCCGGACGGGGTCCCCGGCAGTCGGATCGACAACGTCCTGCGGTTGCGCCGGGGCGGAGGTCAGCCGCCCAGGTAGTGAGCCAGGTTCTGGAGCGAGGAGGCCAGCCCCGCCTCGTGGTCCTCAGCCGAGATGCCTGGGGGTGCGCCCTCCGCCCGGAACTCGACGCGAGTGCCGTTCTCGACCCGCTCGAGCGCCCAGGTCATCGTCATGGTGCCGGCGTACGCCGGGTCGTCGGACTCGAACTGCACCTCCTGCACGACCCGGACGCCGGGCTCCAGCTCGACGTAGCGCGCCTCGACGACGTCGGAGTCCGAGGTCGACTTTCCCGGCGACCCGACGCTGTCGAGGTAGGTGAGGATCATCCGGTAGCCGCCACCCGGTCGCGCGTCATGCCGCTCGAACTCGGCCCGCATGCCGGCCGGCGGCAGCCAGGTCGACAACGCGTCGGGGTCGACCAGCGCGACGTAGACGTCCTCTGGGGACCCGTCCACCACCCGGGAGGCGCGGTCGGTCCGGCTCACGGCGACCTCACACCCAGTAGGTGTCGTGACGGATCATGAACTCCGCGCGCTGCTGCTCGGTCATCTCCTCGCCGCGGGCCAGCGTCTCGAAGTAGTCCTCCCGCGGCCCGCCCGGAGCGAACATCAGCAACATCGAGGCGCGATCGGACCCGCGGAACCCGTGCACGCCACCCTCGGGGACGTAGAGGAAGTCGCCCGACTGCGCGGTCACCCACTCGCGGCCGTCGTAGAGCCGGACCGTCCCGGACAGCACAAAGAACTGCTCGGAGATCGAGCGGTGGAAGTGGGGGTCGGGGCCGGACTCGGTCTCCCCGAAGGTCCAGCGGTAGAGACCGAAGCGGCCCTCGGTCCGGTCACCGGTGGCGAGGTACTCGCAGGTCCCGCCGTTCCGGTAGGTGATGTCGGGCGACTCGTTGCCGCGGCGCAGCCAGGCGCTGGCCTCACCGTGGTCGCCGGTGTAGGTGTCCGGCGGGTAGGGCCGGTGCAGCGACATGGGTCCCCCTCGGTACTCGCGACCCAGCAAAGCCGGTTGGGCGGTCGCGGGCAACCACGCAGGACCGACGGCCGCTCCTCGTGACCGTGTCGACGCCTGCCACGACCGTGTGAGACGTTGACGAGCCAGCACCCGCTGACCTCAGAAAGGCAACGGAACAGTGGCCCTCGACGTCGCCGCCCTCCGGGCGCACTTCCCCTCACTGGCCTCCGGGCTCGCCTTCTTCGACGGTCCGGGTGGAACTCAGACGCCGACCGTCGTGGCCGACGCGATCGGTCAGGCCCTCACCCAGCCACTGTCCAACCGCGGACCTCTCGGTGCGTCCGCGCTGAACGCCGAGAACGCGGTGGAGGGCTTCCGTGCCGCCTACGCGGATCTCCTCAACGTGCCGACGGACGGGATCGTCCACGGCCGCAGCGCCACGCAGCTCACCTACGACTTCTCCCGGCACCTGGCCAAGACGTGGCGCGAGGGCGACGAGATCATCCTCAGTCGCCTCGACCACGACGCCAACGTCCGGCCCTGGGTCCAGGCGGCGGAGCGCGCGGGCGTCACGGTCCGCTGGATCGAGATCGACCCGGACACCACCGAGCTCGACCTCGACTCCTACGAGCTCGCCCTCTCGTCCCGGACCCGGCTGGTCGCCGTCACCGGCGCCTCCAACGTCCTCGGCACGATCCCGCCCGTGCACCGGATCGCCGACCGGGCCCATGCCGTCGGAGCGGTGGTCTACGTCGACGGCGTCCACTACACCGCGCACGCCCTGGTCGACGTACCCGCTCTCGGCGCCGACCTGTTCGTCTGCTCTCCCTACAAGTTCCTCGGCCCGCACTGCGGCGTGCTGGCGGGCGACCCCGCGCTCCTCGAGTCGCTCCACCCGGACAAGCTGGTTCCCTCTCCCGACGAGGTGCCGGAGCGGTTCGAGTTCGGCACCCTCCCCTACGAGGTTCTGGCCGGCGCCACCGCCACCGTCGACTTCCTGGCGGCGATCGATCCCGGCGATGCGGTCAGCCGCCGGGAGCGGCTCGCGCGATCTCTCAGCGCAACTCACGACCACGAGATGTCGCTTGGCCTAAGGCTGCAGGACGGGCTCGCCGGCTTCGGTGACGCGATCACCTGGCACACCAAGGCGCGTGATCGCACCCCGACGTTCCTGATGTCGCTGGTGGGTCGCGATGCGCGAGACGCCTACGCACACCTGGACGCGAGGCAGGTGGTGGCTCCGGCCGGGTCGTTCTACGCCTACGAGCCGTTCCGGGCGCTGAAGCTCGAGGATCCGGCGCTGCGCGTGGGACTCGCGCCCTACAACAGCGTCGAGGACGTCGACCGCCTGCTCGAAGGCCTCGACAGCTTCCTCTGACCCGGCTGCATCCCGGTGGCTACCGGGTGAAGGTGATGTGGGTGACGCCGCCGGGCGAGGAGATCACCTCGACGTCGTAGTCGTCCTCGAGGCCTTCCAGGCCGTCCCAGACGCGGACGCCCCGGCCGAGCACGATCGGGACCTGGACGAAGTGCGCGTGGTCGACCAGTCCGGCGGCGAGGAAGTCGCGGACGACGGTGGCCCCTCCGCCGATCCGGACGTCCTGGCCTCCGGCGGCCTCGCGGGCGATCTCGAGGGCTGCGGCCGGCGCGGCGTCGAGGAAGTGGAACGTGGTCCCGCCCTCCATCTCCATCGGGGCCTTGGGGCGGTGGGTGAGCACGAAGGTGGGTGAGTGGAAGGGCGGGTTCGGGCCCCACCACCCTTTCCAGTCGGGGTCGTCCTGCCAGCCCGGCGGGCCGAACTTGTTGGCGCCCATGATCTCGGCGCCGATGCCGTGACCGTGGCGCTCGGCGAAGGCGTCGTCGACCCCGAAGGTTCCAGCCTCATCCCAGAACCTGGTCTTGAACATCCACTCGTGCAGCCGCTCGCCCGCATGGCCGAA
The DNA here is from genome assembly GCA_035691135.1 of Nocardioides sp. GTDB lineage: Bacteria > Actinomycetota > Actinomycetes > Propionibacteriales > Nocardioidaceae > Nocardioides. The sequence goes on along the minus strand of DASSJR010000047.1, from coordinate 2,368 downwards.
CGGCGTCTCGGCGGACTGCGGCTCGCCGGTGGCGAAGCCGTCGAGGGAGATGGACAGGTTGTGGATCCGCGCGAGTGACATGGTGGACTGGCTCCGCTCCTAGGTTTCGACCATCTTGCGCCCTGGCGCCCTCCGCTGCTGCGCGGGCTCATCGGTCGGCGGACCAGCTTGGCGTCAGTGGCGTCCGGCCAGAGGTGCGCCCGCCCGGTCCCTGGGGGAAGGATCCGCCGGCAGCGCCTCCGTCGTCAGGCGTCGCGGCCACCAGAAGCGGTCACCGAGGAGCACCCCGAGTGCCGGGACGAGAAGCGTGCGGACCAGCAGGGTGTCGAGCAGCACGCCGATGCAGATGACGGTTCCCAGCTGGGCGAGCACGACCAGGGGCAGGACGCCGAGGACGAGGAAGACGGCAGCCAGCAAGATCCCCGCGCTGGTGATCACGCCACCGGTCGCGGCAAGCGCCCGCAGCATTCCTGGGCGCGTCCCGTGCCAGCGGGACTCCTCACGAGCCCGGGTGACCAGGAAGATGTTGTAGTCCACGCCCAAGGCCACCAGGAACAGGAAGGCGAGCAACGGAACCCCGCTGTCCATCGCGTCGAAACCGAGGACCTGCCTGAAGACCCACCACGACACCCCCATGCTGGCGACGTAGGTCATCACCACCGTTGCCACCAGCACGACGGGCGCAACGAGGCTGCGCAGCAGGAGCATCAGGCTGATCACGACGAGTCCGAGGATGATCGGGACGATCAGGCGCAGGTCGCGGTCGGCCGCTGCCTCCGCGTCGAGGGCGATCGCCTCGGAGCCGGTGACGGACGCACCCATCGGGCCCACCGCGTCTCGCATCCTCTCGATCGTGGCCCCGTTGGTTCCCGGTGCGCCGCTCAGCACGGCGTTCACCACGCTCACGCCTCCACCACTGGAGCCGACCGCCGCGTTCTCGACACCGGGGACGGCGCGGACGGCGTCCAGCACCGCCGCCTGATCTCCGGGCGTCACCACCTGAACCGGGTCGGAGGTACCGGCCGGGAAGGACTCGGCGAGCCTCTCGGCGGCTGAGATCGCCTCCGGCTTTTCCAGGAACTGCTCGGCCTGATCCAGTCCCAGATCGATGCTGAAGACACCGAAGGCCATCGCCGACAGCACCGCGGCCGACCCGATCGAGACAGCCACCGGTCGCCTGCCCACCACCCGGCCGACACGCCGCCACAACCCATGGGCCTCGGTGGTGGTCTGAGCCGTCCGCGGAATGCGCGGCCAGAAGATCCAGCGACCGCACACGACCAGGACCGCAGGAAGCACGACGAGCGCGAACCCGGCGGCGACCACGATCCCGATCGCGCAGGCGAGACCCAGGCCACGCGTGGTCGGGATCAACGAGAGCAGCAGGGTGAGCAGGCCGAGCACGACCGTCACGGCGCTGCTCGAGACCGCTTCCGCCGTCCGACGCAGTGCGGCCTCCATCGCTCGTCCCCGGGACTCCTCCTGCCGCAGCTCGTCGCGGTACCGGGAGATCAGGAGGAGGGCATAGTCAGTCCCCGCGCCGAACACCAGCACGGAGAGGATGCCGATCGTGGACTCGTCCCACGCGACGTCCAGGGCGGCCATCACCTGAGTCGCCACCACCGTCGCCAGCCGGTCGGCGGTCCCGACCACCACCAGCGGCACGACCCAGAGCACCGGACTGCGGTAGGTGATGATCAGCAGGACGGCGACGACCAGTGCCGTCACCTGGAGCAGCGTGCCGTCGGCTCCGTCGAACACGGCCGCGAGGTCAGCTTCGACTGCGGCCGGCCCTGTCACCTCGGCCTCGACTCCGTTCGGTGCGGCCTCGTCGGCGGTTGCGCGCAGTGCCTCCACCCTGTCCGCCGTCTCGGTCGCCGACCCCGCCGGCACGGGTACGGCGACCAGGCCCGCCGTGCCGTCGTCGGACAGGATCAGGGGCGGTCCCTGTTGTTGGCCGCCGGCCGCGTCACCGTGCAGCTCTTTCGCCACGGCCGAGAGCTCCTTCACCTCCGCCCGGGACAGGGTCGCGTTCTCGGAGGTGAACAACACGAGGGCGAGAGTGCTGGCCTCGTCGGGGAGCTGTTCGAGCAGAGCGGTCCCCCGGGTGCTGTCGAAGCCGTCGGGGAGCGCATCGACGGGTGTGGGCTGTCGTTCACCCTCACCGATCAGCACGAGCACGAACAGGGCCAGCAACAATGGGGCGGCCGCGAACGCCCACGCGGTGCGTCGACCGGTGACGAGCGACAACACCAGACCTCCCGCGGAACACGTATGATTGCTAATAATCTTAGACACTAAGTTGGTGAAATAAAATGGCTGGAGCAAGCCGGCCCGCCAGCGAGTTCGCCGACAGCTGGCAACAGAC
>DASSJR010000046.1:0-2291 GCA_035691135.1 Nocardioides sp. | reverse complement strand
CGGTCAAGGTTCCGCTCCGCGACCGACGAGCCGCCCAGAGAGCTGGACACGCCGCCGCCGAACATGTCGGACAGTCCGCCGCCGCGGCCCTTGTGGAGCAGCACCAGCAGAATCATCAGGGCGCTCGCAATCACGAGCACGATGGTGAAGAGCAGAATCACGGCCTGAATGCTACGTCACGCCGGGCAGATCACAGCAACGGCATGTCATAGAAACGACAAATTCCACCGAACTCGTCCGCCTGGAGGCTCGCGCCGCCCACCAGGCACCCGTCCACGTCGGCCTTGTCCATGATCCCGGCGACGTTCGCCGCCTTCACCGAACCGCCGTACAGCACACGTACGCCGTCGGCGGCCGCATCGTCGTGCACCTCACGGATCCGCTCACGGATCGCGGCACAGACCTCCTGTGCGTCGTCGGGGGTGGCCACCTCGCCGGTGCCGATGGCCCAGACCGGTTCGTAGGCCACGACCAGGGAGGCGACCTGCTTCGCGGAGATCCCGGCCAGCGAACCGTCGACCTGGGCCAGCGTGTGCGCCACGTGGTCGCCGGCCTGACGGATCTCGAGCCCCTCACCAACGCACACGATCGGTGTCATCTTCGCCCCCAGTGCCTGCTGCGCCTTGGCGTTGACCACCTCGTCGGACTCGCCGTGGTGCTCACGACGTTCGGAGTGACCGACCACGACGTAGGAACAACCCAGCTTGGCCAGCATGCCCGCGGAGATCTCGCCGGTGAAGGCACCGCTTTCGTGGGTGGAGACGTCCTGGGCGCCGTACTTCACCAGCAGCCCGTCGCCGTCCACCAGCGTCTGCACCGAACGCAGGTCCGTGAACGGCGGCATTACGACGACCTCGACCTGCCCGTAGTCGTGCTTCTTGTCCGCCAGCGTCCAGGCCAGCTTCTGGACCAGCACCACGGCTTCCTGGTGGTTGAGGTTCATCTTCCAGTTGCCCGCCATCAGGGGCGTGCGCGTCTCAGCCATGTGCTTCCTTCGTCTTGGGGTGTCTGGGAACGGTGACCCGTCGTGAATTGACGACGGTCAGCGTTCGAGGACGGCGATGCCGGGCAGGTCCTTGCCCTCGAGGTACTCCAGGCTGGCGCCACCGCCGGTCGAGATGTGCCCGAACGCCGCCTCGTCAAACCCGAGGATGCGCACTGCGGCTGCCGAGTCGCCGCCACCGACGACCGACAGGCCCTCGATCTCGGTCAGCGCCTCGGCGATCGCACGGGTGCCGGCAGCGAAGGCGTCGGTCTCGAAGACGCCCATCGGCCCGTTCCAGAAGACGGTGCGGGCATCGGCGAGCTTCGCGGCGAAGGCCCTGGCCGACTCGGGCCCGATGTCGAGGCCGAGGCTGTCGGCGGGGATCTCGGAGGCGGGTACGACCCTCGGCTCGGGCTCGCGGTCGTCGGAGGGAAACGCGGTGTCGACGACCACGTCGGTCGGCAGCACGATGTCGACGCCGGTCTCGTCCGCACGCTCGAGGTAGTCGCGGCAGATCTGGACCTGGTCCTCCTCGAGCAGGCTCTTGCCGACCTCCAGACCCTGTGCCGCGAGGAAGGTGAACACCATCCCGCCGCCGATCAGCAGCGTGTCGGCCTTGGTCAACAGGTTGTCGATGACCCCCAGCTTTTCGGAGACCTTGGAGCCGCCCAGCACCACGACGTAGGGCCGCTCGGGGTCGGCGGTGAGCCGACGCAGCACGTCGAGCTCGTCCGCGACCAGGTTGCCCATCGCGTGCGGCAGCCGGAGCGCGACGTCGTAGACCGACGCCTGCTTGCGGTGCACGACGCCGAACCCGTCGGAGACGAACGCGTCGCCGAGCTTCGCGAGCTCGGCGGCGAACGCGGCGCGGACCTCGTCCTCGGCGCTCGTCTCTCCCTCGTTGAACCGGACGTTCTCGAGGAGGGCGACATCGCCGTCCTCCAACGCTTCGACCGTTGCGGTGGCGGACTCACCGACGGTGTCGGTGGCGAAGGAGACCTTCCGGCCCAGCAACTCCCCCAACCGCTCGGCTACCGGGGCAAGGGAGTAGGCCGGGTCCGGCTTTCCCTTGGGCCGGCCGAGGTGGGCGACCACGACCACGCGAGCGCCACCCTCCGCCAGCCGGCTGATCGTCGGGACACTGGCGCGGATCCGCCCGTCGTCGGTGATGGCTCGGTTGTCCTCGGGGCCGTCGAGCGGCACGTTGAGGTCGGAACGCACGAGCACGCGCTTCCCCCGGAGGTCGCCCAGGCTCTCGATCCCGTTGTCGCTGTGGCTGTCGGGCACGATCAGAGCGAGGCGCCGA
>DASSJR010000045.1:0-8246 GCA_035691135.1 Nocardioides sp. | reverse complement strand
TCACGCGGGAGCAGCTCGGGTGGCCGGCGGTTGTTCTTCTTGTCGTCGTACCACTTGTCCGCCTCCTCCTCGTTGTCGGCGGTCTCGCTCTTGAAGAACTCGGGGATGTAGTCGAACATGAACCGCTTGCCCTCGGAGTTCCGCAGGATCCCGCCGTCGCCGCGGACCGACTCCGTGACCAGCAGGCCCTTCACCGAGGGCGGCCAGACCATCCCGGTCGGGTGGAACTGCACGAACTCCATGTTGATCAGGCTGGCGCCGGCCCGCAGCGCGAGCGCGTGGCCGTCGCCGGTGTACTCCCACGAGTTCGACGTCACCTTGAAGCTCTTGCCGATGCCGCCGGTGGCGAGCACGACGCTGGGGGCCTCGAACACGATGAACCGGCCGGTCTCGCGCCAGTAGCCGAACGCCCCGGAGATCTTGTCGCCGTCCTTGAACAGCTCGGTGACCGTGCACTCCATGAACACGTCGATGCCGAGCGCGACCGCTCGCTGCTGGAGGGTGCGGATCATCTCCAGGCCGGTCCGGTCACCGACGTGGGCGAGCCGGGCGTAGCGGTGCCCACCGAAGTCGCGCTGGGAGATCAGGCCGTCCTCGGTGCGGTCGAACAGTGCACCCCAGTCCTCGAGCTCCTGCACGCGCTCGGGCGCTTCCTGGGCATGGAGCTGGGCCATCCGCCAGTTGTTGAGCATCTTCCCGCCACGCATGGTGTCGCGGAAATGCACCTCCCAGTTGTCCTCGGGCCAGCGGTTGCCCATGGCGGCGGCGATGCCGCCCTCGGCCATCACGGTGTGGGCCTTGCCGAGCAGCGACTTGCAGACGAGCGCGGTGCGGGCGCCGGCTTCGTGGGCGGCGATCGCGGCCCGCAGGCCGGCTCCGCCGGCGCCGATCACGACCACGTCGTAGGTGTGCCGCTCGAGGCCCCCGGCCTCGGCGCCGGACATCTCGTTCCCGGTCATCGGGTGTCGCTCACTGGTCATCTAGAAGAACCTCGGGTCGTCGAACGCATTGATGGCGAGCAGGTAGATGTAGAGGTCGACCAGCGCCACGGAGAACAGGGACACCCAGGCGTACCTGCCGTGCTTGGCGTTGAGCTTCGACACCCAGGTCCAGAGCCGGTAGCGCACCGGATGCTTCGAGAAGTGCCGCAGCCGGCCGCCGACCGTGTGCCGGCAGGAGTGACAGGACAGGGTGTAGAGCCAGATGTAGACGACGTTGATGGCCATCAGCACCGTGCCGACACCCATGTGGATCCCCTCGGGCTCACCCGGAGCGGGCCCGAACGCCAGGAACACGTCGTAGGTGAGGATCAGCGCGACCAGAACGGCGGCGTACCAGAAGTAGCGGTGCATGTTCTGCAGGATCAGCGGGAGGCGGGTCTCGCCGGAGTACGCCTTGTGTGGCTCCGCGACGGCGCAGGCGGGCGGGGAGAGCCAGAACGCCCGGTAGTAGGCCTTGCGGTAGTAGTAGCAGGTCATCCGGAAGCCCAGCGGGAAGATCAGGATGATCAGCGCCGCCGACAGCGGCCACCACTCGAAGGGCTGCCCGAAGTCCGACGAGCCCTCGACGCAGTCACCCAGGCACGGGGAGTAGAAAGGCGAGAGGTAGGGCTGGGCGAAGTAGTCGGAGCCCATGAAGGCCCGCCAGGTGGCGTAGACGACGAAGGCCGAGAACACCACGAACGTGGTCAGCGGCGACAGCCACCACCGGTCCCCCCGCAACGTCTTCTCGTCGATGCGGGCTCGACTGGGCCCGGTCACGCCTGTCGTCATCAGCTCCCCTTCGCTGGGCGTCTCGGCTCGGTGAGGCCGGCGGTGTGCAGTCTGCAGTGTCTCGGGCGCGAGGGAAAGAGGCCACACCGGGGGTGCTCGGCCCCTGGTCAGCCGGGGTCGGACCGGCCCTGCTCTCGCGCCGCCTCGCCGGAAATGTCACACGCCCCGTGGGAGTCCTGGGGGTGGCCGGGGCGGTAGCGTTTGATGTCGTGGCGACGACGACTCCCCGGCCCGACGTGGGTCGCAGCCTGGTCTCTGGGGCACGCGCGGCGCGGTCGACCATCGCGCTGAAGCTGTTGATGGCTGCCAGCGGCGTCATCTTCATCCTCTTCGTGTTGGCGCACATGTACGGCAACCTCAAGGCGTTCGCCGGGCACGACGCCTACAACGAATACGCCCAGCACCTGCGTGAGATCGGCGTACCGATGCTCCCGGAGGGCGGCGCCCTCTGGATCCTCCGGGTGGTGCTGATCGTCGCGCTCGCGCTCCACGTCTACTCCGCGGCTGTGCTCTGGCGCCGGGCGCGTCGCGCGCGGACGGTGAAGTACGTCGTGAAGAAGCACACCGGCGCCACGTTCGCGAGCCGGCTGATGCGCTGGGGTGGCGTCACGATCCTGCTGTTCCTCGTGTGGCACCTGCTGAACTTCACGATCGGCAAGGTCAACGTGGCCGGCGGCCCGACCAACGACCCCTACAACCTGCTGGTGGACAGCTTCGAGACCTGGTGGCTGACGCTGATCTACCTCGTCGCGATGGCGATGCTCGGGGCCCACCTCCACCACGGCACCTGGAGCGCCGCGCAGACGCTGGGCCTGACCAACAACGCCCGCGCCCGCCACAACGCGAAGGGTCTGGGGTTGATCCTGGCGCTGATCATCACCATCGGCTTCTCGCTCGTCCCGATCTTCGTCCTCGCCGGCGTCATCACGAAGTAAGGCACTCCATTGACCGACATGCCCGACACCACCAGCGCCTTCGACGCCTCCCACACCACCTCACGCGAGGAGGAGTTCGACGACGCGGCCGACTTCTACGTCCCGGGTGACCCGATCATGGACACCAAGGCGCCGGGAGGCCCGCTGGAGGAGCGATGGGGTACCCGCCAGTTCGACGCCCGGATCGCGAACCCGGCCAAGCGTCGGCGGCTCTCGGTCATCGTGGTCGGGACCGGTCTCGCCGGCGCCTCCGCCGCGGCCACGCTCGGCGAAGCCGGTTACGTCGTGAAGTCCTTCTGCTACCAGGACTCACCGCGCCGGGCCCACTCGATCGCCGCCCAGGGCGGCATCAACGCCGCCAAGAACTACAAGGGCGACGGCGACTCCATCTACCGACTCTTCTACGACACGATCAAGGGCGGCGACTACCGCTCCCGCGAGTCCAACGTCTACCGCCTCGCGCAGGTCAGTGTGAACATCATCGACCAGTGCGTCGCCCAGGGCGTCCCCTTCGCGCGCGAGTACGGCGGCCTGCTCGACAACCGCTCCTTCGGCGGCGTGCAGGTCTCGCGCACCTTCTACGCCCGCGGCCAGACCGGCCAGCAGCTGCTGATCGGCGCCTACCAGGCGCTCGAGCGCCAGGTCGCGGCCGGCACGGTGCGGTGCTACACGCGTCACGAGATGGTCGAGCTGATCGTGGTCGACGGCCGGGCCCGCGGAATCATCGTCCGCGACATGGTCACCGGCGAGCTCGAGACCTACTTCGCCGACGTCGTCGTACTCGCCAGTGGCGGCTACGGCAACGTCTTCTTCCTCTCCACCAACGCGATGGGCTGCAACGTGACCGCCACCTGGCGGGCCCACCGCAAGGGCGCCTACATGGCCAATCCCTGCTACACCCAGATCCACCCGACCTGCATCCCGGTCTCCGGCGCCCACCAGTCCAAGCTCACGTTGATGAGTGAGTCGCTGCGCAACGACGGACGGATCTGGGTCCCGAAGAACAAGGCCGACTGCGACAAGAACCCGCAGGAGATCCCCGAGGAGGACCGCGACTACTACCTCGAACGGATCTACCCGTCGTTCGGCAACCTGGTCCCCCGTGACATCGCGTCACGTCAGGCCAAGAACATGTGCGACGAGGGCCGCGGCGTGGGGCCGGAGGTGGAGGGCGTACGCCGCGGGGTCTACCTCGACTTCGCCGAGGCCATCGAGCGGCTCGGCCGACGGGCCATCGAGGACAAGTACGGAAACCTCTTCGACATGTACGCCCGGATCACCGGAGAGGATCCCTACGAGGTGCCGATGCGGATCTACCCGGCGGTGCACTACGTCATGGGCGGCTTGTGGGTCGACTACGACCTGCAGTCGACGATCCCCGGCCTCTTCGTCACCGGGGAGGCGAACTTCTCCGACCACGGCGCCAACCGGCTCGGCGCCTCGGCGCTGATGCAGGGCCTCGCCGACGGCTACTTCGTGCTGTCCAACACGATCCGCGACTACCTCGCCGACGGGCCGTTCGACAAGGTGCCCGAGGACCACCCGGCGGTGGTGGAAGCACAGGAGTCGGTCCAGCAGCGGATCGACCACTTCATGAACAACGGCGGCTCCCGAAGCGTCGACTCCTACCACCGGGAGCTCGGCCACATCATGTGGGAGTTCTGCGGCATGGAGCGGACCGAGGACGGCCTGAAGAAGGCGATCGACCTGATCCGCACGTTGCGTGACGACTTCTGGCGCAACGTGAAGGTGCTCGGCACCGCCGACAGCCTCAACCAGTCGCTGGAGAAGGCCGGCCGGGTCGCGGACTTCCTCGAGCTCGGTGAGCTCATGTGCATCGACGCCCTCAACCGGCGTGAGTCCTGCGGCGGCCACTTCCGCGCGGAGTCGCAGACCGAGGAGGGCGAGGCCCTGCGGCACGACGACCAGTACGCCTACGTGGCGGCGTGGGAGTGGGCCGGCGAGGGCGAGAAGCCCGTGCTGCACAAGGAAGACCTGGTCTACGAGTTCGTCGAGATGAAGCAGAGGTCGTACAAGTAATGAGGCTCACCCTCAACATCTGGCGCCAGGCCCACCACGACGCCAAGGGCGGCATGCACACCTACGAGGTCGACGACATCTCCCCCGACATGTCCTTCCTCGAGATGCTCGACGTGCTCAACGAACGACTGAACGCCGAAGGTGAGGAACCGGTCGCCTTCGACTCCGACTGCCGCGAGGGAATCTGCGGCATGTGCGGGCTGATGATCAACGGCGAGGCCCACGGGCCGGAGGTCACCACCACCTGCCAGCTCCACATGCGGACGTTCAGTGACGGCGAGACGATCACCATCGAACCGTGGCGTGCCGCCGCCTTCCCGGTGCTCAAGGACCTGTGCGTCGACCGCAGTGCCTTCGACCGGATCATCCAGCAGGGCGGCTACATCTCGGTCAACACCGGCGCCGCCCCCGACGCCCACGCCACCCCGGTCCCGAAGGACAAGGCCGACCGCGCCTTCGACGCCGCCACCTGCATCGGCTGCGGTGCGTGCGTCGCCTCCTGCCCGAACGGCTCGGCGTCGCTGTTCGTCGGCGCCAAGGTGACCCACCTCGGCGAGCTGCCCCAGGGCCAGGCCGAGCGCGACAGCCGGGTGGTCAACATGGTCGCCCAGCACGACCACGAGGGCTTCGGCGGCTGCACCAACATCGGCGAGTGCTCCGCAGCCTGCCCCAAGGAGATCCCGCTCGACGTCATCTCCCGCCTGAACTGGGACCTGCACGCCGCCCTGCGGCACGGCCACTAGAGCTGGAGAGGAACGCCAGCACGCAGGGGCGACCACGGGAGACCGCGCGACGGGCACAACCTCGACCAGGCACCAGCCGAGTCGGCGGCTCTGCAACGGAGGAGCGCAGCGGAGGAGTTGCCGAAGCGCCGACTCGGCGTCCGGGGCGTGTGCAGTTGCGCCGGCTCGGCGTCCGGGGCGCGTGCAGTTGCGCCGACTCGCGCCCCTTCTGGCGCGCGTTAGCGCCGACTCGCGCGGAGGGCCTGCCAGCCCAACGCGCCGAGGATGCCGGCAATGGCGAAGTTGACGACGATCAGGACGCTGTGGGCGACCCAGTAGCCGGTGGCGCGGTCCTCCCCGGACTCGTAGGCGGCCCAGAGGTTCTTCGCGAAGGTGCCGAAGGTGACGACGTTCCAGACCGCGACGGCCAGCAACAACCCGGCGTGCTTGCGTTCGAACTTCACGAGTGCTCCTTCTTCCTCCGACGGGCCACGGCGACCAGCGCGATGGCGGTTGCCCCGCCGGCCGCGAACGACTTGGCCGTCCGGCTCCTGCCGGCCGTCCCGGGGGCCGCCTCGTGCAGGTCGACCCGGGTCAGCTCCTCCATCCTCGCTCGTGCGAGGGCGCGGCGTTCCCGGATCTCTCGTGCCTCCGCGGAGGTGTGCGCCCAGGCCGCGGCGTACATCACGACCCGCGAGAAGTAGTTGATCCAGACCAGGAGGATGAGCGCGATACCGAACGCCTTGAACGCCGGCTGGTCGGTGGTGGATGCGATCAGGAACCGTGACAGCTGCTTGAGCAGCTCGAAGCCGACGGCGCCCAGCAGGGCGCCCGACCACAGGGACCGCTGCGGGTCGTCTGGATCGCCCAGAAGCTTGAAGAAGGCGAAGAACAGCACCGAGTTGGCGGCGAGCGCCAGTGCGAGCGCAATCAACCACAGCAGTGGAGACGCCCCGATCCCCAGGTGCAGGAACTCGAGGACCGGTTTGGCCAGACTGGTGATCACCCCCGAGATCCCCACGCTGAGCAGAAGCACCACCCCCAGCAGGATCAGGGCGATCAGGTCGCGCAACTTGCCCTTCACGAAGCTGGGCTGCTCGTCGGGGGGCCTCTCGAACACCACGAGCAGGGCGTCACGCATCGCCGAGATCCAGCCCAGGCCGGAGTAGAGCATGACCAGCAGCCCGATCGTGAAGATGCCGGGCGCGGCCGCCTGGAGATCGGTGATCGCGATCTTCCCCTCAGCCTCCTGCTGGCTCACCATGCCGGGGAGCACATCGCTGACGGCCTGCACCAGGTCGGTCTGGGCATCGCGGTAGACCCCGGCGACGTACCCGATCACGGCGAAGGCGAGGGCGAGGATCGGGAAGAAGGAGAGGAAGGCGAAGTAGGTGACCGCCCCGGCCTGGAGGCTTCCCTTCACGGCGCTGTAGTGCTCGGCCGTCCGGAAGAGGTGGTCGACGATGGGTCGGCGCTTGCGCAGCCGCCCGATCCGCTGGGTGACCCGGTCCTTCAGCCCCACCGCCTACGCCTCCACCGGCACCAGCGAGAACTCGCGGCTCGGCTGCCAGCCCTTCTCCTCGTCGTGGACGTAGAGATGGAACTCCTCGGCGCCGAACAGGCTCTCGAAATCGGCGAGCTCCGCGAACGCCCGGTCCAGCGCCTCGTCGGGCAGGTGGTGGGCGATCGTCACATGCGGGTGGTAGGGGAACTGGAGCTCCACGCTGAGCGGGCCCTGGCGCAGGGCCGCAGCCAGCTGCTCGCAGGCGGAGATGCCCTCGACGACCGTCACGAACACCACCGGGGAGACCGGCCGGAACGTGCCGGTACCGCGCAGGTGGATCTGGAAGGCGGAGGTGGCGCTGGCAACCTCGGTCAGGTGCTTCTCGACCTCGGCCAGGTCGTCCTCGTCCACCTCGATCGGTGGGATCAGCGTGATGTGGGTGGGGATCATGGTGGCCGTCGTGTCACCGACCGACAGCCGATAGTCCTGCAGCTCGCTCGCCCAGGGCTCGGGGATGGCCAGGGCGACTCCGATGGTGGGCATTGGCAGGACCCTACTGCGCCGGAGCCACGAAGCCGACTCGCTGGTACACGTCGCGCAGGGTGGCCTCCGCCACGGAGCGTGCCCGCTCCGCTCCCTGGTTGAGTACGTCGGTGAGATGCGCCTGGTCGTCGAGCAGCTCGAGCGTGCGATCCCGGAACGGCGTGACGAAGTCGACAACGACTTCTGCCAGCTCGGACTTCAAGGCGCCGTACCCACGCCCGTCGTACTCCTCCTCGAGGGAGGCGATGGAGCGGTCGGCGAGGGCGGAGTAGATGGTCAGCAGGTTGCTGATTCCGGGCTTCTCCACGGGGTCGAACCGGATCTCCGAGCCGGAGTCGGTCACCGCGGAGCGGATCTTCTTCGCGCTCGCCGAGGGCTCGTCGAGGAGCCAGACGCACCCGTTGCCGCCGATGCTCTTGGACATCTGCTTGTCGACCAGCTGGAGGTCGTAGATCTTGGCGGTCTCGCGCAGGATGTAGGCCTCGGGGAGCCGGAACGTCTTCTTGTAGCGGTGGTTGAACCGCTGGGCGAGGTCGCGGGTCAGCTCGAGGTGCTGCCGCTGGTCCTCGCCGACGGGCACGAAGTGCGGGCGGTAGAGCAGGATGTCGGCGGCCTGGAGCACGGGGTAGGTGAACAGCCCGACGCTCGCCGCTCCTTCACCGCCCTTGGCCGACTTGTCCTTGAACTGGGTCATCCGGCGGGCCTCGCCGAAGCCGGTCAGGCCCTGGAG